>NZ_JAHBRW010000001.1:2991096-3335394 GCF_018398315.1 Chelatococcus sp. YT9
GGCAGCCGAGGAAGGCGATGTCGAAGGAGCCGGCGTGGGTCGCGCCATCGGCCCCCACGAGCCCGGCGCGGTCGATAGCGAAGCGCACCGGCAGCTTCTGGATGGAGACGTCGTGGACCACCTGGTCATAGGCGCGCTGCAGGAAGGTCGAATAAATGGCGCAGAACGGCTTGTAGCCTTCCGTAGCAAGGCCCGCCGCGAAGGTCACGGCATGCTGCTCCGCGATGCCAACGTCGAAGGTCCGCGTCGGGAAGACCTGTCCGAACAGGTCGAGCCCGGTGCCTGACGGCATTGCGGCGGTAACGGCGACGATCTTCTCATCCGCGCGGGCCGCAGCAACCAGGCTCTCCGCGAAGACTTTGGTATAGGCGGGCGCGTTGCTCTTGGGCTTCGCCTGGACACCGGTGACGACGTCGAAGGTTCCGACCCCATGGTACTTGTCAGCCGAGGCCTCAGCTGGCGCGTAGCCCTTGCCCTTTTGGGTGACCACATGGACGAGAATTGGCCCGGAGGTCGCGTCGCGGGCGTTGCGCAGCACCGGCAGGAGATGGTCGAGGTTATGGCCGTCGATCGGGCCGACATAGTAAAAGCCGAGTTCTTCGAAAAGCGTGCCGCCGGTCCAGAATCCGCGTGCGAATTCCTCGGCGCGTTGCGCCTTCTCGTAGAGGAACTTCGGGAGGTGGCGGGCAAGTTGCTTGCCCACTTCACGGATGGAACGGTAAGTGCCGCCGGAGACGAGGCGCGCGAGATAGGCCGACATGGCACCGGCCGGCGGCGCGATCGACATGTCATTGTCGTTGAGGATGACGATGAGCCGCGCGTTCATAGCGCCGGCGTTGTTCATCGCTTCATAGGCCATCCCCGCTGACATGGCCCCGTCGCCTATGACGGCCACAACGTTCCGCGGCTTGCCCCCTGCCTCATTGCCGGCGGCATGGTCGAGCGTCTGGGCAACGGCCATGCCGAGACCGGCGGAAATCGAGGTCGAGGAATGGGCGGCCCCGAAGGGGTCGTATTCGCTCTCCGAGCGGCGCGTGAAGCCGGAAAGACCGCCTGGCTTGCGCAAAGTGCGGATCCGGTCGCGCCGGCCGGTCAGAATCTTGTGCGGATAGGCCTGATGGCCGACGTCCCAGATGATGCGGTCGCGCGGCGTGTCGAATACGTGATGGAGCGCGACGGTCAGTTCGACGACGCCTAATCCCGCACCGAGATGGCCGCCGGTGATCGAGACGGCGCTGATGGTTTCCTGCCGCAGCTCATCGGCGAGCTGGCGCAGCGCCGCGTCGGGCAGGCGCCTGAGGTCCTCGGGCAGGTCGATCGTGTCCAGAAGTGGGGTAGCTGCCGGCACGGCGATGGTCCTCACGCAAAAAAGAGATCGACCCGCCCGGCTGGAATGGAGGGCGATCCGGTCGGGCGGCTTTTTATGTCTCGATGTCGAGCGGCTCTGTCCCGACCGCCCGACCATCGGACGACAGGGTTATTTTCTCGATGCGCTGCTCGGCGCGCCTCAGCAAAGCCTCGCAGTGAGCCTTCAGAGCCTCGCCGCGCTCATAGATGGCGAGCGATTCCTCAAGTGCCACATCGCCGCGTTCGAGACGCGCGACGATCTGCTCTAACTCAGCCAGCGCCCGCTCGAAGGGGAGAGCGGCCAGGTCGGGCTGGTTCGCAGCGCGAGGAGATGGGTCCTTAGAAACTTCTTTGGTCATGGTGCGCGTTATCGCCCGTTTACCCCCCAAGTTGCAAGCTTGGAGCCCTTCCACCTTGTCGCCGTTCCACGCGGCATTATTGCGGCGGCGTGGGCGGCTCTGTCCTTGGCACGGGGATGTGAGGCCTGGTCCTCAGGAGAAGCTTTTGATAGGCAAGGCCGATGCCGACCAGAACAAGCCCCAGTCCGATGAAGGACAATGCCCGGAGCGCGCCTTCGAGGTTCGCCATGTCGACAAGGAACACCTTCAGCACGGCAGCAAGGATATAGGCCCCGGACAGGAGCCGGGCGAGACGAAGCCGCCACAAAAGCCCGATAGCGAGCAACAGTACGCCCATCGCGAGAAGCGCCAGCGAATAGACCCAGAGCTCCGTTTCGCTGGTCACCCGCCAAATACTGAGCACGGGGCCCTGGAACAACCGGCGGATTTCCAGCAGCATATAAAGCAGATGCAGAAAGAGGCCGAGCCCTGCCGCGGTATATACGTACCACATTGGTCGGCTCGGCCGCGCATACCAGGCCACTGCAAAGGCGGCGATCGCCGGGATGAGATAACCGAGAAGAAGCCCGTTGAAGATCGCGCCACCCGGAACGGCATCGCCCGAAAAGGCTGGGTTGTCGATGAAAGCCAGGGAACCGAAGGATATGGCCAGCGAGAAGGCGCCGAAAGCCAGCGAAGCGATGCGATAGACCGGATCTCTCCGGCGCGTATCGAAGCGCACCATCACGAGTGAAAACAGGAGGCTCGAAGTCACCATCAGCCCCGCCTCGATCAGGCTGGAGGATTCCCGCAGGATGTCACCGCCACTGAGCGCATGGCGGATCTGGAAGAAAACGAGTAGCGCCGCGAAGACGATCGAGAGGCTTTCGCAGAGCTGCGTGATGGCGTCCCGGCGATGCCTCGCTAGGATAACCGCCGCGAGGCCAAAGCTGACCGCCGGCACACCATAGCCCCAGAGCAGCCAGTTCAGGATCGGCGTGGTGCCGAGATCGCTGCCTGCGATGGCAGGGTCCCAGATGACGCGGCCGAGGACAAGGGCGCCGATCGCGCCGACGACGTAGCGCAGGGCTGGGATCCGGCAGAGCCAGCCAACCCAGGCCGTGCCCAGCGCCGCGAGCGCGAAGCTGACTGTCAGCATGCCCTTGTCGAGCGCGAAAGTGAGGCCGAGCGCAAGCGCCGCGACGGCGGCGGAAGCGAAAGCGCCTGTGCCGAGCGCCAGGACCGGCGCTTCCCCCTCCCGCGTGCGCGTCAGGCGCGCGGCATATGTGGCGGCAAGACCAAGGGCTGCCGCGACGAGCGCGAAAGGAATGCTCTTGTCGAAACCGGCGACACGCCAATAGGCGACGACGAGAAGGGCGAGCGGCCCGACAGTCGCAGCGCCCGCATAGCAGGCGATTGTCAAGAAAGGCAGGCGTGCTCCACGAAGGATACGCCAGAGGCTCGCCAGCGCCACGGCCGCGCCACTGCCGACGGCGAAGGTGAGATAAAGGCTCAAGGTCTCTGGCATGGGCACGCTGCCCGCGCCGCCCGGCAGCACGTTCTGCGGTTCGGCGAGGGCTTCCCTGGCAACAGGCCAGAAGAAGAGCCCGGCGCCGGCGATGGCCGCGGCGAGCGCGGCGGCGCCGGCGGCCGGCGCGATCCGGACCGCGGTCGCCATGTAAAGGGCGACCATGATCCCACCGAAGAGCGCGCGGGTGCCGCTGTCGAGCGACACCGTCATCGCAAGCCCCGACAAACCCGCGAAGACGATCAGCACCCCGAGGCCAAGCTTATCTGGGTAGGCGCTCTCGTCTTCCACCCCGCGGTTCGGATCCGCGACGAGAAGCAAGACGGCAAGCAAGGCTTGGAGGATGATATGCGTCAGGAGGGCCGGCGCGTGCCCGGCCGAGAAGACGAGCACGAGGAAGGCGCCCCAGAGCGCAGCGCCTAGCGTGGCCGAGACCGCGAGCCACTTCCACAGGCGCAGACGCGCAAGAGCGTACGAGGCGGCAACCGGGAAGAGGAGGTAAATCACCAGCGCCCACGGCTTGGGCTCGTCCGTGGAGACGAGCAGCGGCGATACGAGAGCCGCAAGAAGCCCGAGAGCCGCCAGCGCCGGCCCATGCAGCACCGAGGCTGTCAGCGTCGCCAGCGATACGAGGCCGAGCAGCACGAATGCGGTCGCAGGACTAATGAAGTCGTAGAGCGCATAGGATGCATAGACCGTGGCGAACGCCGACGCGGTCCCGGCGGCGGTCAGCACGCTGGGTACATGGGCCGAGGGAATACCCGCAAAGCCCTCCGCGCGTTCACGCCTGCGGAACCATTCGCCGACCGCGATCAGCGCGAGCGCGAGAAGGGCGGCTCCCGTGACGCGGACGCCCGGGCCGAAATAGCCCTGTTCGACGGAGAAACGCACAAGCAGGAAGCCACCGAGCGCCAGTGCGATGCCGCCAACCCACACAGCCCAGCGCGAGCCGAGCCGCTCCTCCAGGCCGGGCTGCGGTGGCGCCGGCACGGAGCCGGCCGTGTCGGCGGCGTCCGCACGGGCGGCCTGTGGCCATTCCGGCCCCTCAGGCTCAAGGGCGGGCTCAGGCGGGACCGCATCCGCCACCTCGTCCGGCGCCTGGGCTATTTCGTCGGCGGGCCGCTCCGGCTCTTCCGGCGTCGAGCCGGGCGATAGGGGCGCCTGCGCAGGCCCTTCGCCGAGAGCCAGAGCCTGCTCCAGGCCCTGGACCTTCTCCTCGAGCAGGCGCGTGCGCTGCTTGAGGTTCAAGGCCATTATAAAACTGGCGATCGTCATGATCGGCAAGGCCAGTATCAGGAGCGCGAGCAGTACCCATTCCATGGCTTCGTTCTACCTTTAACCCGCGATCTCGATCATGCTGTCCTGCCCCGGGTTAGCCTCGCCCGCCGAGACGTAGGCCGAGAGAAGGCCTTTCCTGCAGCACTTCGCGGCGGAAGCGGAACACGGCGGCAGGGCGCCCGGCTGTGGGTGCCATATCGCCCGTGGGCTCGACGAGCGCGGTGCCTTCCACGAAGCGTCGGAAGTTCTGCTTGTGGAGATGCCGCCCGGCAATGGCCTCCACGGTGCGCTGCAAGGCGGTAAGCGTGAAAGTCGGGGGCATCAGCTCGAAAATGAGCGGTCGGTACTTCAGCTTGGCGCGCAGCCGGCTGATGGCGGTGGCGAGAATCCGGCGGTGGTCGAAGCGCATCATCTCGCCGGCCGGCGGCAAGCTCTGGCGCGCTTCGGCGCTCGGCCGCCCGTCGCGCAACGCCTCGCCGACGAGGCCTGCCTCGTAAAGCAGTTCATAGCGGTCGAGCGCCTTTTCCTCGTCCCAGGGGATGCTCGCCGTGCCGAAGCTGAGTTTGAGCCGTTCGCGGCGGGACAAGCCGCGCCGTTCGATGTCTTCCCTGTCGGCAATGACATCGGCAGCCCATTCGTCGAGAGCGGGCAGGATCGCGGCGAGGCATTCGGGCTTGCCGCTACGCCAGTCCTCCCATGGAAAGAAGTGGTACCAGGGCAGGAGACGTGCGGTCGTTGGCACCTCACTCGCCTCCGCGCCAAGCCGGGTCAGCGCCAGATAGCCCACCGACACCTCGTGCGGCTCGCCGTCGCCGCGCCGGGCATGCCGGCCACGATCACCGAAGGTGTAGAGTTGTTCCACATAGCCCAGGCTGAAGCCGGTCTGCTCTTTCACCCAGGCCCTGAGCCCGATTTCGAAGGTGCGATGCGCCAATGGATCGAAGACGCCGAACGGCAGGCCCGGCGTCGCGTCGCCGCCGCGCGCGACGAGGATCTGTGGCACATCGCCCTTGACCACAACGATCGCGGCCGCGAGACCGATCTCGATGGCTGTTGGTGGTGACTGGGCGGCCGGCTCCATGCCTCGCTTCGCTTAGGCGTTATGCAGCGGGAGGGCGAAAGGCTCGCCCTCGAAGGCGTCGCAGCCGCGACCGATGGCATGGGTGGCGGCGACAAGCTGTCCTTCGTAGCCGAGCCGCGCGTCGGCCACCTCGATGAAGCGGATATTGGGCGTCGCGGAAGGCGAGGCGAGACGCAAGACGTTGGCTGCCTCCGCGGCATCTTGATTCGCGTTCAGGGCACAGAACGATACAAGCGCCGCCGCTGTGGAGCGGCTGATCCCCGCGAAGCAATGAATGACGAGCGGGTGTTCGCGTGGCCAGTTGTGGACGAAGGCAAGCAATGCATCCACGTGCTCGACATCCGGGAGCACGTGGCCATCAAGTGGCGCGACGATGTCACTCATGCGGATGCTGAGATGATGGTCCGCGGCGATGGCGTCCGGTGTCGCCGTGGTGATATCGCCGCTCGTCAGCGAAATGAGATGACTGGCAGAGGAGGCTGCCACGGTCTCCGAGAGGCGAGACAAGGGGCAAACGTGGATGGCAGGCATGGGTCGATCCAAACTGGTCACATTCTAAGCATGTCAGGGTGCGACCATAAGGCGATTCGTGTGTGCGGTCAGATCTCTAGAAGGAATTGATTTAGCACCATGGGGTTAAGAGGCGATGCACGCTTCTATAAAGCCGCGCTTTCGTTTCAATCAGAAGTCGCGACGCTCCCGCTATGGGGCGAGAGGCGGCTCGTTGCGCTCACGGCCTCGAAACGTGTGAGGAAACGCGCCTTCGCCTCGTCGGCGCTCCAGGGCGTGAGATAGGAGAAGACGGACTGGGGCAAGGCTGCGGGCCGGCCGAAGAATTTCAATGCTTCAGCGCGATCGAAGCCTGCAAGCTGTGTCGCTTCGAGAAAGGCCGCCTGCTGGTCGGCCCGCTTGGTGAGATCGCGCACGTCAGAGCGCAGGGTCGCAGGTAGCCCGAAGCGGAGGTGAACAGCGGCCATGAGGCGTGCTTCCACTTCGCGATAGGTGCCGCCCATGACCGTCTTGAAGGGCGAGATCATATCCCCGATGACATATTCGGCGGCATCGTGCAGCAGCACGCCGAGCTGCCACTGCGCCGCAGCGGCTGTCTTGGGCGAAACCATATGGCAGGCGATGGCCTCCACCAGGAGCGAGTGCTGGGCGACGGAATAGATATGTGGCCCGCTGGTTTGGCCGTTCCAGCGGGCAACGCGCGCGAGCCCGTGCGCGATGTCCTCGATCTCGATATCGAGGGGTGACGGGTCGAGGAGGTCGAGCCGCCTGCCGGACAGCATCCGCTGCCAGGCGCGGGTCGCCTTGCTGCCTGTCCTGTTCATGACGAGGAGCCCATAGTGGCCACTAACGGAAGCCCTCGGGCATCTGGTCGGCAAGGGCTGCACACTCGGCGTGGCGATAGCAGCCCACCAAATGGTCATTGACCATCCCGACCGCCTGCATGAAGGCATAGGTTATGGTGGGACCACAAAAGGTGAAGCCCGCCGCCTTCAGGGCTTTTGACATCCGGCGCGAGGTCTCCGTCTCCGCCTGCACCTCGTCGCGCGAGCGCAAATTGCTCTGGTGTGGCCGACCCCCGGCGATATCCCACAGAAAGCGCGCAAAACCACCGTTTTCCATGATGTCGAGCCAGGCCCGCGCGCTCTTCACCGTGCCCTCGATCTTGGCCCGGTTGCGGATGATGCGAGTGTCCGCCATCAGCGCGGCGCGCTTGGCTTCGTCGAAGCGAACGATCACCTCCGGCTCAAAGCCCGCGAAGGCCTCGCGGAAGCCCTCGCGGCGCCGGAGGATCGTGATCCATGACAATCCTGCCTGAAAGCCGTCAAGAATAAGCTTCTCGAACAGCGCCCGGTCGTCGAACTCGGGCACCCCCCATTCGGTATCATGGTAGGTGACATAAAGGGGGTCGAACCCCGGCCACCAGCAGCGCCGCTTGCCGTCAGGATGGTCGACGAGACCAATGGGCACCGTCGTGTTCGTGCTGTGATTCATGACGGCGTCCCCCCGTTTGCGGCAGTCGTGGGGAAGGACACGCGGGCGTAGGCCGGCAACGCCACCGTCAGCGGCCGTCCGTCCGCCAGCAGCGGCAGGCCAGCCGCTTGTGCGTCGACCACCCGGTCGAGCCTGAGCATCGCGAGCGCGACAG
This sequence comes from Chelatococcus sp. YT9, assembly GCF_018398315.1. Classification (NCBI taxonomy): domain Bacteria; kingdom Pseudomonadati; phylum Pseudomonadota; class Alphaproteobacteria; order Hyphomicrobiales; family Chelatococcaceae; genus Chelatococcus; species Chelatococcus sp. YT9. The sequence goes on from NZ_JAHBRW010000001.1 coordinate 2,998,827, forward strand.
GACCCGCATGCGACCCGAGATGGCCGACCAGCTTGCCGCCCGCTTCCACCGAGGTTTGCCCCGCTGGCGCTTCGCCGTCCGCAAAGGTCGCAACCACGATGCGCGTCCGCGCGATCCCCCGATGATGCATCCGCGAAACGACTTCCTGGCCGATATAACAGCCTTTGTCGAAAACCACGCCGCCCATCTGGTCCATCATTGCCTCGTGGGGGAAGGCATCGCCGAACGCGAAATCCTGCCCGCCTTCCGGGACACCGGTGGCGATTCGATGGGCATGATAAGCAGCGGCGTCTGGAAGACCCGCGTTCCTGTAAGCCTCGCGCTCGCCGATGAAGCGGCGGCCGAGACCAGGCGCCCGGGTGTCATCGTAGGCGATCAGAGTGCCGACCGGCTCCTCCGCGCTATCCCAGCCGGCCGCGACGGCGAGCGTCTCCGAAAGATCTTCGAGGAGAACCTTGCTACGCAGTTTGTAAAGCGTGAGGCGCTTGAGGAAATCGGCGATTCCAGCCTGCGCCGTATCGAGGAAGAAGCCGCCCTCTGGAGCTGGCGTAAACAGGCCGTCAAACAGAATCTTGCCCTGGGGAGAGAGCAGAGCCCCGAGTCGGCCGACGTTTGGCTCGAGATCGTCCAAACGGCAGGTCAGGATATTCTGCAGGAAATCGAGAGCATCGGCGCCGGAGATGCGGATGACGCCGCGATCCGCCAGAAGGGCTGACGGCATGATGAACTCCTTCCGCGACTGCGCTTGACCGACGAGCACCACCCGGTGAACCGGCATGGTCGCTGACACATAGGTCTAGCGATCGGCAACCTCAAGCTTCGGAAGAAGGCGTTCTACTTCCCCGCAGCCTCTAGTGCCTCAAGCCGCTCGTGAACCCGCCGCCACGGATCCGGGTTGGCAGATTCTCTGCGAATCGGGCAACGGCTTCTTCGCCGTAAGTCGTGACCAGCTCGTGGAACGCCGTGAACAGGGCAGCGTGCGCCACGCAGTCACCGTCGAGACCGTCGAGCTGCGCCTCCGCAAAGGCCTCGCTGAGATAAGCCAGGGCAGCCCGCTTTTCCTCGCTCGTGTCCGTCATATCGAGATGGGGCTGAGAATCGTCCATGCGTAAACCGATGGGTCCTGAAGAGGGAAAAACGCAACGGATTCGAGATTACGCAGGAAGCGCTGCCGGCGCCAGCCAGTTGTTGCGAGGCAGTTAACGACACACAGGAAATCGGCGGGCGCGCCGCAAACATGTTTACCCTGATGCAGAAAAACGACAGTCGGGCAGCTTTGGGACCGGAAAAATGACGTCTTTCAGCCGCCAAAACGCGAGCTGATCGTCGTCGCAAGGCGCGCTCCCTCGTCCAGGAAACGCGTGATGGCCGCCTGTGCTGACGCGTTGCAGCGCCGGTATGTGAGGGCGTAACCGTTGAAGCCGCGGTTGTATGATCCGGCTAAGCGTTCACGCTCTGCGGCCGTGCTCGCCTCGGCGTCAATCAGCGCGCGCATCTTCTCATACCATTGCGGGGCATCATTGGCGCCGCACAGATTGCGTAGAAAGGAGAGGGCACCCAGCACCTCGGCCAGCCGCAGCATCTGCCCCTCGTAGAGAGGTCGCTCCTCCGGTGAGGACGTGGGGGTCTCTGCCGGGGCTGAGGACGCGCCGCTCTTGCCAGCGCCCTGGTCCTGCGCGTTCTTGTCCCGTGCGGCGGGAGCACTGTTGGCGGCAAGCGCGGATTCTGGCTTGGCCGTGCTGAACAACGGACCGTCATTCCGGCTTATCGCCAGGGCGGCAGGCGTCGGCAGAGCGATGAGAAGGGCTGTCGCGACAACTGCAGCAGGGCGATAGCTGCCCGATCTGCCTTGGAGCCGGGGCATCAGCTGAAGAAAGGATGGCGCATGACGTCCGTGCACTCGATCTAGCCTCGAACCTGGCGTTTCAAAGGGACTCGTCACGACGCGCCGCAAGCGGTGCGCCACGTTCAATAATGAGAGCGGCGCGAGCCACGATGTCGGGCAGCCCGGGCGTGACCGCCCGTTTCCCGAGATCATACGGATTAACCCATTCCACCGCAGCGACTTCCGCAATCGCGGCGGCTTCACCGCTCAGCCAGCTTGCCGCAAAGGCCGCCACGACGAAATGGCGTTTCACGCCCGCGCTATCGCGCTCAATGACCTCGGCATGGCCCGCAAAGCCGAGAATTGTAGCCGTAATGCCGACTTCCTCCGCAAGCTCCCGCAGCGCGGCGGCCTCCAGGGTTTCGCCAAGTTCCACGTGACCGCCCGGCAGGCTCCAGACGTCTGCCATTGGCGGATATCGCCGCGAAGCGAGCAAGACCTTGCCGCCGCGGAATACGGCAACGCTCGCCGCGAGCCGGGGAGCGGCTGGATAAAGCCGCCCGTTGCCCCGGCCTGAACCTGGATCACCGAGGGATGCGGTCATCGCGCGATCCCTTGCATGGACAGCCCGTCCTCAGACGTGCTGGCCGCCGTTGATGTGCAATTCAGCGCCGGCCACATAGGACGATGCCTCCGTACACAGAAAATAGATGGCTTTGGCCACTTCGTCCGGCGTGCCGAGCCGGCGCATCGGAATTTGACCGATGAGTTTCTCGGTGCCCGGCGACAGGATCGACGTGTCTATTTCCCCGGGCGATATTGCGTTGACACGAATGCCGAGGGGGCCGAAGTCGGCCGCCATTTCCCGCGTCAGCGCCGCGAGGGCCGCCTTTGATGTCGCGTAGGCTGAACCCGCGAACGGGTGAACACGGCTGCCCGCGATCGACGTGACGTTCACGACCGACCCGCGGGCGCGGGCCAGTTCATCGGCGAGCCCGCGTGCCAGCATGATCGGAGCAAAGAAATTCACCCGAAAAACCCGCTGCCAATCGCCGATTGAAGTTTCGAGAGCACCAAGCCGGCTGCCGCCTTCGCCCTTGGGCGAGATCGCCGCGTTGTTGACGAGAGCGTGCAGAACACCGCCCTCGGCTTTGAGACGGTTACGGATCTCGGCGATCGCGGCGGCAGTATTGTCGACATCGGCAAGATCGACCTGAATGTGATCCTCAGGTCCCATTTCCCAAGGGCATTGCTCGGGAAAGCCGTGGCGCGAGCAGGTGATGACACGCCACCCGGCGGCCGAGAAGCGCTTGACGGTAGCGTGACCGATGCCGCGACTGGCGCCGGTCAGCAGCATGATGCGCCGCGTTTGGTTGGACATCTGGGACATCGCTCTTTGCTCGCCTGCCGGCCGTGGCGGCCGCTGCTAGTCTGCTCAATCATAGAATGCGCGATATCGGCAGCGGAGGCCACCGTCAGACCATGAGGCCTTCCGCCTCAGGACCTGCATAGCGCGGCCCGGCGGTGTGTCGCCGCCGCGGCTCAGGGATAAAGCCGGTCCTTGGCCCAAGGCGCGTCTTTGGTGCTGCGGGAAAACCGGATGCGGTCATGCAGGCGGAACGGCCGATCGTGCCAGAATTCGATGGCGGTGGGCACAATCCGGAAGCCATGCCAGTGAGGAGGCCGGGGAACCGCGCCAAGGCCGAATTTTGCCGTAAAGCTCGCGACGGCCTTTTCAAGCGCGAAGCGGCTTTCAAGGGGTTGAGACTGCTTCGACGCCCAGGCGCCGATTTGGCTGCCGCGGGGCCTCGATGCGAAATATTCGTCCGACTCAGCATCCGAGACGACCTCCACGGGGCCGCGCACACGCACTTGGCGCCGCAGGCTTTTCCAGTGGAAGAGCAGCGCCGCGCGCGGATTGGCCGTGAGCTCGCGGCCCTTGGCACTCTCCTCGTTGGTGTAAAAGACAAAACCGTTGTCGTCGTGACCCTTCAACAGCACCATCCTGAGATCAGGCAAACCGTCGCTGTCAACGGTCGCAAGCGCCATTGCGTTGGGATCATTCGGCTCGCCTGCTTCCGCGTCCCTCAGCCAGGATGAAAAGAGCTGGAAAGGGTCGTTGTCGCCTGAAAAGTCACGGCTAATTAACGGTTCCAAAGCCTAAATTCCTTTGGATGTGAAGTGCGTGGAAGGGCGCGTTATGCGCAGTCTGTCAGTGCTGGATTATAAGGACAATAGCAAGCGCAGTGACGCAAGGCAGACTATAAGGCGTTCTGTACTGGTGTTCGGTGCCATCGCTTTTTCATTGATCGCCGGCGGCTGCAGCCTGTCCTTCCCCGTCGCTGGTCTGATGGACGATGATGACGTGACAGCCTCCGTGCCCACTGTAGCCCAGCAACCGTCGCCCCTGTCGCCGGAACTCACCGCGGAGGACTGGCGCCGCGCGAAGAGCGCGATGGGCGTTGCGCTCGACCCGATCGGCAACGGTGAGGAGGCACCCTGGAGCAATCCGGAGACCGCCCTGTCTGGCAGCTTTGTACCCGCGGGCCAGCCCTATGTGCACGGCGACGACGTCTGCCGCGATTTTTTTGCCGATCTCGTCTTGCAGACCGGTACGCGAAAGCTGCAAGGTAAGGCGTGCCGTCCATCGGGAGGAGAATGGTCGGTCGTTGAGGCCGGGCCCGCAAAAAAGCGGACATAAAGCCATTCGGGCGCGTAAGACGCGTTGCATTTGTGCAACAATCGCCCCATATGGGGGCCGGTGCCAGCCTTTCAGGTTGCACGGCAGTGAGGACCCATGCGCGACCCTTATGATATTCTCGGGCTCAGCAAATCGGCGACCGAGGCAGACATAAAGAAGGCGTTTCGGCGCCTGGCGAAGACGTATCATCCTGATCGCAACAAGAGCGACCCGAAGGCGCAGGAGAAATTCTCCGAACTCACGGCGGCTTACGATCTCTTGAGCGACAGCGAGAAGCGTGCGCAGTTCGACCGTGGCGAGATCGACGCCGAGGGCAAGCCCCGCTTCCAGGGCTTCGAAGGGTTCGGCGCGGGACCGCATGACGGTGGCTTCGAGAACTTCAATTTCTCGACCGGCGGCGGTCATGGATTCCGGCGCTCGACCGGTGGCTTCGATCCGCAGGATATCTTTGCGGATCTGTTTGGGGAGGCTGCGCGCTCCGGCGCGACTGGCGGTCAGCGGACACGCCGCCCGCCACGCGGCCAGGACGTCGCCGCAAGCCTGACTGTGTCGCTGGAAGATGCTGTATCCGGCGCCAAGCGCCGCATCCTCCTTCCGCCGAGCCGCGAAATCGAGGTCACAATTCCCAAGGGCATTACGGACGGCAAGGTCATTCGCCTGAAGGGCCTCGGCGAGCAGAGCCCGTTCGGTGGCGAGCCGGGCGATGCGTTGCTGACCGTCCATATTGCGCCCCATGAGCGCTTCAAGGTGGATGGGACGACCCTGCGCACGCGCCTGCCGGTCACGCTGGAGGACGCGGTGCTGGGGGCGACGGTGCGCGTGCCCACCCTGCAGGGCGCTGTCGACATGACGATCCCGCCGCGTTCGAGCGGAGGGCGTAACTTCCGCCTGCGCGGCAAGGGCCTTCCGACAAAGGATGGAGCGGGCGATCTGATCGTCACGATCGACATCGAGCTGCCGAAGGAGCCGGATCTTGAGCTCGAGAGCCTGATGCGCAAGCGCCGCGCCGCCGCAGAGCAGGCGGCCGATTGAGCGGACGCTCCTGTCTCCATCTGATGTGAGAAGGCTGCTGTTTCTCCCTCTCCCCGGCGGGGAGAGGTGAGCGCGCCGGAACGTACCCCGAACTGACCGTCGACGCCTAGAGTGGCACCTGGACACCCACTTCCAGGGTGCGTCCTGTCGGGATCTGGAAGAAGTCTGTCGCATCGGCGGCATTGCGCGCCAGATGAATGAAGAGGGCGGCCTGCCAGCGCGGGAGTTTTGACTGCGGTCCCCGGCGCAATGAGCGCCGTGACAGGAAGAACGATGTCGACATGATGTCTGTGCGCCAACCGCACGTGCGGGCGATGGCAAGGCCTTGAGGCACGTTTGGCGTTTCCGCGTAACCGAAGGTCATGGTGACCTGCGTGAAGTCGTCGTTGACGGGGGTAATCGCGATGCGTTCCGCATCCGGAACACGCGGGCGATCCGACGTCGTCACCGTCAGGATGACGTTCTTCTCATGCAGGACCTTATTATGCTTGAGATTGTGCAACAAGGCGCGAGGGGCCGTGTCCGGCTCGCCGGTCAGGAACACCGCGGTGCCCTTGACGCGATGCGGATGGCTGAGTTCGAGGAGCCGCGCCAGCTCTTCCATCGATACTTCGGAATGACGGGTCTTTTCAGAGACGACCCTCACGCCGCGCCGCCAGGTCAGCATCACGATGATGAGGCCAGCGCTGACGACGAGCGGGAAAAGACCGCCGTGGCCCATCTTGCTGAGATTGGCCGAGAGGAAGGTGACGTCCAGCACGAACAACGGTGAGAACAGGGCGACCGTGGCGAGGAAGCTCCAGCGCCAGACCCGCCACACGACGAGGAAGGCGAGCAGGGTGGTGACAACCATCGTGCCGGTCACGGCAATGCCGTAGGCGGATGCGAGGCCTGCCGAGGAGCGGAAGGCGAACACCGCGCAGAGCACGCCGACGAGCAGCATCATATTGATCCGCGGCATGTAGATCTGTCCGGCATGGCTGTCGGAGGTGTGGCTGATGGTCAGACGGGGAAGAAGGCCGAGCTGGATGGCTTGCCGGCTGAGGGAAAAGGCGCCTGTTATCACCGCTTGCGATGCGATGACGGTGGCGCCCGTCGCCATCACCACGACCGGGATGAGGGCCCACTCTGGAAAAAGAAGGAAAAACGGATCAGACGCTGCGCTTGGATCGTCCAGGACGACGGCGGCCTGCCCGAGGTAGTTGAGCGCGAGGGCTGGGAAGACAAGCCCGAGCCAGGTCAGCCGGATGGGTGCTCGGCCGAAGTGCCCGAGATCCGCATAGAGCGCTTCCGCGCCGGTGACGGCCAGGAAAACCGCGCCGAGCGTGACGAAGCCGATCGACCCGTGATCTGCCAGGAAGGCGATGCCAAAGCGCGGATCGAGCGCGGCCAGCACATCCGGATTTGAGACGAGCCCGCCAAGCCCTCCCAGCGCCAGGATCAGGAACCAGACGACCATGATCGGGCCGAACAGCGCGGCGACGCGTGCCGTACCCCGATATTGAATGGCGAAGATTGCAATCAGGAGGACGACAGTCAGCGGTAGAATATAAGGCTCAAATACCGGGGTGATGAGCTTAAGACCTTCCACGGCCGAAAGCACGGAAATCGCCGGCGTGATCACGGCGTCGCCATAGAACAGTGCCGCGCCTGTGATCCCGAGCAGGATTACGAAACCGCTGCGGGTGCCCTTCGCATGCTGCAGCAGCGCGACGAGGGACAGCGTCCCGCCTTCACCGTTGTTGTCTGCCCGCAGCAGGACGATCACGTATTTCACGGTGACGACGAGGGCGAGCGTCCACAGGATAAGCGAGAGCACGCCGAGCACCTTGCTCTCGAGGGCGCCCGGGCCGGCATGGGCCAAGGCTTCCCGAAAAGCATAAAGGGGGCTCGTGCCGATATCGCCGTAGACGACGCCCGCAGTTCCCAGCGCGAGCGCAATGAGCGACTGGGGCGACGCGCCAGCCTGGTGCGTCGGAGCGGTGCCGGCGTTGGACGTCCGACCGGCTACGGCATGAGACATGGTTGAGATACGCGATGTTGCATTGCACAATTATTATGGCGCGGGCTTATAGCATCCTCGCGGTCGACGTCCTCTGCAATAGGCGCATGACAGGTCCGAGGCCAAGCCCCTTGATTATGAACAAATCCTTGTTGCCGAGATGATGCATGACAATGGACGGTGAATGGGAGGGGAGGGCGCTCGGTGCGAATTTGTGATCGACTGTTGCAGATGGTGGCACGCTGTGAACGGCGGAGCTACCGCTAAGGCTTCCGTCGCCGACATCCCTCAGCTAATGATGCCTTGCGTTTCTGTCGACGATCGTTGATTCCTCGCCCTCCGTATCCACAACGTTTCATGGCCATGGCTGATAACACCCAAAGCACTTCGTCCATCCTTTCCGGCAAGCGCGGATTGATCATGGGGGTTGCCAACAACCGCTCGATTGCCTGGGGTATTGCCAGGGCCGCCCGTGCCCATGGTGCAGAACTTGCCCTTACGTACCAGGGTGATGCTCTGAAGAAGCGCGTGGAGCCGCTGGCGGCGGAACTCGGGGCCTTCGTTGCCGGCCATTGCGATGTCACCGATGGCGCGACCATCGACGCGGTTTTCGCAGCGATCGAGAAGGAATGGGGCAAGCTCGATTTCATCGTCCATGCCATCGCCTTCTCCGACAAGGACGAGCTGACCGGACGCTACCTGGACACCAGCGAGGAGAATTTCACAAAGTCGCTGCTCATCTCCTGCTACTCGCTGACGGCCGTGGCCCAGCGGGCAGAGAAGCTGATGACGGACGGTGGCTCCATCCTGACGCTGACCTATTACGGCGCTGAGAAGTGGATGCCCCATTATAATGTGATGGGTGTGGCCAAGGCGGCGCTCGAAGCCAGCGTCCGTTACCTCGCGGCCGATCTCGGCCCGCAGAACATCCGCGTCAACGCCATATCCGCCGGTCCGATCAAGACGCTCGCCGCCTCGGGAATTGGCGACTTCCGCTATATCCTGAAGTGGAACGAGTACAACTCACCGCTGAGACGCACGGTGACCATCGAGGAGGTCGGCGAAAGTGCCGCCTTCCTGCTCTCCGACATGGGGCGTGGCATCACCGGCGAGGTGACGCACGTGGATGCAGGATATCACGTCGTCGGCATGAAGAACCCCGACGCGCCCGATATCGTGCTCGGCAAGGATTGAGGCGTGGCTCCGACGATCTACTTCGTCCGCCATGGCGAGACGGACTGGAATGCGGAAGGACGCCTCCAGGGGCAGCGTGATACGTCGCTGAATGACCGCGGACGCCGCCAGGCGGACGAGGTCGGTCGTTTCCTGCCGGATCGGATCCCCGGGTTTGCCGAACTCGACTATGTCGCTAGTCCCCTGTCGCGCACCCGTGAGACGATGGAGCGCCTGCGGGTGGCAGCCGGGCTTTCCGCCAACGATTTCCGGAGGGACGAGCGGCTGCGGGAAGTCTCCTTCGGCATCTGGGAAGGGATGACCTGGAAGGAGGTTCGCTCCCGTGACAACGTCGGCGCTGCCGCGCGGGACAAGGACCGCTTCGGCTATGTGCCACGCAATGGCGAGAGCTACGTTATGGCGGTCGAGCGGCTGACGCCCTTCATCGCGGAGATCAAGCGGGACACCCTGGTGGTCTCACATGGCGGTGTCGCTCGCGCGCTCCTGACGATGCTGACCGATCTTTCTACCGCGGAGGCGCCCACGGTGCCGATTTGGCAGGGCCGTATCCTCGTCTTCCAGGACGGCGCTGCCCGTTGGACGCCGGAAAGCTGACCGGCGGCGAGACAGACTTCTAGAGTTGTGATGATGAAGCAGGCCGCGCCACTTTCCGCGGCCTTTTTGCTGCGCCAAGATGAACGGCGGGGATCGACTTCGTTCATGCAGTGTTCAGCCGGCCGAGCTCAAGAATGATGCACGAGCTGGTTGTATTGATCAGTCCGTATGGGTGCCCGTCACGATTCGTGATGGGTCGACTGATGTGAGGTGATGGCGCCGCCGACGCGAAGTTATCGGCAATCCCGAGAGTTTGGAAACCAGTATTCGCGTTCGCTTCCAGCGATCGGGACGCGCATTCGCGCGCCTAATCTCCGAAAAGGCCAAGTGCTATGAACAATATGTCGCCCAGCCATGCACCTGAAATAAAGGCTGAAGTCATCGATCTCCCGAGTTCGTGTCTTTTTGGAGACGAACGACCGGAATTCCTGCGCGACGAGACGCTGAGCGACATTTTTACCGGTACGGCGCGCTTGCGCGGCTATCGCATCGCCATCATCGATGGTGCAGAGGTGTGGAGCTATGGCCGCGTGGAGGCGGCCGCCAACGCGATCGCTCATGGCTTGGTGGCGCGTGGCTGCGGTCCAGGTGATGTGGTGGGTCTCTGGATGCCGCGCGGGGCCGAACTGCTCGTGGCGCAGATCGCCATCACGAAAGCGGGGGCTGCTTGGCTGCCGTTCGATGCCGATGCGCCTGTCGAGCGCATCGCGGTATGCCTCGCGGACGCGAGGGCGAAAGGCGTCCTGACCTCAGCAGATTGGAACTCGCGCCTCAAAGCGCTGGATTGCGCCGTCTGGGAGGCGGCAACAATCGCAGACACCGCAAATGCCGCGCCGCCAGAGCCGCGCCGTCGCGGCCTGACGCCCGATCATCCTGCCTATCTTATCTACACGTCCGGCTCGACGGGGACACCCAAGGGCATTGTCATAACCCACCGGAACATCTGCCATTTCCTCCGCTCGGCCAGCGACGTCTACGGAATAAATGCGGACGACGTCGTCTTCCAAGGCGCCTCCGTTGCCTTCGACCTCAGCATGGAGGAGATCTGGGTTCCCTATCTCGTCGGCGCGACCCTCTTCGTCGCGACCCGCGCGATCATGGACGATCCCGAGCGGCTTCCGGACGTGATGGCCGAGAACGGCGTCACGGTGCTCGACACCGTGCCCACGCTCCTGTCGATGCTCAGCCGCGATATTCCGAGCCTCAGGCTGATCATTCTCGGGGGTGAAGCCTGCCCGCCGTCGGTCGCAACCCGCTGGTCCGCGCCCGGCCGGCGCATCGTCAACAGTTATGGCCCGACCGAAGCGACGGTGGTGGCGACGCTCGCCGACGTCCACCCGGGTGAGGTGGTCACGATCGGCCGACCGTTGCCGAACTACAGCTGCTATATCGTCGACGAGGAGCTCAATCTGCTGCCGGTGGGCCTGCCCGGCGAGCTCCTGATCGGTGGTCCCGGTGTCGCGCAAGGATATCTTGCGCGCCCGGACCTGACAGCGCAGAAGTTCATCGCGAACCCTTTTGTCGGCAAGGACCCGGTCCTTTACCGCTCGGGCGACGCCGCGAGCATCGACGAGATGGGCCGCATTCACTTTCATGGCCGGATCGACGATCAGGTCAAGATCCGCGGCTTCCGTGTGGAGCTTGGCGAGATCGAGGCGCGGCTGGTGGCCGAACCGGGAGTGGCCCGGGCCGCGGTCGTGCTGCGGACCGATGATGATATCGAGCGCCTTGTCGGGTTTGTCGTGCAGCAGCCCGACGCTGTCATGACTGGCGCCGGTCTCCGCCTCGCGCTCGGCGCAAGCCTTCCCTCCTACATGGTGCCCTCCCATATAGAGATGGTCGGGGAATTACCGACGATGTCGTCCGGCAAGATCGACCGCAAGGTCCTGCGCGCCATGCCGCTGGCGGCCCCGACCGAGCAGCGCGACGACGTGCCGCAGAGCGAGACCGAGGCCACGCTCATGGCGGCGGCAAAGCGGGTCTTCCCGAACTCGGCGATCCCGCTTGATGCCGACTTCTTCATGGAGCTCGGCGGCCATTCCCTGATCGCTGCCCGTTTCGTGTCGGCGGTGCGCGAGACCCCCGCACTAGCTGGGCTCACCCTCAACGACGTGTATGGGCAACGTACGCTGCGCGCGATGGCGGCGGCCCTTGATATGCGCCACGGGCCGGCGGGTCCGTCCCCAACACCAGAGGACTTCAGCTTCACCCCGCCACCCCTTCTGCGCCGTTTCCTCTGTGGCCTCGCTCAGGCGGTCGTCCTGCCGTTTATTCTCGCCTTGATGACTGCGCAGTGGCTCGGTGTGTTCGTGAGCTACATGCTGATAACGGCGGCGGATGCGCCTTTCCTGGTCGATGCCTCGACATTCCTTGGCGTCTATGTGGCGATTAATATTGCCACGGTGGTGATCGTCATCACCGGCAAGTGGCTGGTGATGGGCCGCACCAAACCCGGCCATTATCCGCTGTGGGGAATCTATTATTTCCGCTGGTGGCTGACCCAGCGCCTTCTTTCGCTCGTTCACATGAAGTGGTTCCAAGGTTCGCCGATCATGCGGGTCTACCTGAGGGCGCTCGGCGCGAAAATCGGGGACGATGCGCTGATCAGCGAGTTCGAAGTTGGCGCCGTCGATCTCCTGTCGATTGGTGCCGGAGCGTCCACGGGCGGCAAGGTCAAATTTGCGAATGCAGAGGTTGTCGGCAACGAACTGATCATTGGTGAGATCACCATCGGCGAGCGGGCTTATATCGGCACCTCCTGCGTGCTCAGCCGGAATGTCCATGTAGGCGCGGGCGCTGAATTGGCCGATTTGTCATCCGTGGGCGAAGATACCGTCATCCCCGCTAATGAAAGCTGGGACGGATCTCCGGCCAGACAGATCGGAGCGGTCGATCCAGCTGCGTTGAGCAAGCCGCCGACCGCGAGTGCTTTCCGCCGTCAAGCCAATAGTGTTGCGCATCTCATCGCGCTTCTCGTCCTGCCACCCATCAGTCTCTTGCCGATCTTTCCGGCCTTCTATCTGTTCGACCGGCTGGACGAGATCTTCGGTGCGGCCGTACATGTGAACTATCTCTACTACGTGCCTCTCCTGGCCTGGCCAACGGCGATGGCGCTCATAGGCGTGACGGTGATGCTGATCGTCGCGCTTAGGTGGATCGTGCTGCCCCGTGTCACCCCGGGCACCTACTCCATCCACAGCGGCTTTTACCTCCGCAAATGGACCGTGGCGCTGGCCGCCGAGGTCACGCTGGAGACGCTCTCCTCGCTCTACGCCACCGTCTATATGCGTGGCTGGTACCGGCTCATGGGGGCGAAAATCGGCAAGGACGCGGAGATTTCGACAAATCTCGCGGGCCGTTACGACCTCACGGAGATCGGCGAAAAATGTTTTATCGCCGATGAGGTTGTGCTGGGCGATGAGGATATTCGGGACGGATGGATGACCTTGCGTCCCATCAAGACCGGCTCGCGTGTCTTTGTGGGCAACGACGCCGTGGTCCCACCCGGCGCGGTCATTCCGGAAGGCGCGTTGATCGGCATCAAGTCCAAGCCGCCGGCAAACGCGGCGATGTCGGCGGGTGATACCTGGTTCGGCAGTCCGCCGATCCGGCTCCCGGTTCGCCAGACCTTTGGTGACGTTGGCGCGACGTGGACCTATGAGCCTTCGCGCTGGCGCCGCCTCGGCCGGGGAATGTTCGAGGCGTTCCACCTCTCGTTACCGATGGCGTTGTTCATCACCTTCGGCACCTATGCGGTCGAAGTGCTCGGACCGGCAGCGCTGGAAGGACGTTACGGCACGGCGGTGATCCTTTTCGTAGCGTCGAGCGTGATGATCTCCTGCGCGATGATGCTCGTTGTCGCCGGCGTCAAATGGGCGCTGATGGGCACCTACCGTCCGGTCGTTAAACCCATGTGGTCATGGTGGGCCATGCGCACCGAGGCGACCGCCGTGATGTACTGGGGCCTCGCCGGAAAGGTGCTGCTCGATCATCTGCGCGGAACGCCATTCCTGCCGTGGGTGTTGCGCCTGTTCGGCTGCAAGATCGGCAAAGGTGTGTTCATGGACACCACCGATGTGACCGAGTTCGATTGTGTGCACGTCGGGGATTTCACCGCGATCAACGGGCTATCTGCTCTCCAGACTCATCTTTATGAGGATCGCGTGATGAAGGTGGGCTGTGTTCGCATCGGGACGGGCGTCAGCATCGGCGCGGGCTCGACGGTGCTCTACGCCACGACGGTGGGGGATTTTGCTCGGCTCGGCCCGCTTACCTTGGTCATGAAGGGCGAGGCTATCCCCGCCCACAGCGCATGGTGCGGGGCCCCGGCGGAGCCGAAGTTGGCGGCGGGGGCGCCAGCCCTGGCACAACGTCATCAGGCCGCTCTCGCGGCCTGATCCAGGTCACTTGCTTTCTCGAGACTCACGTCATTGGCAAACGTGGCGCTTGCCGTCGTAGCCAAGATACGTTCCGCTCGCCGGGTCGAATGAGCGGTATTTGGACGAGCAATAGGCAATCCAGTCCGCGTCGCCCCGAACGGTTGGCGCGGCTTGCTGCGAGGCGATCGCTCCGCCGATCAGCGCGCCAGCCGCGAGACCAGCGGCACCGGCTGCTGCAGCCGCGCCTGCGTTGTAGCCAGGTCCGTAGTAATAACCGGGCGCCGGGTAGGGGCGACCGTAATAGCGCGGCGGGGGCCCATAGCGGCGCCCGTAGTACCGCCCTGGAGGCGGTGGCCGATAGCGGGCTCCAGGAGGAGCGAAACGTGGCCCACCAGGACGCGGCCCGACATGGGGCCCACGTGGACCTCTCGGTCCGCCATGGCCGCGCCATTGGACTTCCGTAGGTGACACATCCGATGGCGCTTGCACCGGCTTGATGAACTGCGCCTGCGCCGGGGTGATGCTCGCGATGGTCCCGGCCGTAAAGGTTCCAGCGCCCACGAAGGCGCCAACGCCGATAGCCGCGAGAGCCCGCGCCAATCCTATCCGCATGCCTGTTTCCTCCTCGCGGTTGCCAAAGCCGGGTCCCTTCGGAAATGCCAGCTCCGACATGAGTGGGTATCAAGTCACCGATCTTCAACACGTTTGGCCATGATCGGCATGTGGAATGTATCGCCTGGGGTCGGCTTATTGTTCCGAAATCCCTTGGCCGCTCCCCAATTTGTTATGCGCCAAATGCACATGCGGTTTGCGGAAACACGCTTGCGATGGCTGCAAGGCACGCTTAAGTCAACGCTAGTTGATCTCGCCGCGATCTCTAGCGGCAGATGCGTGTTTGTAGTTGGGGGAATAAGTGAAAAGCTGGATGATTGCGCCGTTGCTGATCGCTGCAGCGATGGCCCCGCTCGCCGCGGTAGCCGCTGAGAAACGCGGCACCGTTCCGGCTGGCAAGACGACCACTGTGGATGCAGTCTTCGTGTTTTACGAGCAGGTCTGCCTCGGCGGCGCGGTTCCTGAGGCGCGCCTCACCAAAGCGCCCGCGCATGGCAAGGTCGCGTTCACGGTGGGCAACCGTGGTTTCAGGGATCCGAAGCACCCCTGTTATGGCAAGTCCTATCCGGGTCTCGTCGTGCAGTACACGCCCGACAAGGGTTTCCGTGGCGAGGATAGCTTTTCCTATCGCTACACCTATGATTCCGATGACGGCGGCGGCAAGAGCGGTGGCGGCAGCGAATTCTTCCTCACCGTGAAGTAAGCGTGGCTTTGGCCTCCATTTGACCCGCCGGCCCCTGCTTCGCTATGAAGCGGGGATCGAGAGGGCTCCATGTCTCACAACAGCTTCGGCCATCTGTTTCGTGTCACGACGTTCGGCGAGAGCCATGGAGCGGCTATCGGCTGCGTGGTGGACGGTTGCCCGCCACGCATCCCTCTGACCGAAGCGGATATCCAGGCGGAGCTCGATCGTCGCCGCCCGGGACAATCACGCTTCACGACGCAGCGTCGCGAACCGGATACGGTCAAGATTCTCTCCGGTGTCTTTCCTGACGAGGCCACAGGCGAACTAGTCACGACGGGTACCTCGATCGGCCTTCTCATCGAGAATGTCGACCAGCGTTCCAAGGACTATGGCGAGATCAAGGATCGCTATCGGCCTGGCCACGCCGATTTCACCTATGACGTCAAATATGGCATTCGCGACTATCGCGGCGGGGGGCGCTCCTCGGCGCGCGAGACGGCGATGCGCGTCGCGGCCGGGGCTATCGCACGGCGGGTCGTTCCCGGGCTCATAGTGCGCGGCGCGCTTGTGCAGATAGGCCCGCACCAGATCGACCGCAGCCGCTGGGACTGGGACGAGATCGGTCGTAATCCCTTCTTCTGCCCAGATGCGGACGCAGCCGCGCGTTTCGCCGACTTTCTCGATGATGTGCGCAAACGTGGCTCATCCGTGGGGGCCGTGATCGAGATTGTGGCTGAAGGCGTACCTCCAGGGCTGGGCGCGCCGATCTATGGGAAGCTCGATAGTGATCTCGCGGCGGCCTTGATGAGCATCAATGCCGTCAAGGGCGTTGAGATCGGTGATGGCTTCGCGGCAGCCGCTCTATCTGGCGAGGAGAACGCGGACGAGATGCGCGCGGGCAACGACGGGCCTGCGTTTCTGTCCAATCACGCCGGTGGCATTCTCGGCGGCATTTCAACCGGCCAGCCCGTGGTCGCCCGATTTGCGGTGAAGCCAACATCCTCAATCCTCAACGAGCGCCAGTCCGTCGATCGGTTCGGGCGCGAGGTCGACGTCATGACCAAAGGGCGGCACGATCCTTGTGTCGGCATCCGCGCGGTGCCGGTGGGCGAGGCCATGGTTGCCTGCGTGCTGGCTGACCATTTTCTGCGCCACCGCGGCCAGGTGGGGGCTACGCCCGCGTGGCCGCAGACACCCCGGGGCA
This sequence comes from Chelatococcus sp. YT9, assembly GCF_018398315.1. Classification (NCBI taxonomy): domain Bacteria; kingdom Pseudomonadati; phylum Pseudomonadota; class Alphaproteobacteria; order Hyphomicrobiales; family Chelatococcaceae; genus Chelatococcus; species Chelatococcus sp. YT9. The sequence goes on from NZ_JAHBRW010000001.1 coordinate 3,015,055, forward strand.
TTTAGTGCTGCTTAATGCCTCTTCGGTAGACGCGGCATGCGATTTTATTTGCATTAAATGTTAGCCGGCGATAGCGTCGCCTTTGATGAAATTGATCGATTGGCTCTCACTCAACGGGGTCAGCCGGGCGGAGTTTGCGCGCCGCATCGGCGTCACTCCCGCTGCAGTGACTCAGCTCTGCAATAATGAGGCGGCCTGGCTCAGCCGCGAAACCGCGCGTTTGATCATTCGCGAGACGCGGGGAGCTGTGACACCCAACGATTTCCTGGCCGATGCTCGAGGGAGCGAGGAGGCGCGCTTGCGTAACAGCGTTTTGGAAGCGATCGAGGCTTTTGGTCGTGGCGCGATGATTGTCGTGACGGATGACGATGATCGCGAAAATGAAGGCGACCTGTTCGTTGCGGCGAGCTTGTGCACCCCGGAGCAAATGGCCTTCATCGTCCGACATACCTCCGGGATCGTCTGCGCCCCGCTCGCCCAGGCTGAAGCGCGGCGGCTGCGGCTCGATCCGATGGTGACTTTCAACGACGCTCCGCTCGGCACCGCTTTCACGGTCTCCGTTGACGTGCGCGACGGCCTGACGACCGGCATTTCGGCCGAGGAACGCACCAATACGGTGCGGGCGCTCGCCAACCACAACAAGGCGCCAGATGATTTCGTGCGGCCGGGTCATGTCTTCCCGCTGATCGCGCGCGAGGGGGGCGTGCTGATGCGTTCGGGGCATACGGAGGCTTGTGTCGACATGTGCAAGCTCGCCGGCCTGCCGGCGGTCGGCGTGTTGGCCGAACTGGTGAATGACGACGGCACGGTGATGCGCGGCCAACAGGTCGCGGCGTTCTCCGAGAAACACAATCTTCTGCGCATCTCGGTGGCGGACCTGATCGCTTATCGTCGCATGCGCGAGAAGCTCGTTGATCGCGTTGCCACGTTCCCCGTGCACACGGATATCGGCGAGCTCACCGGCTATGCCTATATGACGTCGATGGATCCGGTGCAGCACTACGCTTTCGTCTACGGCGACATCAGCGACGGCCGGGAAGTTCCGACCCGCTTGCATCGTTGCGACATCCTCTCCGACGTTCTCGGTGGCGCGCGGGTGATCAACGCGGCGCTGCAGCATTTCAAGTCAGCCGGACGTGGCGTGCTCGTTTATCTGCGCGACGGCACCGCTGGCGTCCCCACCAGCCTCGCTGGCGATGCGGCTGGCCGCGCGACCTCCGAGGAGCAGCGGCTGCAGCAATGGCGTGAGATCGGGCTTGGCGCGCAGATCCTGAAGGATCTCGGCGTCTCCTCCATTCGCAATCTCGCCTCTGGTCCGCGCACCTATATCGGAATTGCCGGCTTTGGGATCGAGATCGTCTCGACCGAGCCGGTCGATGTGACGTGAAAGCCGGGAACGGCTGTATTCGCTTCCCGAGAGTGGCGCGCGGATCTACGCGAGCCGCCCTTCGCTTAGGTTTCTTCCATCAGGGCCGCGACATGGGCCGCGGCCGAGCAGGCAAGACCCTCCAGATCATAACCACCTTCAAGAACGGAAACGACGCGACCCTCGCACAGCCGCGCGGCGAGAGCCATGATCTCTCGTGTTGCCCAGACGAAATCGTCTTCGTTGAAGTTGAGGCTCGCGAGCGGATCGCGCCAATGGGCGTCAAAGCCCGCGGACAGAATGATCAGGTCCGGCTTGAATTCCGATATGCGCGGAAAAATCACCACATCGCACGCGTCCCGGAAAGCCGCGCCATCGTCGCCGGCTGCAAGCGGTACGTTCACGATCGTATCGTGCTCGCCCCTTTCCGAGCGGGCGCCAGTTCCGGGGTAGAGCGGCATTTCATGTGTTGAGCAGTACAGCACGCTAGCGTCATCCCAGAAGATGTCCTGCGTGCCGTTGCCGTGATGGACGTCCCAATCGAAGATACAGACGCGATCCAGGCCATAAACCTCCCGCGCATGGCGTGCCGCGATCGCTGCGTTGTTGAACAGGCAGAACCCCATGGCTTTTTCGCGCTCAGCGTGATGACCAGGCGGCCGGACACCGCAGAAAGCATTGCGCGTCCGCCGCCCCAGGACCTCATCCACGGCGAGCACCACGCCGCCCGCCGCAAGCACGGCGGCTTCATAGCTGTGGGGCGAAAGCGTCGTGTCTGAATCGATCTGCACGAGGCCTTCCCTGGGCGATTGCCGGGCGATAGCCTCCACATAGGCTTGGGAATGGGCGCGGGCGATGGCAGCCTCGCTTGCGCGCGGTGCCATGGCGCGCCGCAAGTTGGCGAATGGCGCGGTCGACAGGGCGGCCTCCACCGCCCTCAGACGGTCTGGCCGCTCGGGATGGCCTGCCGGTACGCGATGTTCGAGGCAGGCTGGATGGGTGATGTACAGCGTCACGCCTTCACCTCCTCGGTCAGCGCCTTGCGCCTTGGCCCGCAACCACTCCCAGAACTGAGCAGAAAAAGCCCGCAGTCGATAGCGGAACCTGGAAAGCTAGCCGCTGCAGCCGATTTTTCCCCATGCAAATGGAAGCCCTTACCATCTTCCGTTCGGATCTCGCCATTTCCGCGGCGCGGAAGACGGACTGGAGTGACCCTCCGGCCAACCTTGTCGCGATCAGGATATGCCCAGCACGCAGGCCACCCGCGTGTCTCCGGTCATTGTTTCATTAACCATAACGGTAATAGATGCCTGATAAACATAGTTGACGATTCGCGAATCGGTCGTTCGCCCCCCTTATGGAGTCGCGCCAACATGCGCCTCAAGACGTCTCTCGCAGTGCTCCTGTCAGCGTTAGCCCTTGTCGGCTGCAATTTTAAGGCGGTTCCAGATCCGTCCGTGTCCAGCCGCGACACGGAATGGATGGCACAGATGCCGCAGGCGCCGGTTGACCCGCTATTCGCGCGCTACGAGATCGATGATCCGACGGGGGAGCCTCCCGGCACCATCGTCGTCAAGCAGAAGGAGCGCCAGCTCTACTACGTGCTGCCGAACAAGCGGGCCATGCGTTATGGCGTGGCGGTCGGCGACGAGGCCTACGGTTGGACCGGCAATGCGACTGTCCAGCGCAAGGCGGAATGGCCTAACTGGAACCCCCCCGCTGAGATGAAGGCGCGATGGCCGCATGTGCGCGCGACGGCCGGCGGTCCGAACAACCCCCTCGGCGCGCGCGCGCTTTATCTTTATGACGAGAAGGGGCGCGACACCCTCTACCGGATCCACGGGACGAACGAGCCTGACAAGATTGGCCAGGCTGTGTCGTCCGGTTGCATCCGTATGCGCAATATCGACGTCATCGATCTCTACAATCGCGTCGAGCCCGGCACGCGCGTCGTGGTGCTGTAGCTCCGCGACCGTGTCGCGATGACGATGTGCCTGTGACGGCTCCACGGAGGACGGATGAGGCGCACGCCGCAGCTCGCCGAACATTCGTCCACGGGCGCAGCGCCGATCAGTTCGCGAAGCGCGAGCCGGTCTGTCCGTTCGAGCGGTTGCGCGGGGCGTCGACGCTGCGGGGTGTCGTGTTCCTCGTGACGGTGGCGGCCGCGGCCACCGCCGGAATCCCGATGGAACCGAAGGTTGGCACACGTTCGGCCTGGCGGGCTTGGTAGCTTTGCGCGGCAGGTCGGTTCTTCTCAGTATGGGTCGTCATTGTCCCGATCTTTCGTTCAAAACAGGCACGGATGGCGGCTCACGCGCCAACCGCACCATGGCGATGATCGCCGATGATGCTGACGAGGGATTGGCAGAGTTTGGGCAATCCGGAGGCGAAAGCATCCGATTTCTGATTTTTTGCATCCTATCGATAATGAATGGTTGATGGCGCTTGCGGGCGAGATCAGGGACGTCCCATTCGGCAGTTTCTTGAGCGTTACTTTTTCTTAACCTTGCGCGAGAGCAAGGTACTGACCCATTGCGGCATCATTCCTTTTCGACCATCCCGTTCACACGGCATCCATACTGCTTTGATAAAACCCTCTTCTTTGAGGTCATCTTTTGAGGTGGCTGAGCGAGGCTCGTTCTGGATATCGAGCGCTTCACGGAAGGGCGTGGCTGCGGATGAGTTTCGGTGCTTGATCACCCAGGTCAGGAGGATCAAGGTTACCGGCTGGTGTGGAGTAGAGGAATGCGACGCGTAACGTTGCAAGAGCCGGTCACATGGATGGCGCTGGCCAGTCGATGGATTGGCCTTTTCGCGGTCGTTGTGATGCTGTTCGGGATAGGGCTCCTGCGCTTCGGTCATGTTGCGCTCACGGATGCACTCGCGGTAATGACCGTCGCGCCTGCAATTGCGTTGCTGGCTGTCCTGTTGGCGCTGATTGCCTTCATCGTGATCTGGCGTGACGGAGCGCGTGGCGTGGGCGCGGCGCTGGCCGGCGTCGTGTTCGCGCTCGTGGTCCTGGTCGGGCCGGCGTACGTGCTTGTCGAGGGGCTGCGCGAGCGCCGCCCGCAGGATGTCGCCACAGATGTGAGCCGGCCGCCGGCTTTCTCCCTATCGCGCGCTGCTCTCGACGTCCGTGGTGGCGCCACGCCGTCGTTGGCCGCCGGCGTGGTGCGGCAAGCATCCATACCCGGCAAGGGTGTCGTCGGGCCGCTCGAACTCGATGTGCCGATGCCCCAGGCTTTCAATGCGGCGTTGAAGGTGGCGCGGGACCTGGGATGGGACATTGTTGAAGTCAATCCCGGCATCGGGCGCGTCGGCGTCGGCCGTATCGACGCCGTGAATTATACGCCGTTTCTAAGGTTGCCGGTGGACATCACGATTCGCTTTCTCCCACGGGCCCAAGGCGTGCGGGTCGACGTCCGCACGGTCGTACGCCACAGCATTGCCGATTTCGCGCTAGCCGTTGGTGCTGAGCGTATCGAGCAGTTCTTTGAGGCCCTGTCGGAGACGGCGGGAGACGAGGACGGCGGCGGCGCGAGCTGACACGCAAGCGCGGGGTCTAATCAGGGCGTCCTAAACCTCGCCGGGCCAATAGCGCGCGGTGAGCGTGACCGGGCCATCCGTCGCAACAAGGCGGCGCGCCACAAGATCCTCGACATGGGCGAAGACGGAGAGGGCTGCGGCAGGCAGCAGCGCCGGATTGAGCCCATCGTAAAGTCGAGGCACGATATCTGCGATGGAGGTATCTCCGCTTTTGATACGCCCCAGGATCGCGGCCTCGCGTTGCAGGCGGTGATGGATGAGTGCCCGGAGAAAACGTTGCGGATCCCGCACGGGCCCGCCGTGCCCCGGCCAGTAAATGGCTTCGGAGCGGTCTTGCAGACGTACAAGCGACGCTTTGTAGTCGGTCATCGAACCGTCTGGAGGGGCGACGATCGTCGTTGACCAGGCCATGACGTGATCGCCCGAGAAAAGCGCGTTCCCTTCGGCAAAGGCGAAAGCGAGATGATTGGCTGTATGGCCTGGCGTCGCAACTGCGGTGAGATGCCACGCGGGACCGGAAATCTCATCACCATCCAACATTTCCGCGTCCGGCCGGAAAGCGCGATCAGCACCTGACTCGGCGCGCGGCTCCTCACCCTCTGCCCAGGCTCTGGATGGCCGATGGGGCCCGCAGCCGACGATCATGGCTCCGGTTGCAGCCTGAATAACGGTGGCAGCGGGCGAGTGGTCGCGGTGGGTATGGGTGATGACGACGTGAGTGACCGTTTCGTTCCGGACTGCCGCGAGGAGGGCGTCCACATGCCGCGAATCATCTGGTCCCGGGTCTATGATGGCGACCTGGCCGCGCCCGATGACGTAGCTGCAGGTGCCTTTTCCTGTGAACGGGCTTGGGTTCGGCGCGAGAACACGCCGAATGCCGGCGGCAACCTCGATCGTGATGCCGGCTTCGGCCTCGAAGCCTCGGTCAAACGGGATATCGCTCATGGTTTCGTGCCTTGGTTGCGGCTTCCGGATCCTTCTGCGTAACCTCAAGCCTACCCATACGTCTTGGATGTCTGATCCCGCCCACGCAAGATCTACGTAACGGCCGTGATGCCGCAGGGGGCCAAACCTCCCTGTGGCGGTCTTGCTTCATTCATACCGAAATAATTCCGCTCGAGGCGCATTCGCACCATCCTGTGGCTTTGGCTGTGGTCCAGAGCAAGCTCCGCTCCGTGTCGGTCCCCCTGTCTGATCCTGCTGAACGAACTGTGGGCGGGTAGAGCCATGGAGGGCGGCCGGCACAGCCCGCCATGTCGATTGCGGATGGTGCCACGCAATCTGCGTGGATGTACGTTCTAGGTTAATCAACTCTAAGTTGCACGTGCGCCGCATGGATGGCTTGTCGCTTACGCCCTCGAAAGGCGCGGCTGATGGCGCAAGGATCAGATAATGCTCAAGATCATCAAATACACAGCTTATATCGCCCTCATCCTATGCACGATCGGTGCTGTCATTATGGCGCAGGATGCGACCGCCATTGATGCAGTGCCGCAACAGATGGCGCAGGCCCAGCCTGCCGCGAAAAAGCCTGTCGCCAAACCAAAGCCTGCCGCGCCCGCCAAGCCGCAGGCCGCGCCCGCCCCGGAGAGCGAGCCTGAGGAGGAGGAAGCAAGGACCGATGCCCCGCAGCCCGTTCAGGAGGCAGCATCCGCCCAGCCGCAAGTTCCCCTCTACACCCAACATGCCCTGCAGGCGGGGCTGCAGAATTGTGCGCCGATCGTCAACCACCTCGGCAACATGGCGGCCGATACGGACTATGCTGTCCAATCGGTCTGGAATCGCGATCGGCCGAACGGCCACATGTTCTGGCAACTGATGGGATTGAACTATACCGGCCGGCCGGGACTCAACAAAGCCAGCAGCATTCTGGTCGCATCACCGATAGGCGAGAGCCAATGCGAGGGCGTGCTGGTGCAGGTCATCCCCAGCCCGCGAAGCTGTGAGGCCATCGAGACCAGCCTTGGCAAGGAAGGGGGACGTGCACTCGATGGTCTCGTCGGTGTACGCAACGTCATGACGGTGCGCGGCGAGCGTGTCATGCTGCTGCCGTCGGCGAAGAGCTGCGTCATCGTCAGTGTCACGGGAGCCCAGTCGCAGCCGCGGTCACAGTGAATGCCGGCGCATATCCTGCCATACCCGACCTCGCTCGCCGATGGTGACTAGTGCAGGCCTGCGCACCAAGGTCTCTGAACGGAAACGGCTTTATGTGCGGCTGCAAGCGCCAGGTTGTGTCAAGAGAAATATCTATATCAGCGCGTGCATAAATGTGTTCACCTCCCGCCTTCCTTGTGCAACCTTTGTCTGGCTGGAGTGTGCGTCTCGGCACCGAGCTCCTCCTAGTGCCCCGGAGTGGGAATTCGGAGCCTGCGTTAGGCAGCTCAGCCGGAGCACCTTGGCAGTGGGCATTCTGCACAAAAGGGGTTTTCCATCTTCACTCTGTTGTTTACCGTAATCGGGATAAGCGGGTAATTGTTTTGAAATATATTTCGAATCGTCAAGTAATAATATTTCAATAAGACGACATAAATATCAGTATAAAATTAATTCATTGGTCATTTTGTTGCAAAAATAGCGATATTGGGGGTCAAATTGCGATGTCTGCAATTCTATGTGCAGCAATTGCATTGCTGTGAGTGCCGTCCGTGTCCAGATTTTCTGCCCTCTCTCGCAATTTGCGAAGTGGCGTAGCAGGGCATGTCATGAAAAATCAGGAAACAACCAGCGAAGTGGGAAAAGTACTGGAAAGAGGCTACTCTGAGTACGATCGAACATTTCGTGAGGAATTCTGTAACGATCTCCTGAGGTCGACCTTTGAAATATATCAGGGGTCTTCATTCTCAGCACAGACGCAAGTTGCATTGTTTGACGATGCGCGTGTGATCAGCGCGACGCTGACACCGGGAACGCTGACACGCAATGCCAAGCTTGTTTCATCAGAGACTACGGGCCTCGTTGCCATCAACGTGCTTCGTGGTCAGGCTAAGCTGACCAGCGACGGTCGCAGTATGACAGTTGATCCCCTGGGGGTTGCGGTCGTTCATGCCGATGTGCCGTTTCAGCTCGATATTCTGCCAGTCGGCGAGGAGACGCATATTTCGTGGATTGAGCTGTCCAGCGTCACCGATTTGCGATCGCTTATCCGCAACAAGGCCGTGATGGTCAGCTCCAATGCGTTGAGTGATTATATTTCTTTCTTTGTCGATTTCTTTATAAGATATGCAAACGGCGAGATATCGCGTTATCTTGACCTGTCTATACGTCAGAGTATCGTTGAAATGCTTCGGGCGTTCCTGCGCGACCAGGTGGCCCGGGAGGATGGCAGCAACAAGGCGCGTCTCGCAAACGAGATCATCGATTATATCAAGAACAATCTTGAGCTTCATGATCTCGGCGCAGCGAAGATATCGCGCAATTTCAATGTCTCACAACGGAAGCTCTATAAGATATTCGAGGACTCCGGTCTGTCTCTGAGGGACACAATCCTCCACTATCGACTTGAGGCGGCTCGGAAAGAGCTTGCGTCGACCGTCGAGAAAAAGATCATCAATATAGCCTTTGACAGTGGCTTTAACGACGTCTCGACATTCTACCGCAACTTCAAACGCAAATACGGCTATTCACCACGCCACACGCCGTGAATGCCGGCGCGACATCTCCGCGTCGACGGAGATGTCGCGCCTGCGTGCTGGCCTGAAGAACATGGCACAGCTTTCCTGTCATGGCAGTTCAGGCTGGCCGCGCCGGGCTATGGTGCGGACAAGCCTGCACCTCGATCGTAATGTGGGACAGGCCGGGAATGTGGCGCAGCCGCTCCTTATAGGCAGCCGGGGTCCCGGGCGCGTCGGACACGATCGTTGCGATAACGCCCGTATGGCCCGGACCCAGCCTCCAGAGATGCAGATCCGCGACGCGGTCGCCTTCGACTTCGAGGCCCGCGCGCACGCGGCCACTCAGTGCCTTGTCGGGCACAACATCCAAGAGCACGGCACCCGCCGAGCGGATGAGAGTGACCGACCACCATAGGATGACGGCCGTCCCGACGAGGCCCATCACGGGATCGAGCCAGGTCAAGCCATAGAGACTGCCGCCGATCAGTGCGACAATCGCGAGGACCGATGTCAGCGCGTCCGCCAGCACGTGCACATAAGCTGCGCGGATATTGCTGTCATGGCCATGGTCGTGATGGCCATGGTGGCTGTGATCATGATCATGGTGATGGCCATGATGATGGCCGTGATCGGTCCCGCCGTCGTGATCCCGATCGTGAAGGAGCCAGGCGCTCACCAGGTTGACCAGAAGGCCGACGACGGCGATGGGCAGCGCCTGTGCAAAATCGATCGCGACGGGTGAAACGAGCCGGAGCGCGCTCTCATAGCCAATCATCAGCGCAACCGAAGCGAGGATCATGGCGCTGGCGAAGGCCGCGAGCTCGCCGACCTTGCCGGTGCCGAACGAGAAGCGCGGATCATGAGCGTGGGTGCGCGCGAACCGGTAGGCGAGAGCCGCAATGCCGAGAGCCGCCGCGTGCGTCGACATGTGCCAGCCGTCGGCAACCAGCGCCATCGAGCCGAAGATCGTACCGCCGACGATTTCCGCAATCATCATTGCGGCTGTCAGGCCGACGACAAACCATGTCCGTCGTTCGTTGCTTTGGTGCCGTTCGCCGAGAAACACGTGCTCGTGTTGCCACTTGCCGATGGAGTGGCTGTGCATTGCGATATCCTTTCATAGCCGCCCGAGGGGCGGAGCACGCCGCGCCAGGGAGGACGGGAGCGGCGCATCCAGCAATAACCTGTCCGTTGAGAAAGCAACCATTGAATTTGATGAGAATCAATCCAAACTGGCGACTGCTCCCATAGTATCCGCCCGCTGAGCAACGGGGGATTTGTTTGCGGGGGGCGCATTGCTTCTTGAGTGACGCGCGCGTTGCGTAAGCGATTCGGCCGAATCCGCTCTGTCATGACGGGCGCCAAGCCTGTGCCGTTACGAGGAGAGTACGTGGCCGCATGGTTCACGGTCCGAGTTCGTGCAGGGCGGGCATGCGTCGTGCGGAAAAGGCTTGCCGGTGAGTTGATTGGACGTTATGTAAATTTCAGAAATTTCTGAAATAACCGTTAGTACGGAAATTCGTGATGAATCTGCCTCCTCTCGTGCAAGCCTTTGTTCTCCATTTCGGTGAGATGGGTTCGCGTTGGGGCATAAATCGGACCGTGGGGCAGGTTTACGCGCTTCTCTATGTGTCACCGCAGCCGCTCTGCGCGGATGATATCGTGGATGCGCTTGGTATTTCACGCTCGAATGTCTCGATGAGCCTGCGGGAATTGCAGGCCTGGAAGCTTGTTCTGCTCAAGCATGTTCCCAACGATCGGCGCGATTTCTTCACAACGCCGGATGATGTCTGGCAGATCCTGCGCACGCTGGCGGAGGAGCGGAAGAAGCGGGAGGTCGATCCCACCTTATCCGTGCTGCGCGAGATCCTCATGCAGCAGCCTGCCAGCGAGGCGGAACGTCACGCCCAAGCCCGGATGGCTGAGATGCATGGGCTTATTGAGCAACTCACCAACTGGTATGACGACGTGAAGCAGCTCGAAACGGCGCGTCTGGCGACGCTGTTGACCCTCGGTTCCAAGGTCACGAAGCTGCTCGAGGCAAAGGACAGGATCGTCTCACTCGGACGGACGAAGCGCTCACGGGATGAGAATGCGTCATGACCGATCTGGCTCATCCCGCCAGCCGCGGTGGCCAGCGGCGCGTATTTGCCCGGCCTCCCGGTTTCGCCAGGTCTTCGAGTTCCCTGAAAATTTCGAGACCACCGAACGCTTCGGAGCTCGACACCCACCATGAACGCGCACGCTCACGTTCTGGTATTCACGCATCCTCGCGGAGGACGGGCTATGTGCAGACCCTGTCCGCACTGCTGTGGCTGCCGCAGGCCGGCGTCATCGCGTGGTGTGTCGGCGGTATCGCCGCCGGGGCCGCCCTCATCGATGCACTCATGCCTGCCGCGCTGGTGCTCGGCATCGGCGTCCTGCGGACAGCGCTTGATGGGTGGGCGGGAAGGCTCGCCTTTCGAGGTGCGCGCGCCGAGCTCAGCCTGCTGCGAAGCGATGCGGTCGCGGCGCTGGCCGGACGTTCTCCGCTGGACAGGGAGCGTCCGGCATCTGGCCTCGCGGCCAGTATCCTTGCAGAGCAAGCCGAGGCGATCGTGCCGTTTCTTGCCCGGTTCCAGCCGGCGCGACTTAAGGCCACCATCGTGCCCCTCGTCATCGTGCTGGTGGTGCTCGCTTTTTCCTGGGTGGCCGCGCTGACGCTGCTCATCGCTGGCCCAATCATCCCCGTCTTCATGGCTTTGATCGGATGGCGCGCCAAGGCGGCGAGCGAGGCTCAGATGGTCGAGATCGGCGGCATGAACGCTTTTTTACTCGACAGACTGAGAGGGCTGACGACCATCCGCGCACTCGGCGCCGTGGATCTCACCGCCGCGAGGCTCAGGGCCCACGCGGAGGATCTGCGCAAGCGCACCATGGCCGTGCTGCGGGTGGCCTTTTTGTCGTCCGCAGTGTTGGAGTTGTTCGCGGCGCTCGGCGTTGCGATGGTGGCTGTCTATGTGGGGTTCCACCTTCTTGGGCAACTCAGCTTCGGCGCCTGGAGCGGCCGGCTGAGCCTTGCCGAAGGCCTGTTTGTCCTCCTCATCGCGCCGGCCTTTTTCGAACCGCTGCGGGACCTCTCGGCCGTCTGGCATGACCGAGCCTCCGGCGAGGCAGCGCTGGCTGCGCTCGAAGGTCTCAGGACGACCGGTGTCGGCCTTCCCGGCGCGGATGCGTCGCCGGCTGGCAATGCTCAGGATGTCAGCCAGGGCGGGCCGTCAGTGGCCGTCGAAAAGCTCGCATTCGGGCATGCCGGCGCCGGACGGCAGATGATCTTCGGCGCCACTTTTGCGGTTGCGCCGAATGAGCGGGTCGCGCTTACCGGCCGCAGCGGCGCGGGCAAATCGACCCTGCTAGCGTTGATTGCCGGGCTCGTCGCGCCTGAAGAGGGCGAGATCGTCATCGGCGGCCGTGCGCTCAACGCGGATAACGCCGCGGACCTGCGCGCGCGCATGGCGTGGATCGGCCAGCGCCCGCACATCTTTGCCGGCAGCCTTTCTGCGAATATTACCCTCGGGCGCGCTGGTCTGACACCGGCCGATGTCGATGAGGCGCTTGCTGTCGCTGCCTTGAGCGACGTCGCCGGTGCCCACGGCTCGCTTCCCCTCGGGGAGGGCGGCATTGGCCTATCCGGAGGGGAGGCGCTGCGGCTCGCCTTGGCGCGGGCGGCCGTCGATCCCACTGTCGATCTCATTCTCGTGGATGAACCGACCGCGCATCTCGATGCGGGAACCGCCGCGGTGGTCACGGAAGGGCTGTTGGCTCTCGCGGAGGGGCGCACGCTCATCGTCGCGACACACGATCCACGGCTGATGGCGCGGATGGATCGCTGCATCGACGTCGACGCGCTGGTAGCGGAGGCGCTGGCATGAGCGCGATCCTGCGCGATCTCAGGCCCGTCATCGGGCTTTTCCTGGCCGAACGCCGGCGCATGCTCATGATCGGCGCCGGCCTCGCCGCCGGCACCGTGCTTGCCGGCGTCGCGCTGCTCGGACTGTCTGGATGGTTCATCACGGCAACCGCTCTCGCGGGCCTCACGGCTGCAACGGCGATGGCCTTCGACGTCTTCGCGCCTGCAGCCGGCATCCGCTTCCTGGCGCTGCTGCGGACCGGCGCGCGCTATGGCGAGCGGCTCACCGCCCATGACGCGACGCTGTCGGTGCTGGCGGCGCTGCGGGAGCGCCTGTTCCGGGGCTGGGCGGGGCCACGGGCGGCACGGGCGCTCGCGCTGCGTCCGGCCAAGCTCCTCTTCCGTCTGACAGCGGACATCGACGCGTTGGATGGGCTTTATCTCAGGGTGCTGGTGCCGGTGGGCGCGATGGCCGCGGCGGCCCTGGGCACGGGCGTTGCCGTCGGCTTCATCGCACCCTGGCTCGGCCTCACCATCGGCGTCTGGCTTCTGGCGGCCGGGCTCGGCATTCCACTGGCGGCCGCGCACATGGCCTATCGGCCGGCTCGCCGCCGCGCGCAGGCGGTCGAGATGCTGCGCGCCGGCGCGATCGATCTCGTCGCCGGCCAGGCCGAGCTCGTGATGGCAGGCCGCCTCGAGGCGCAGCGTGATCACCTCGCGGCGATCGATGATCGCCTCACCGCAGCCGACGACAGGCTGAACCGCATCGAGACGGGGGTGACAGTCGGTTTCGGGCTCGCCTCCGCGCTGGCTCTCGCTGGCATGTTGCTCGCGGTTGCCGCTCTCGCCGAGGCAGGCACCATTGGCGCGCCGGTCGCGGCGCTCGGCATCCTTGTCGTACTGGCCGCCGTCGAGCCGTTCGGGGCGCTGCGGCGCGGCGCGCTTGAATTCGGGCGGACACTGCTTGCCGCACGACGTCTGGCGCCGCGGATCCTGCATGAGGAGATCGCGGCGCAGCCGGCGGTTGTGCCGCAGGGACTTGCCGTCCGGCTTGCTGAGGTAGACGCCCGCCACGACGGCGCGAAACGTGCCACGTTGCAGGGCATCGATCTGACCATCGCGCGGGGCGAGCGCGTCGCCATCGTAGGCGCGAGCGGCGCGGGCAAGTCGACGCTGCTCGGGCTTATCTCAGGCGAACTCCTGCCGGAGCGCGGAGAGACTGCTGCTCTGCCGCACAGCTTGATGACCCAGCGGACAGAACTGTTCCAGGATAGTCTACGCGACAACCTGCGTCTCGCCGCGCCGGGCGCGACGGACGGCGAACTCCTGCGCGTGCTCGACGCGGCCGGGCTTGGCGCCGATGTCGCGGCCCTTCCGCAGGGGCTCGACACGATCCTGGGGGAGGGGGGGCTTGGCCTGTCGGGCGGCCAGTCGCGCCGGCTTGCCCTGGCGCGGCTCTTCCTGCGCGACACGCCACTCTGGCTGCTCGACGAGCCGACCGAGGGGCTCGACGGCGCGACGGCGCGCGACGTGCTGATGCGGCTCGACCGCGAGGCCGAGCGGGATGCGATGCCCGTCCGCACGCTGGTCATTGCAACGCATATCAGGCGCGAGGCGGAAGCCGCCAACCGCGTGGTTGTCATGGAACAGGGGCAGATTATTGCCGTGCTGCACCGTAGCGAGCCGGGCTTTGAGGCCGTGCTCGCCGCCCTGCGGCCGGATTGAGATCTGCCTGGTTGAACGGCCGCCGGTGGCTCCCACACCGGTGATTTGAGAGGCCGCCGGGGGCCGGCGGAAATGAGATGGAACTCGACATCGTCTCGCTGTCACGGCTGCAGTTTGCCCTGACAGCGCTGTATCACTTTTTATTCGTACCGCTCACCTTGGGCCTCTCCGTCCTGCTTGCCATCATGGAGACGGTCTATGTCATGACCGGGCGTCCTATATGGCGGCAGATGACCAAGTTTTGGGGAACGCTTTTCGGCATCAACTTCGTGCTGGGCGTCGCCACGGGCATTGTCATGGAGTTCCAGTTCGGGATGAACTGGAGCTATTACAGCCACTATGTCGGTGACATCTTCGGCGCGCCCCTGGCGATCGAGGGCCTGATGGCCTTCTTCCTCGAGGCGACTTTCGTCGGACTGTTCTTCTTCGGTTGGGACCGCCTGTCGAAGGTCGGACATCTCATCGCGACCTATGCCGTCGCCGCGGGCTCCAATTTCTCGGCGCTCTGGATTCTCATCGCCAACGGCTGGATGCAGAACCCCGTCGGTTCACAGTTCAACCCGCAGACCATGCGGATGGAAGTTGCCGATTTCTACGAAGTGCTGTTCAACAGCGTCGCCCAGGCCAAGTTCGTGCATACGGTCTCCGCCGGCTATGTCGCCGCGTCGTTCTTCGTCCTCGGCATCTCCGCCTGGTATATCCTCAAGGGCCGGCATGTCGAACTGGCCAAGCGTTCGATGACCGTCGCGGCCTCTTTCGGTCTCGCCGCTTCGCTCTCGGTCGTCGTGCTCGGCGACGAAAGCGGCTATCTCTCCTCCGAACACCAGAAGATGAAGCTCGCCGCCATCGAGGCGATGTGGGAGACGGAGCCAGCGCCTGCAGCTTTCACCCTGTTCGGTATTCCCGATCAGGAAGCGCGCGAGACCCACTATGCCATCCGCATCCCGTGGGTCATGGGCCTCATCGGCACGCGGACGTTGACGGAAGAGATTCCCGGCATCAAGGAGCAGGTCGAACTCGCCAAGCTCCGCATTCACCAGGGCATCCAGGCCTACGACGCCTTGCAGAAGATCCGCGCGGCCGGCTCGACGACAAATATCCCGGCTGAAGTGCGGAATGCCTTCGAGGAGAACGGCACACGGCTCGGCTACGCGCTCCTCCTGAAGCGCTATGTCGACGATCCGCGCACCGCGACGCCCGAGCAGATCGACAAAGCGGCGTGGGATACGGTGCCGATGGTCGCGCCACTGTTCTGGACCTTCCGCATTATGGTCGGTCTCGGCATGTTCTTCATCCTTCTGAGCGGAACGTTCTTCGTACTCTCCGCCCTTCGGAAGCTTGACCATTACCCGTGGCTGCTGAAGGTGGCGGTCGCGTCCATCATCCTGCCGTGGATCGCCATCGAATGCGGCTGGTTCGTCGCGGAATACGGCCGCCAGCCCTGGATCATCGAGGGTGTCCTGCCGACTGCGGCCGCCGTCTCGGATCTCGGCGTGACCACGGTCCTTCTCACCATCATCGGCTTCGTGGCGATCTACACCGTCCTGCTGGTCATAGAGATGAAGCTGATGTTGCGCGCCATTCGCAAGGGACCTGAACCGGACGACGAGCCGGAAGCTCAGCTCGCGCCCGCGCAACTGGTCGCCGCGGAGTAATACCCATGATCCTGCATGAACTCATTAGCTACGACATTCTCCGCATCATCTGGTGGGTGCTGCTTGGCGTCATCCTCATCGGCTTCGCTGTCACGGATGGTTTCGACCTCGGCGTCGGCGCGCTCCTGCCTTTCGTCGCGCGTGACGATATCGAGCGACGCGTGGTGATCAATACGATCGGCCCGGTTTGGGAGGGCAACCAAGTCTGGCTGATCCTGGGAGGCGGCGCGATCTTCGCGGCTTGGCCGCAGCTCTATGCGGTATCCTTCTCAGGGTTCTACCTCGCGATGTTCGCGATCCTGTTTGCGCTCATCCTGCGCCCCGTCGGCTTCAAGTATCGCTCGAAGGTCGAGGATCCGACGTGGCGTGCCTGCTGGGATTGGGCGCTCTTCGTCGGCGGGTTCGTCCCGGCGCTGATCTTCGGCGTGGCGATCGGCAACGTGCTGCAGGGCGTGCCCTTCCGCCTCACCGACGAGCTCCGGATCTTCTACGACGGCACGTTCTTCGGCCTGCTCAACCCTTTCGCGCTGCTCTGCGGCCTGCTTTCAGTCGCCATGCTGATCATGCACGGGTCTGCGTGGATCGTGCTCAAGACCGAAGGCCCGGTCGCGCAGCGTGCACGTCGGGTCGGTGAGGTGGCCTCCCTCCTCACCATCCTGTTGTTCGCGCTCGGCGGCGTCGCGTTGTGGCTTTTCGTCGGTGGTTATCGCATCACGAGCCCTATCGACATGGTCGGACCGTCCAACCCGCTGCTCAAGACGGTGGAGAAGGGCGGCGGTTGGTTCGCCAACTACAGCGCCCATCCCTGGATGCTGATCGCGCCCGCGGCCGGTTTCATCGGTGCCATCGCCTGCTATTTCAATGCTAAGGCCGGGCGCGAGATCGGCACGCTGCTCTGGAGCAAGCTCTCCATCTTCGGGATCATCGCGACGGTTGGCGTTTCGATGTTCCCGTTCATTCTCCCCTCCTCGGTGGACCCCCGGGCAAGCCTTGCGGTTTGGGATGCCTCTTCCAGCCATCTTACGCTCTTCATCATGCTGGTCGTCACGGTGATCTTCCTGCCGATCATCCTGGCCTACACCGCCTGGGTTTACCGGGTGCTTTGGGGGAAGGTCGACGAACAGGCGATCCGCGACGAGAGCGGTCACGCGTACTGATCAAGGGGAAAGGATAGTCGCTATGTGGTACTTCTCCTGGCTTCTCGGGCTTCCCCTGGCAGCGGCCTTCGCCGTTCTCAATGCCATGTGGTACGAACTCACCGAAGACGACGCGAAGAGAAAGAAGGCAGAAAAGCCATAGTCAGGGGCGTGATGGGCGCGGGTGAGTTGCCCATCATGGCCGTCATTCCGGGGCCTCGCGCCAGCGAGGAGCCCGGAAAACCATGAACACGGAGGTTGACGGGAAGGCGCCTCGAACCCTCCGGCCGCTACTGGTTTGCCGTCGCGTTCGTGGGTTCCGAGCCCGGGCCGTTGACCCGCCCCGGAAAGACGACCTCGCGACTTGTGAGCCGGTAGAGCCCGATGACAAAAAGCCCCCCGCGGTCGACGCGGGGGGCTTTTTTATTCATGGAATGAGCGTGGGGCTCTCAGCGGGCCGCGGGCTCTGGCGCCAATGTCGTGCTCACCGCATGGACGAGGGCGGGGCGGCGCATATAGGCGACAATGGCGACGACGCCGATGACGGTTGCCCCGGCGACGTAGTGGATGGGGCCGATCGGATCGCTGACGAGCAACAGCTGCACGGCCACCGGGGTCAGCCCACCAAAGATTGCGTAGGCGACGTTGTAGGAGAACGACACCCCCGTGAAGCGCACGTTGTCCGGGAAAGCCCGCACCATGGTGTAGGGCACCACATTAATCAGCCCGGCGCCGAGGCCAGCGAGCGCCGACAGGGGGATGAGATAGCCCGTGTTGACGGCAGTGCCGAGATAGAGGGCGTATGCCGTGATGATGAAGAACGGACCGCCGGCAAGCGTCACCTTCACGAGGCCGAAGCGATCGATCAAAGCCCCGACGGCAAAGGCGGAAAGGGTGATGCCGAGCGTTGCCGCGATGCTCGCAACCAGCGTCGTGAGGGCCGGCAAGCCATGGAGGCGCTGCATCAGCGTCGGCGTCATCAGGATGACGACAACAACGATGGCGGTCAGCATCCATGTCACCAGCATCGAGACGACGACGGCCGGCCGATAGCCGCCAAGCACCTGCTTCAACGGCAGATCCTCGACGAGCGCCTTGCGGGCACGCATGGCCTCGAACACCGGCGTTTCATGAAGCCAGCGCCGCAAATACATCGCGACGAAGCCGAAAACGCCACCGACGATGAACGGCATGCGCCAGGCGAAGTCATGGATCTCCGCCGGCGTATAGATGTAATTGATGAGCGTCGCCATCAGCGAGCCGAGCAGGATGCCGCCGGTTAGGCCGCCTGTTAGCAGGCCGCAGGCGAGGCCGACGCGATTCTGTGGAACGTGCTCGGACACGAAGACCCACGCGCCGGGTGCCTCGCCCCCGATGGCCGCGCCTTGAAACACGCGCATGACAAGGAGCAGCAGAGGCGCAGCATAGCCGATGGATTCGTAAGTCGGCAGGATGCCGATGATCAAGGTGGGCAGCGCCATCATGAAGATGGACAGCGTGAACATGCGTTTCCGGCCGGTCTTGTCGCCGAAATGCGCCAGGATGATGCCGCCGAGAGGACGCGCGAGATAGCCGGCCGCGAAAATGCCGAAGGTCTGCAGCTGCTCGAGCCATTCAGGCATATCAGGAGGGAAGAACAGCTTCCCGATCACCACCGCGAAGAATACGTAGATGATGAAATCGTAGAACTCGAGTGCGCCCCCGAGCGATGCCAGAGCGAGCGTCTTGGCATCCCCTCTGGTCAGAGGTCGCGAGGAAACGGCGTCGGCCATCACAATATGTCCTGCTAAGCTATGCGATTGAAACAATGCTTCGCTACAGCACCGGCGGACGCAACGCCATGCCCGGAAAGGATAGCTCCTATCAACGCGCCGCATAAGTCATGCGCTTGGCGCATCGCGAGCGTCGCGCGGGAGACGGCGATCTCCCGGATGAATTGCACGATGTCTTGCGGGTTGCGCCAGCCTCACTTATGCCTCATGCGGGCGTGATCAGAAGGCGCCATGGTGTGTCGGCTTCCGGCTCAAATGCGCTCACGATCATGAGAGGGGGGCGCCAGACCTTGCCCATGCGTTTTGCTGAATTGGCTGAACGCGGGTGGGGCTGGGGATGCGAAAGGAGCGCCGATGATTATCGCTGTCGGGGATGACGATCGGATCGTACTTGAGGAAGCCATGGATTTTCGCGCTTTCAAGGTGTCGGTGCCGTGGGGTGAGCGCGATCTCGCGCGGCTCGCCCGCGCCTTTACCGGGATCGGTCAAGTTGATGGGACCGATCACGTCTGGATCGATCAGAGCGCCCTCAATGCTCTAGGCCCCAAGCATGATCCGGCATGGCGCGAAGGAATTGCCGGCATGATCCATTTCGCCGAAAAGCATGGTTGGGTGGAGCCGAGCAGCGGCGCTGTGCGTGCCCATGTGGAATGGACTGCTGCCTGAGAGGCCACAGGCTGTCGGCAAGATCGCGTGCGCCAGACGATCGTTACCAACTGGGAGAGGTTCACGATGAAGCTCGTACAGATCAACGAAACACTGTGGGTCGCTCCGCAGATCGATCCGGACGATTTTGCCGAATTGAAGGAACGAGGTTTTACAGCCATCGTCAATAATCGCCCCGATGAGGAAGAGCCTGGCCAGCCGACAGCGGCGGAGGCAGCCGCGACAGCCGCCTCGTTGGGCATGGCCTATAGCCACTTGCCGTTTTCAGGCTATGGCTTTGATGAAGCCCTCGTGCGCGAACATCAAGCGGCGCTTGCCGCCCAGCCCGGTCCGGCCGTGGCGCATTGCCGGTCCGGCACACGTTCCCTGACGATCTGGACCATTGGTGAGGTTCTCGACGGGCGCATGGCTATTGAGGACGTCGATGCATTTGGCCAACGCCATGGCTTCGATCTCTCCGGGGTTCATCGCTGGTTCGGGAACCGCAAGTAGCGCTAGCGGCACAGGCCGCACTCTCAGCTTCTGTTCACGCTGGATCGACGGATCAAGGCATCCGTCCCGCACGACATTGAGGATACGTGATGGGCCAACCGCAGGTAGAGGGCTTCTATGATGCCATAACGGGCTCGATCCAGTATGTCGTCAGCGACCCTGCAACGCGGGCTTGCGCGATCATCGATCCGGTTCTGGACTTCGACGAAAAGTCAGGGGCGACCGCAACACGCAACGCGGACCGGCTGCTCGACTATGTGGCGGAGCACGGCCTAAAGGTTGAGTGGATCCTCGACACGCACCCACACGCGGATCATTTCTCAGCCGCGAGCTACCTCAAGGGGAAGACGGGAGCGCCGACCGCGATCGGCGAACACGTGCGGGATGTGCAGCTGTTGTGGAAGGAGATCTACAACTGGCCGGAACTGCGCACTGACGGCTCTCAGTGGGACCGGCTTTTTGCCGAGGGCGACACGTTCTCTATCGGCAGCCTCGAGGGCAGGGTGATGTTCTCCCCCGGCCATACGCTGGCGTCGATCACCTATGTCATAGGTAGTGCCGCCTTCATCCATGACACGCTCTTTATGCCGGACAGTGGCACGGCGCGGGCCGATTTTCCGGGTGGCAGCGCAAGCGCCTTGTGGCGTTCGATCCAGGCCATTCTGGCCCTTCCGGACGAGACCAGGCTTTTTACAGGACACGATTATCAGCCCGGCGGACGCGCCGCCGCCTGGGAAAGCTCGGTCGCCACCCAGCGGTCGACCAACAGTCATATCGCCAAATGCGCTTCAGAAGCCGATTTCGTGACCTTGCGCGAGGCCCGCGATCGGACCTTGCCCATGCCGAAGCTCATTCTTCACGCGCTACAGGTCAACACAAACGGCGGACGTCTGCCTGAGCCTGAAGCCAATGGGCGGCGCTATCTCAAATTCCCGCTTGATGCGCTGCCGGGCGCAGCGTGGAGCTGAGGCGTTGCCTTCCAACCCGATCTGATAGGATTGTGAAGTGCCGCAGCTGCGGTTGCTCGTGGGAAATTCAGCGGGGCGCGCTGTCATCGCCGCGATCGTCAAGGATTTCGTCGATGAACCCATATGGGTGGCAAACGCTGCCCTGATTTCTTCAACGGCGTGCAGAATATGCAATTAAATTGCTGATATCATAGTGCGAATTCTTCTTTGGAATGGCTCGCGTCAATCCGAGCGGGTCCACAAAAAGGAGGCTTTTCGGCGATAAAAATCCCTCTGACATCCACATCGCCACAATTGATGATTTGGCATTGTCGCACGCACGGGCTATCTGTCGCGTTGAGGCAGGCGCAACTCGGCGCCCGCTGCAGAAGGACGACAAGATGGCTACCGGAACAGTTAAGTGGTTCAACGACCAAAAAGGCTATGGCTTCATTCAGCCCGACAATGGCGGCAAGGACGTGTTCGTCCATGTTAGCGCGGTGGAGCGCTCGGGCCTGAGGGGCCTTACCGAGGGTCAAAAGATTGCCTACGAGGTTGAAGCGGACCGCCGGACCGGCAAGGACGCGGCTGTCAACCTTCAGCAGGTCTGACGTCGACCATTACGGGGCCGAGCTACGCATCGGCCCCGATTCACGTTGACGGGCGGAGAACGCCGCGTTTACCGTCGTAGCTTCCTCGATTTCCTGGGCGTCTTCACGGTCGCCTGCAGCCCGGCCGCCGTATCGCATCCCACGCAGATGCCGCTCGTGGATTCCCGCGCCTTGCGGTCCCAGGTGGCGTAGCGCGCCGCCATGTCCTTTTCGGAGCGGGTGGGTCTGGTCCAATCCTCGCTAGGGGGGCGCTGCCGGGGCGATGCGGCTGTATCGGACGGGCGGGACTGGGCAAAGGCTGGCGCCGCCAAAAGCGCGACAAGCACGGCCGATGTAACTGCAAAAATGCGCGCGGGCATCATGATGCTCTCATCACATGCAGGGCATACGCCGCATTCCGGCGCGATGGCCCTCATGAAGACCTCCATGCGCATCGGCGAGCCCCCGACCTCCTCCGCGCATCGCGAACACATGGGAGGCGCTTACCTTTCTGTCAATGGGCAACGCAGCTTCGGCTCGACATGATTGAGTGAGCGACTGTCTAGCGTGGACGGCTCAGGTGTTGCCCCGCCGCCCGCTGCTGCGCTCCAGTTGGCGGGGGCTATGTGGACCTACCGTAGTCCCAGCGCACGGCGCCGCGCGCTATCGATATGTTTGGCGAGCGCGTTCGCTGCCAAAGCCGGGTCGCGCGTTTCCATGGCGGCGATCACTGCGAGATGTTCATTCATGACGGGAACGACGAGGCCGTCGATCCGTGTCAGTTCCTGCCGGATCAGTCTGATCTTGATCGAGTTCACGCGATAGGCCTTGGCGATGATCTCATTGCCCAAGGCATCGATGATCGTGTCGTGGAACCCCCAATCGACAGCTTGCGCCTCGGCAGCGAGTTCTGGGCTGGCCACACCCTCTTCGGCACGACGCAGGATATCCTCGTGCTGGGCGCGGATTGCAGCGATCGTCGCGTCAGAAGCCGTCTCAACGAAGAGCGCCATCGCCTCCTTCTCGAGAAAGAGGCGAAACTGGTAGGCATCACGGATGAGGCCGAGATCGATATGCGCAACCTGCATGCCCCGCTGCGGCACCGTCTTCACGAGGCCCTCGGCTTCGAGCCGAGGGACGAGTTCGCGGATCGCACCGAGCGTCAGGCCCGTCAGCTCGACCAGCTCCCGTTGGGAAACGAACTGGCCCGGGCGTACAGCGTTGGCAAGCAGATGCCGGGTGAAGCTATCGTAGGCAATCTCGCGCAGTTTGGGAGGTTCGCGCTCTTCGCCCGTCCTCTCCATCCGACACTCCTCTCAAGCGGCCGTTGCAGAAAAAATCCGATCGCAGCGTTCCCCGAGCTGGGCCATCTCGGCGCGCGACATTGCGGTCAACGGCGGCCGCATGGTCAACCATCCGGATTCGCCGCTGCGATGGGCAATGAGCGCTTTGATCGCTGCCATGACTGGATAGCCAAGGACCGTCTCGACCAATTGATCGACACGCTGATCGGAGCGTCCCTCCACCACAAGGGGCAATAGCGCATCTGGGCATATGTTTGCCAGCCCCGATATGGCTCCTTGGCCGCCGTTTCTAACGGCGCGAGCCAGACTGCGCTCATCACCGACCAGGATAACACGATCGCGATGCGCTTCCAGAAGCTGTTCGGTGTAAGCCCAGTCGCCGGCCGAATCCTTGACACCGATGAAGGCCTCCGGGAAAGCCCGGATGAGCCGCGTGATGAGGGATAGCGGCATCGCAACCGCGGTCACTTGGGGAATGTTGTACAGCAACATGTTCCGCGCCCGCGGCCCCAGGCGCTCCACCAGCGCGGCATACCAGCCGAACACTCCGTCTTCAGCCACATCCTTGAAGAAGTAAGGGGGCGGCACAAGGAGCGCGCGGCAGCCATGATCGAGCGCCAGGGTGGCTTGCGCGACTGCGTCAGTGACAGCCGTTGCGGCAACGCCGCCCACGATGCGATTCCCGGCGATGCCTGCCCTGGCGAGAGCGGCGAAGGTGGCCTCGCGCTCCGCCAGTCCGATTGAGGCGCCTTCGCCCGTCGTCCCGAAGAGCGTGATGCTGCTGCAGCCCCTGGCCAGACACCAGGAGGCCTGCTCCGTGAGGAGGCCGTTGTCGACCGCTCCAGAAAGCTGGAAAGGAGTTGCGAGGGCCACGGAGAGGCCGAACGGACCAGACATGATAAACAGACCCCGGATCTATTGACTGCACACTAACATGTTAGTCGGATGAAAATGTGCTTGCAAGCTCCCTCCGGCCTGATCAACAATAGATCACGCTGGTCGGCAGGGCTTGGCGGCACGGATGGCGAGCATCTGGTTTCGCCCTCGTGTTGGTCCACAGAATGGAGTGATTCCGGTCTCAACGAGGGGCGCGACTTCGCTTTCTGCGCCAGTGGGCGGACTGCGGGGGGCGCGCACCGACGGGTTTTTCGCCAAATCGATCTTGACGTGGGTGCGCTTGGCAGACTGAGGCCCAGTCTCGGCACCTCATCGTCTTCGCCGGCATCGACACTGAATTTTACAAGATGCCATAGGCCTAAAGGATGGGGTGACCAATCCACCGCCGGGTTGCAGATTGAACGAAAACGGCAGCTTGGCTACCGCGCTGGCTGCTTTGAGAGATGGGCGACGGTGCTGTTCAAAAATGCGCCGCGCCAGGGATGATATGAAAGGGGAGGAAAGCGATGTTCGACAACAGCATCTCGCGCCGCTCGGTGCTCAAAGGAAGCTTGGCGGCGGGTGCTTTGGGCCTGGCTGGAACGCCGGCCTTCGCCGATCCACAATGGAAGAAGTTTGCTGGCACGAAGCTCGAAGTCAATCTCATCAAGAGCCCGCGGGGAGAGGTCCTTGAGAAATATGCCAAGGAATTCACGGATCTCACGGGCATCGAGGTCGCCTCGGAGCAGATCCCGGAGCAGCAGCAGCGACAGAAGGCGGTTATTGAGCTGACGTCCGGCAAGCCGAGTTTCGATGTCGTGCACCTGAGCTATCACGTGCAGAAGCGGCAGTTCGAGAAGGCTGGGTGGCTTGCCGATCTCACGCCTTTCATGAAAAATCCGGACCTGACGGCGTCGGATCTGACCGAGGCCGATTTCTCCTCCGCCGGGCTGCTGTATGCCAAGGACCAGAGCGGAGCGATGCGCTCCTTGCCGTTCTCGGTGGATTACTGGATCGTCTACTGGAACAAGGATCTCTTTGAAAAGAAGGGCTTGAGCTATCCCACCAATTTCGAGGAGATGGTGAAGGCGGCCGAGGCATTGACCAGTCCCGCCGATGGCACCTATGGCTTTGTCGCCCGCGGGCTGCGCAACGCGAATGTGCCGGTGTGGGCGAGCTTCCTGCTCGGCTATGGCGGCAATTTTCTCGACGCCAGCGGCAATCTCCTCACCGACAAGCCCGAGGCCGTCGAGGGCGCCAAGCTCTACCAGCGTCTGCTCACCAAGACCGCGCCGCCCGGTGTTGCGGGCTTCAATTGGTCGGAATGTCAATCGGCTTTCCTGCAGGGCAAGGTCGGCATGTGGCTCGATGGCGTCGGCTTCGCGCCCCCGCTCGAGGATCCGACGAAGTCACGCATCGTCGGCAAGGTCGGTTACGGAGTGATGCCGGCCGGTCCGAAGCTTCAGGCTTCAGCCACTTTCGGGGACGGCATCGGCGTCGCTGCCGCCTCCACCAAGAAGGAGGCCGCGTATCTTTATTGCCAGTGGGCCGTGTCCAAACTTATGGGCGCGCGCCTTCTGCAGGCCGGTGGCGGTGTGCCGTTCCGTAACTCCATCCTCGACGACAAAGAGGTTCGCAGCGGTGTGAAAATGCCTGCGGCCTGGGTCGACGCGGTCGTCGGGTCGGCAAAAGTCAGCCGGCTCGGCCTGCCGGTGGTCATTCCGGTCACCGAGTTCCGCGACATCATCGGTACGGCGCTGACGAGCACTCTGTCGGGAGCGGATCCGGCCGCCGAGCTTGCCAAGGCGACAGAGCAGTTCAGGCCCGTGCTTGAACGCAGCGAACGCGGCTGAACCATCGGGCGGTCCGGCTGACGGCGCACGCGCTGCGCGGCCGGGTCGTTTGCGAGCATGCTCCGAAGGCTCTGGGGTGGGGTCTATTGGGCCATATCGGGGCATGCTCGCTTCAGTTTGCTCAAGGGCGGCGTGAGTGCGCGCGGACAGTTTCCAATTGGCGTAACGGCCTCGTTTAAGGCAGGGCAATCATCAACAGCATGATGCCACAAGCACAAGTGAAGCATGAGTGAGCTCACCATGAGGGAGGCTTCGGCCCCCGCCACACATCAACCCGCCAAGAGTGATTGGCGCCCCCCATCCTATTGGCCGTTCGTCTTGCCTGCGATCATCACGGTCAGTGCCGTTATCGTCTTCCCCTGGGCCTTCACCCTGTGGATGAGCCTGAACGAATGGACTGTCGGTGGCACATCGAGCTTTGTCGGGTTCGCGAATTACTTGCGCCTGCCCCGTGATCCGCGGTTCGCCGACGCCGTGGTCCACACCTTGTACTATACGGTCCTTTCGGTCCTGCTTCCGCTTCTGCTCGGCACTCTGTCGGCAGTGATCTTCCATGCCCGGTTCCCGTTGCGCGGCTTTCTGCGTGGCATCTTCGTCATGCCCATGATGGCGACCCCGGTCGCGATCGCGCTGGTGTGGACCATGATGTTCCACCCGCAGCTTGGTGTACTGAACTATCTCCTGTCCCTAGTCGGTATTCCGCCGCAGCTGTGGGTATTCGAGCCATCCACCGTCATCCCCTCGCTGGTGCTGGTGGAAACCTGGCAGTGGACACCGCTTATCATGCTCATCCTGCTCGGGGGGCTCGCGGCAATTCCGACAGAGCCTTATGAAAGTGCATTGATCGACGGTGCGAGCCGATGGCAGATGTTCTATTATATCACCTTGCCGATGATCGCTCCCTTTCTTATGGTCGCGGCCATCATCCGCACCATTGATGCCGTCAAAAGCTTCGATATCATCTATGCTATTACACAGGGTGGTCCGGGAACGGCTTCTGAAACCATAAATCTATATCTCTATAGCGTTGCATTTGCTTATTACGATATCGGCTATGGCTCTGCGATCGCGGTCGTGTTCTTCGCGCTGGTGATCGGGCTGTCGGTATTGCTGCTAGCGCTCAGGCAGCGCACGAAATGGACCGAAGTGGGAGGCGCGCTATGACACTGCGTGCCATCCTCGACAGGTTCCTCCTGATGGTTGCCGTCGCGATCATCGTGTCACCGGCCCTTTTCTTCTTCATCTGGATGCTGTCTCTCTCGCTGAAATACGAGGTCGACAACGCAGCCTATCCACCGATTCTGATCCCCGAGAATTTTGCGTGGCAGAACTACAGGTCTGTGCTTGAATCCAACCGCTTCCCGCTCTTCTTCCGCAACAGCCTGATTGTCACCGGCACGGCCACTCTGGTTGGCCTCATGGTCGGCGTGCCAGCCGGCTACGGCATCGCGCGGATGAAGGCCACGCGGTCAGCCATTGTCATCCTCATCGCGCGGATGACGCCGGGACTATCCTACCTCATCCCGCTGTTTCTGCTGTTTCAGTGGCTCGGCCTCATGGGTACGCTCTGGCCGCAGATCATCATCCATCTCGTCATCACCGTGCCGATCATCATCTGGATCATGATTGGCTATTTCGAAACGACGCCGATGGAACTCGAGGAGGCAGCCACGATCGATGGAGCCAACCGCTGGCAAGTGTTTCGCCATGTGGCGCTGCCCATCGCCAAGCCGGGCGTGACGGTCGCCTTCATTCTAGCGGTGATCTTCTCCTGGAACAATTTCGTCTTCGGGATCGTGCTTGCCGGCCGCGAGACGCGCACGCTGCCTGTGGCGGTCTACAATATGATCTCGTTCGAGCAATTAAGCTGGGGGCCTCTCGCTGCCGCCGCGCTGATCGTGACACTGCCGGTGTTATTGCTGACGATCGTTGCCCAACGACAGATCATCGCTGGATTGACCGCGGGAGCGGTGAAGGGCGGCTGACCATAGCCGACACCTGGCCCTCGAATGGTGCGGTCCATTGCCGGACCCGTTGGCTGGTAACTGCGATCTAGCCGGGGGTGAGCGCGCGTCATCCCTGGTGAGTGGCCGTCGCATGAAGGATTTGATAACAACGCATGAATGGGCGAGTGAGGCTCGTGCAAAACGGCCCTGCTGCAGCTATGATCTCTGTGGCTAACTCCTCCTGCCAGGCGTTCTCATGTCGCAGCCGGTGGTTCCCGCTCCCGAACTTTACAGGTTCGATCGTCTCTCGACCGACGATTTCGAACCTGCGACGCTTTATGAGGCGTGGCGCGCGGCCGCCTATCATTCAGTCGATCTTTTGCCACCGGACAAGGAACTCAGAGGCACCGCCAAATTCGTCCGTGGCAAGTTCGGTGTGTTCGGCAGTCATCAGGGATCCTGCTATCAAACGGTGTTTTCGCGCGAGGCGCGCAGCGCCGGGCTGGGCGAATGCATGGTCATTGCCTTGCTGGCGGAGCGTCGTGTCGCGCTGGAGGGTCCCGGTGACGCACGGATGATTGCCGAGAGCGGCTCGATGGCGCTTTATGATGTCGCGCGGCCGATGCGCTATCACTGGAGCAAGGGCAAGGATCTCTATCTTCTATTGCCGCGGCAAGCGGCCCTGGACGCCATCGGCGGCGCGCTGGATGGCTTGTCGCTTCCGCTCGAGCAGCAACGCCTTGCGCCGTTCCTGCGCACACAGATGATGAGCCTTGAAGAGCACGGCCCTTTCCTGGCGCGCAACGAATTGGCCTCCATGCTGGACGCGACGGTGGAGACGGCCCTGCTGATGCTGCGTGGGATAACGCAGCCTGTAGAAAGCGCAGCGGAATTGCTCACGAAGGGCCTCTATGCCAGCGCCATCCAATTCATGGCGGCGCATTACCCCGACCGTGACCTCGATCCGGGCATGATCGCCCATGCATTGGGATGCTCCCGCGCGACGCTTTACCGCGCCTTTTCCGAACACGATAGCACCGTGATGGATACGCTGCGTGAGCTGCGCCTTCAAAGGGCGCGCAGGACGCTGGAGGCCTCTTTCAATCTGAACGTCGGCACCGTGGCGCTGGCCTGCGGCTTTCCGGATTTGTCCGCCTTTGGCAAGTTGTTCAAGGCGCGTTTCGGCATCTCGCCCCGCGGCTGGCGGATGGAAACCGAAGGGTCTCGCGAGGCGAAGGGTAATAATAAATCTGCGGACGTTTAGTGTTCTCCGGATACTGAAAGGCTTTCAAGTCGGGTGCAGACGAAAATTATAATAATTCCAATATATTGGTTTTTGTTGCCAGTGCGAAGTAGGGCCTCTATGAGAGCGCATCCATCATGTCGGTGATGGGCGAAGAGTTCTCTTCGCGTCGTTTTCGCTTCGTACGCAAGAATGGTCATTTCACGTTTCTCCAAGCGTCTCGGCGCCATCTGCGTCATCGCTGCGCTCGCGATAGCGTGGTGGCAGGCTTCCGCCCGGGGGCTGGTCTCGACCTTCCTCTTGCCCATGCCGCATACCGTTTTGCTGACGGGTTGGGAGCTTGTCAGCGATGGCACGCTGGGCGCCCATATCGCCGTCAGCGTGGTTCGGATCATTGCAGGCTACCTCATCGCGACGGCGCTCGCGCTGCCGCTGGCGTTTCTCTTCGGAATTTCGCCCGCGGCCCAGCGGGCCTTCGAGCCGGTTCTGGAGTTTCTGCGCCAGGTGCCGCCGCTGGCCATGATGCCGCTGCTCATCCTCTGGCTCGGCATCGGCGAGACACAGAAAATCGGCATCATCGTTCTCGCCTGCTTTTTCCCCATATTCCTGGGCGCACTCGGCGGCATCGCGCAATGTGACCAAAAGCTTGTGGAGGTCGGGCGCGCTTGTGCGCTGCCGCAAGGCGCCATCCTGCGCCGCATCGTATTGCCCGCAGCCTTGCCGTCCATCGTCATAGGGCTGCGCATCGCGCTGGGGCAGGGGTGGCGCGCGCTGGTCGGAGCTGAGCTGGTCGCGTCGGCAGCGGGGCTCGGCTACATGATCGTAGACGCCGAGCAGTTGGCGCGTACCGACATCATCATAGTCGGCATCTTCGTCATCGGCGGCCTCGGCCTCCTCGCCGACTTCGGGGTCCGCCAGTTGATCGCCCGGACGGCGCCATGGTTGCGCCAGCGTACCGAGATTACCCATGCTTGAGGTGAGGGGGCTCAGCAAGCACTACAAGGTGGGCGATCGCGATGTGGTCGCCTTGGCTGACGTCGACCTGCTTCTGCCGCCCGGGAGTTTCACCGTTGTCGTCGGGCGCTCGGGCTGCGGGAAGTCGACCTTGTTACGCCTTCTCGCCGGCCTCATCAGCCCGACGGCGGGTGATATCCGGCATGCCGACGGGCATCGCCCCACAATCGGCTGCGTGTTCCAGGAGCCGCGGTTGATGCCGTGGTTGAGCGTGGCGGGCAACGCCGGCTTCGGCCTCGTTGGCAAGGTCGCGAAAGCCGATATCGCGACGCGCGTCACGGCGGCGCTTTCGCTGGTCGGTCTCACCGAGTTTCGCGATGCCTATCCCGATCAGCTCTCCGGCGGCATGGCGAGCCGCGTCGGGCTCGCGCGGGCCCTTGTGCTCGAGCCCGAACTCCTGCTCCTCGACGAGCCCTTCGCGGCGCTGGATGCTTTCACGCGGCGCAGCTTGCAGTCTGAACTCACTGACATCTGGCTGGCTCGCCGGCCCACCGTGATCTTCGTCACCCATGACGTCGAGGAAGCCCTGCTCCTCGCGGATAGAGTCGTGCATATGGACAAGGGCCGCATTATCGGGCGGCGACCGGTCCCGCTGCCCCGACCGCGTGATGCCACGGACCAGGAGCTCGTAGCGCTGCGCCGTGCGATCCTCGATGACCTCGCGGGCGATGCCTGCCGGCGGGATAGGCCGCCACTCCAAGAAGAGCCCCCACAAGATTCGCGCTTGTTCCAACAGGAGAGTATCCCGTGATCCGTCACACCCGTCGCAGCCTCATCACCACCGCGCTGGCGCTCGCCGGAGCTCTGTCGCTGACCACCGGCGGCATCCTTGGCGCGCTCGCTGCCGAGAAGCCGAAGACGGTGCGCATTACCTACGTGGCGTCGCCGTTCAACGTGCCATCCATCGTCATGCGCGCGAAGGGTTACCTGGACGAGGCCTTTGCGCCGTACGGCATTAAGGTCGAGTCCCCCGAGATCACGTCAGGCGCGCAGCAGGTCCAAGCGATTGCTGCAGGCGAGATCGACATTGCCAGCGTGCTCGGCGGATCTTCGGCGATCCTCGGGAAGGCGAACGGCGCGGATGTGCTGGTGATTGCAGCCTATAGCCGCAACCCAGAGGCCTACGCCATCCTGGCGGCGAAGGGTGGCCCCACGAAGGTGACCGAGCTCAAGGGCAAGAACGTCGCCGGCCCCAAGGGCACGGCACTGAACCAGCTTCTCGCGGCGGCGCTGATCAAGAACGGCATGACGCTGTCCGACATCAATTACATCAACATGGATCTCGGCGCGGCACGCGCGGCACTGCTCGCCGGCAAGGTCGATGCGGCGACGCTCGCCGGCAACAACGCGCTTGCGGTCGAAGAAGCCGGCGGTCACGTGATCGTCGATGGCAAGGGCCTGTTTGATCCCACCACCGTCATCGGTGTGCGCGGCACGTTCCTCAAGGAGCATCCCGAACTCGTCGAGGCTTATCTCACCGCACACCGCAAGGCGCTCGATTTCATGGCGAAGGAGCCCGAGGAGGCGCTGAAGCTCGCCGCCGCCGAGCAGAAGATCTCGCTTGAAGATGCCCGCCGGATGAATGCCTGGTACGATTTCACGCTCAAGATGAGCGACGCGGATGTGGCCAATCTCGCCGCTGACCAGGACTTCATGGTCGAGGCCGGCATGATGAAGAAGAAGATCGACATCAAGGCCGACCTCGTCGCGCCGATCGCCTTCACCGGGAAGTAAGGCCGCCATGATCGACGCTCTCTTGCTGGATTGCGAACAGACGGAGGGAGGTGTCAACCTCCTCATGAAGAGCGTCGATCCCGGGTGCCGGCTCGATGTCCTTCCTCTCTATTCACTCGCCGGCATCGACCTTCCTGCTTATCGCGGCTTGCTGATCGGCCTGCATGCCGATCAGCGTTACCTCCTGTCCCGCAAGGCGCAGCTGGAGGCCTTCCTGAGTGGCGGCGGCACCATCGTCTTCTGCGGCCATGTAGCCTACCCGTTCCTGGATGAACTTGCGCCTTACGAGGTCATCCCCGACTATACGGTGGATGATCTCGAAGTAACGCAGGCTTCGGACCATCCGGTCTGGAGGGGCGTTGATCGGCGCGATCTCACCTGGCGCCGAGGGGTCGCTGGCTTTTATGGCCGCGGCAGCAATCCACCGCCCGCCGGTGCCCGTATCATCAACACGCTTGGACCGCGTCGTCATCCCGTTGATTTTGAGACGAGGCCCGCCGTCGGCGGCCGCCTTCTGGTGCATGCCGGCGCGGATCTATGGGGCTATGCCGACAGCGGCAACAGCGCGGAGCGGATTGTGCCGCAACTGTTCGACTGGATAGCGAGCGGCGACGACGCTGAAGTGGGAAGCGCCAAGAAGGAGGCTGCGCGATGAGCTTCGCGGTCGTCGAAGGCGGGTGCTACTATCACCACGAGACTATTCATGCCGAGCGGTTTCGCGACCGGTTCGATACAGCCATCTATGCGCCGGATCTGGTCGAGGGCGATCTAGACGGCTTTAAGGCCGTCATGGTCGCTGACAGGATCAGCCCGACAATCCTGCGCGCCAAGCGGCGGCTGTTTCTGCGCTATCTCGAACAGGGCGGCACGTTGATCGTGCTTGGGGAGAACCAGGCGCACACCTGGCTGCCGGGCGTGGAGTGGACATTCAAGCCCACCAATTTCTGGTGGTGGCTCGACAAGGGAACTGATCCGGGCCACCGTATTCCAAACCCGGACCATGAGATTTTCCGTTACCTCCCGCAGCGCGCGGTGGTCTGGCATTTCCACGGATTGCTGCATCCATCGGCGGGCGCCATCCCGCTCGTGACCATCGCGCCGGAGATGGGCGGTGGACCGGATGGCACGCTGCTCTACGACCATCCAGGCGTGGGTGGCGGCAAGGGGCGGTTGGTGGTGACCACGCTCGACCCGTTCTATCACAACGGCAGCCATTTCATGCCCATGGCGACCGCATTTCTCGCCGGGTTACTTGACTGGACCGACGCGACGTTCAGGCGTTGATTGGCAGGGAAGGCGGCAAGCCATCCTTGTAGGGCGGCCCTGACTGGGCGGCATTCAGTGCAATGCCGCCCGTGTCGTTCGCCGTTACGACAGCATCAGACCTGCTTCCGAAGCGCTTGCCAGAACGCCAAGAAGGGAGAGATCGATCGGAGGCGCATCCGCCGCGAGGTCATCGGCAGGAAGCGCTTCGGGAGCCGCCCCGCTGCCCCGCCAGAATGCTTCGTGAACTATCCCTAATCCAGCAACAAGCGGAGGCTCAATTGGCGGCAGAATCTCCACAGGTTCGCCGAGGGGAGATATCAAATGAACAACCCCGTCGTCATCTGGCTGCGGGTGCGTCGTCGTTTCGGAAGAGTTGTCCGCAAAAGAATATGTCGGGACTGAGCCGCCGGTGCGGATCTCGTTCAATACGTGTGAACCCGCCAGGCTGACGCTGTCCCAGAGGTTCGCAGAGAGTTCTTTGACGCCATCCCACACGCGTGTCGTTTCCCACCTGGCGTCGTCCCACTGGGCAGAAATGCTGTCTCCTACTTTCGTAGCTGCCGAGCCAACCGCATCCCGAACAGTCGAAGCGGCCGAACTGATCCCGCCATATGCTTGGTCCCCGACCCATATGGCGCCCTGCCCGAGTTTCTTGGGAACGTAAACAATCACTTTCCCAAAATCATCGAAGAAGGCGCCAGCTGGATCGGATGCGTAGTTTGCCATGAAGATCTCCTGCGAACGGAACAATTATAATTTACAACATCGATAATTTTTATCTTGGTAATCCGTGCAAATTATAAATATAGTATGCATATATTTTTCAATTCTTTGAAGGCAGGGCCGCTTGTTGTTATGATTACGACGTTGGGCATCGTGGATGCCGGTGCGCCGCACCCAAAGCCGGCGATCTGCCATGTATCGGCTCGTTGTGAAGTTTAGCGCCGACGGCATGGAGCGAGATGTCGCCGGCGCAAGCTGTGTATTATGGGTGGTGCCAATCTGGCGCCTCGGCAGCGCCTCGCGTGCCAATGAGATCAAGATCGGCATGAAGGTGCCCGGGAGACATTTGCGCTTCGATGGCCCCGCCGGGAGGCTGCGATGTCATCGGGGATGATGGTGCATGTGTCGCATCGGGCTCCTGGTCGCCGTTGCCGCCGAGCGCGGGCAGGAGCCAGCTTCCTGTGACGACGTCCCATCCCGTTGAGACGCTCCAGCTGACGAAGTCCCAAGCCTTCCCTACAAGCCAGCCATCGAATTCCAGGAACTTCGCCATGCCGGTGCCCCAGAGACTGGCTACGGCTTTCAATCCTTCCCCAACCAAATCGTAACTCCACTGCGCGACTTCGCCCAAGCTGACGCCGAGATCTTCGAAGAATTTCGACATGAAATGCTCTCCGTGAAAATGAAGGCTTATAATTGCGGAATTATTCTCATTATTTCTTCGTGATTTCTGCAATTTCGAATATTCTCCGATGTATACTCCTGATATGTGCTGTTGTTGCGTATGATGGTAATATTTGGTATCCATTAAGACGTGAGCGGTTGCGCTCTCGTCTTGGGCCGGGGCACGGTGTTGAAAACTGTGAGATCCACCATGGGGCATGGCCGGGAGATGGAGCCTGGATTTGGCGGCATCCAGCGAAATGCCGCTTACTCGGGCTGTGACACAGCATAATGCCCGACACGGCGGCTAAACTCTTCCAATTGTATGAGAACGCACCGGTTCTCGTCGCGCTTTATGACGAGTTCGACCGTTTGCGCTATGCAAACAAGTCGTTTCGCGACACCTTTTTTCTAGACCCGGATGAGACGCCCCTATGGTCGGACCTCATGCGCCGGAATTTTCATTTGCAGCGTGGCACCGTGATCCGCCAGGAGAATTTCGAGGCTTGGCTCATCTCCACGCAATCCCGTCGCGGAAAGATCGGCTTTCGGGCTCTTGAGACAGACCTGTGGGACGGCCGTTGGCTCTGGATGACGGAGACGGTGCAGAGCGATGGATGGATGCTCTGCATCGCCAGCGATATCACCGATCTTCGTGCTGAGGAGCGCTTGGTGCGGCAAGATCGGGATCTTGCCATCAAGGCCGCCTATACCGATGAACTCACGGGCATAGCCAACCGCCGATACGTCACGGCGCGCATCGAGGACATGCTGCGCCAACCTGACCAGGACACGGGCTTTTATGGCTGCGTCGCCGTGCTTGATCTCGACAATTTCAAATATATCAACGATCGCTACGGTCACCAGGCCGGCGATATCATTCTGCGGGATCTGGCCACGCGTATCATCGGACGCGTGCGGCGTTCTGATTCTTTCGGGCGGTTCGGCGGTGAGGAGTTCGTTCTGGTCATGCCGGCTACCTCGGTTGAGGAAGCTGCCTTGATCGTGGAGCGCATGCTGGCCATCGTGCGCCTGTCACGACCGCTTCCAGGGTGGAATGACTTCAGCTACAGCTTCTCGGCTGGTATTGCGGCGGGTCGTGGGGGTGATACGCCGACCGATCTGTTCGGCCGCGCCGACAAGGCACTGTACGCGGCAAAAATGGCGGGTCGCAACCGTATCCACATCGAGAGTGACCTGTCTGACCAAGCCGTCGCGAGCTAGGACATGACCGGCGATTGTCGCGCCGGCACTTATGGCGTTGCTATCCGGCAACAGACGACCTGCGCCAGCTCGCGGATTCGTTCCGCGAATGATTCACTCGTCGCCGGTCAGAAAATGTCCGATCGCGGCAAGCGGTTGCACGCCGTCGCAGACGATCTTGAAGATCGCCAGCATCGGTACAGCCAGGATGGCGCCAGGCACCCCCCACATCCAGAACCAGAAGATCAGGGAGATGATCACCAGGACGGGATTGAGCGTAAACCGTCGCGCCAGCAGCATGGGCGTGACGATTTCACCTTCAATCACGTGGATGACGAGATAGAGGGCGGCGGGAAGCAGGGCCGCCCAGATCGGATCGAGGATCAGAAGCCCGGCCAGCAGGAATATCCCGACACCAAAGAATGGCCCCATGATCGGCACGTAATTGAGAAAGAAGGCGACGACACCCCACAGCACGGGATCGCCCAATCCACAGGCCCACATGGCAAGGCCCGTCGCCAGCCCGACCGCCACGTTCATGAGGGTGATCGTCAGAAGATAGGCGGAGATGTTCTCCTCAACACGTTGTGACAGCTCAACCGCCTGACGCTTGTCCTTGAAGCTCGGGAGAATCTCCACCGTTCGCTTTAGGAAGGTATTGCCGGACATCAGCAGGAAGAACAGGATGAGGATCGTCTCGAAAAAGCTGCCCGCGAAATGGGTTGTGCTGCTGAAAAGCACGCTGGCAATGGCCGAAGTGGATGCCGGGCTGCCACCCCCCACGCCGCCCTGCACGATACGGTCCGCCTGGTGAAGGAAAGTCCGCAGCGTCGTGATGGGCTCATCGAGAAACCGGAGACGCTCCTGAAGGCGCGGGACGCCCTCGGGAAATTTGCTGGCCCAGGCTGTGGCGGGTCCGGAAATGGCCGCGCCGATACCCACGATGGCCCCAAACACAGCCAGTATCAGGAGGAGTGCGGCGACACTGCGCGGCAGGCCCAGTTTCTCGAGCAGCCGCATGACGGGTTGAAACAGAAGCTTGAGAACGAAGGCGAGCACGATCGGCAGGATAATGTCGGCCGCGACATAAGCTGTGGTCAGAAGTGCGAGGGTTACCAGAATGACGAGGCAAACGACGACGGGATCCCTCGGCAAGACGACGGTCTCGCTGAGGTTGGGCTTTGTCGCCGTAGGGACGGTTCCGGCTGGGCTTACATCCTTGTTGTTCAGGATATCCATGCGCAAACCCATCCACTCACCATGCGTTGACAATAAGTCGCTGACGTGGGGACGGTTCCGCTGAAGTTTCGAAATCTGCCGGGTCCAGCGGGGAGGGGGGACGCTCTGGTGGAACGCGCCTGCACCCCTTTGGATGCGGTGGTCCCCAAGCCTGTCTCGTTCTCGTTTAGATAGAAATCGGTGGAAGGACGCTCAGCGGCTTCTCGCCACGAGGCCGGCAGGGCTATCGGCAGGTAGCCCCGGTCGTACTCATGACCAACCTGGGGGGATGGGTCAAACGACCGGGGCCTGCCCTCGGGGGGGAGAGGGCAAGTGCGAACCTATGGACCGATTGTTAAGCTAAAGTTGCAAAACGGGAGCCTCAACAAAAAATGAGCTCATAAAACGCGATGCCGAATGTGTTCTGTGGACTTGCTCGCTGGGCGAGGGGTTTCAATTCACTGCAATATTCCGATGCCATCACCGACCTGTGAATAAGTCTGCTCGCGCAAAAGGCGATAGCGGAGTAGCAAGCAACGGGGAGGGTGTATACTAGACGCTATA
This sequence comes from Chelatococcus sp. YT9, assembly GCF_018398315.1. NCBI lineage: Bacteria > Pseudomonadati > Pseudomonadota > Alphaproteobacteria > Hyphomicrobiales > Chelatococcaceae > Chelatococcus > Chelatococcus sp. YT9. Next base: position 3,052,057 of record NZ_JAHBRW010000001.1, read on the forward strand.
CGGTCCCATTTAGGAACAACGCATTTCCAGGCCGGGACTGTCCCCGGCCCAGCTGGAGGACTGGGCCGGGGATCGGTGCCAAAATGAAGCAGAGGCGGCCACTTCAGTCTGGCCCAGGCCAGATCTGGCAAAAGCCACGCCACGCTTCGGCGGCGTAGTGTTAATGCTATATGATCGGAAACGTCAATGGCGCTGTTGGGCTCGTCCCCATCCGGCTGATGGCGCGCCTTTGGTCCGAGGGCAGTAGCTCTTAGCGCGGCGCTTTCCTGATCGATGGCACGCGTATATGGCGTGACTACACTATTCGGCGGTATGGCGAGGCGAGGCGCCTAAAGCCGAGGCGACCGCGCGGTGGCTGGCGCGCGCATCCCTTGGCGAAGTGCCGAAGCGCCGCCGGAAGGTGCGGTTGAAATAGGACAAATCGCCGAAGCCGACGGCGAATGCGATTTCGCTGATCGGGCGGGCCGTACGCTCCGTTGTCTGGAGCATGCGCATTGCTCGCTCGAGCCGGCGTTGCAGCACGAATTCAGAGAAGGTGGTTTTCTCGTCCTCGAACAACATCTGGAGATAGCGCAGACTGATGGCGTGCTTGTCCGCTACTTGGCGCGCGCTGAGGGAGCGGTCAGTCAGGCGGGCTTCAATGTCGGATTTGATGGCGCGCATGCGGTCGTCGGGCCTGTGGACGAGGCCCCGCGCCAGCGCACCGTCATGTTCCCTAGACATGATGTTGACCAGATTGCACATGAACGAGAGGACATGCTCGCGCAGCTCGGCTGTGTGTATCGGCATCAGGCCACGCATCAGCGCAGCGCCATAGTTGCCGAGCATCTGTAGCGCATCGTCCTCCGCGCTGAATACGCGCATCGCGGCCGCGGCTTCTCGCGCGCGTTCACCCACGCCATCGAGCGGCATCACAAAACAGTCGAGCCGGCTGACGCGGGTCATCAGCAACGTGCTCTGCGCCTTGTCCGTGATCAGCACCGCTTCCCGCGCTCCGACGATCGCATGGCGACCGCCGTTGCGTGTGACCAGGATCCCCTCGGCAGGGCGCAGCAACACCGCCATTTCTGGTCCGAAGACGGCGTTCATGGCGTGTTCAATCCCCGGCGCTGGCGCAAACAACGAGACAAGGCCCATGTCGGGCTCAAGCTTCAGGAGCGCGCGGGCCTGAAAAGGGGCGGGATGAGCAGCGTCAATCTCGGCATAGCGTGCTGACTTGCCTGTGACGCGCAGGTCGATGTCGAGCCGTGACGCCCCTTTTTCGATGAACCAGACCGGCTTGGTCTTCAGCGATGCCGGCGTCTGTCTCCGCCGGGTCACATCGCCAGCCACCGAGGCCGCATTGCGTCTCAGTCCGTTTGGCACTTCGCACCTGTCCAAGAAACCTGCATCCTTATCATGCAAATAACATTCTAGATTACTTCACGGAACGCGCGCAGATTTTTCTCAATAGATCTATGCGAACCTGAGTTTAGAAAAATTAAAAACTGAGGTTCAGTTCTACAAGAGTGCCGAATAAGCGCGGGGGATATCCGGTACGCTCCGCGCCGATTGATGAATACTGGGGGCCAGCGAGCGCATCATGCGTAGATTTTTGTCATCAGCCGCGATCGTTGCGGCCGCCGTCTCTCCCGCTCTGGCGCAGCAGTCTTCGGACGACGTCGTTGAGCTTGATCCGATCGTCGTCACGGGATTTCGCGCGGAGCGGTCCCTTGCCGACAGCCCTCAGTCCATACAGGTGATCGATCGCAGCCAAGTTGAGGAGCAGCTGAAGGAGGGTGGGGGCGCATCGGCTCTGCTCGCGCGCGTGGCTCCGGGATTTTCGGTGTCGAACCAGACGATCTCCGGCGCTTCTGAAACCTATCGCGGGCGCGATCTTCTGGTCCTGGTGGATGGTGTTCCGCTTAACACGCCGTTGCGTGATGTCTCCCGTATCCTCTCGCTGATCGATCTCAACGCGGTTGATCGCGCCGAGCTCGTCGCAGGCGCTTCTAGTCTCTATGGTGCCGGTGCGACGGGCGGCACGGTGAATTTCATCACCAAGAAGGCAGAGCCCGGCCGCCCCCGTTTTGTCGTCAGCAATATCCTGCGCGCCCTTACCGCCGATATCGGCAGGTCCATTGTGCCCGAGATGTCGGTCAGCGCCTCGGGCAAAGCCGAGAGCGGCATCGATTATGTCGTCGTCGGCACCGGACGGTTCGCACGCGCGACCTTCGACGGGGCGGGGCGCGAGCTTCCTTCTGATGCCATGCTCGGCCAGGGTGGCGGCGACCGTTTCGGCAGCGCCAACTTTCTTGGCAAGTTGGGGTATGACTTCGATGGCAGCAAGCGCGTTGAGCTGTCGACGAGCTACTATTACCTCAACCAGCAACCGCGCTACATGACTAATTATTCGCAACCCTTTGCCCGACCGAATTATCTTATGCCCTATGCCGGTCAAAGTGTTCTGGAAGACACCAAGTCGGCCTCGCTTCGCTACACCGACTCCGCCTTCGCGCTAGGTAGCCTGAGTGTTCTGGGCTTCTATAACGATGTGAAGAAGCGCTTTAATTACACAGAATTCGCTTTTCCGTATAATTCCCCGGTCTACTACTCGTTCGATCCGAACAGACCGACGAGTCCTTATAATCAAACTGTGCTCTATTCCAACCGCGGCGGCGTCAATCTCACCATCGATACGCCTCTCGATCAGATCTGGAACGGCGCCAAGCTGACGTGGGGTGCCGACCTGATCCACGAGAAGACGTGGCAGACCCTAACGAGCGGCCAGGACGTGTTCACGCCTCTGCGCCAGACGACGACCGCAGCCTTTGGATTGCTCCAGGTGCCGCTGACAGACAGACTCATGGTGCGCGGAGGCATGCGTTACGAGTATTTCGCGCTCGGCGTCGACGACTTCATGCGGCCAGCCGCCTATATTGGTGTGGCAGCGCGAACACCCGCCGGGTACCAGGCCTATGTGCTGCCGGAGATCCGCGTCACCGGCGGGGATTTCGACTACGCCTCACCCACCTTTAATCTCGGCGCCACATACAAGCTCACCGACACGTCAGAGCTCTATGGCGGCTTCTCGCAAGGCTTCGCGTTGCCGGATGTCGGCTCCTATACGCGCCGTGCCGGCTTGGCGACCGCCTTTGCCTGCCCTGTGGCGCAGCCGAATTGCCTCCCCGCATCCCGCGCGGTGGTGTCCTATGCGTCGATCGGGCCCGAAGCGCAGATCGTCAACAACTACGAGCTCGGAATCCGCGGCTCCGTGGGACGCTTCAAGGGCAGTCTCGCCGGTTTCGTCAGTACCTCGAAGGAAGGCGTGACCTTCGATCCGACGAGCAACAAGATCTCCCAACAGAAAGAGATCATCTGGGGCGCGGAATTCATCGGCGAATATGCGGTTTCGGACGAGCTGACGCTTGGCGGCATGTTCGGTTATCGAGAAGGCCGCTATGACAGCAACGATGATGGCCGACTGGACAGCTGGCTGCCCAACAATCGCATCGCGACACCCTACAGCGGGTCGGTTTATGCCAACTATCGCTTTGAGAACGGCATTTCCATGCGGATCGAAGGGCAGGCTTACTCCGGGCGCGATCAGCGCATCGATTTGTCGGGCGCGCGATACAAGATAAAGTCTGGAGCGACCATGAATGTAGCGCTTACGGCACCGGTGGCCGATGGCGGCGAAGCTTTCATCGCGGTCGACAACGTGTTTGACGCGACCTTGCAGAATCCGACGGCGACGTCCGTTCGCAACCTGCCCACCTATTCGCTGGGGCGCAGTGTCTCCCTGGGCTACAAGCAGACATTCTGATGGTCCGGATCGAACAGGATGGGGCGCTGATCAGCCTTCACTTCCTCCCACCCTATGCGGCAGAGGATGAGCGTCTTTATCTGGACGCGCTCGGTCGGGTCGGGCGTCACGCGCAGCGGTTCGCCTTGCTTGCGGTGTTCGGCGGCAGCGCCAGGCTGTCGCAGGCCGCTGAACGCGAACAGGCCTTGTGGTTCAAGGCCACCCGCAGCCACTTCAACAGCCTTTGCCAAGCGATCGCCTTGGTGCGGCCTGGCGCGAGTGAGAAGATGGCCACGACCTTTCGGCGGCTGTGGTCGATACCCCTTGAGGTGTTCGAGGACGAGGCCGAGGCGCGGCTGTTTCTTGCGCGCCATCTCGACCCGTTGGTCGTTGGGGGGAGCGGATGAGCAATCTCGCCAGCGATGCGGCCGAAACCCGCTCCGGGCGCTCTGCGCGTGGCGGGAGACGTGCGTCGGGCCGTCACCGGCTGTTTGTCGTGCTCGCCGGGCTTTATCTCGCCCAGTCCATCCCATCCTACCTCATCGTGGCAGCGCTGCCGCCGATCATGCGCGAGGCAGGCGTCTCGCGCAGCGCCATCGGCTACATGAGCCTGCTGTTCTTGCCGCTGGTGTTGAAATTCCTCTGGGCGCCGGTGGTCGATCGCATTCGTCCTTTCGCCCGCGCCCATAGGTCAGGCTGGGTGATCATGACTCAACTGAGCGTGATCGCCTGCATTCTCGCGCTGCTGCCGCTCGGGCCAACCCACGTGCTCGGCATCATCGCGGTCGGTGTCGTTGCGTCGCTCCTGATCTCGACCCAGGATATCGCCACGGATGGGTATGCGGCCAAATATCTGCCGCCGGAGGACCGCGCGGTTGGCAACGCCATTCAGGGTGGAGCTGTAGCTTTCGGCGTTCTGATCGGCGGCACGCTTGGTCTCGTCCTGTACCACCATGTGGGTTGGCAAGGTATGTTGCTGACCATCGTCGGCTTTTCCGTCCTGCCGCTTTTCGCTGCCTTCGCCATGCGCGAGGACGAGGAGAGACTGGCAGACCCCGGACCTCGCCCGTCGATCATGCGCTTCCTGCGTCGCCGCGACGTTCGCGATATCCTCTGGGTCGCCCTCATCTACCGCGTGAGTGAGGGCCTCGTGAAGGCCATGGAGGGTCCCTATCTCGTCGATGCCGGTGTGCCCCTCGACCAGATCGGCTATATCTCGGGAGCCTCGGCGGCAACCGCGGGGCTTGCAGGCTCCGCCATCGCGGCTTGGCTTGTGACGCGTTGCGGCACGGCCCTCACCCTCGGCCTTCTCGGTGGGCTGCGAACTGTGTGCTTCGCGCTCTTCATGTTGCATGCGCTCGGAATGGTAGCCGGCATCTGGCCGCTGTTCGGTGCCGCGGGCTTTCAGACGCTGATCCGCTATATGGAGATCGTCGCGCTCTACAGTCTCTTCATGTCGGTTACGTCCAAGGAGCAGCCTGGAACAGACTTCACGATCCTCGCCTGTGCGCAACTGATCGTCTACATGCTCGGCTCGCTCATTTCGGGCAAGCTCGCGGATCTGTTCGGCTATGGCACTCTATTCGCTGTCGCGACCGCCTTGTCGGCAGTTGCGGTGCTCGCCACGGTTCGCATGCTGACACGAATTGCCCGGAACGGCTGAAGGCTGGAGTGGCGCTTGGACCCAGAGCGCCGCATGAAAGGCCATTCCGCCGCAGCCGACGCGCTGGAACGTATTGATCCGCGCGGTGAGGCCATGCGGTCGAACCCGCCGGCCGCTCTGCCTCGGTCACCCAGTCCGAACGGGTCCAGGCCATTGCGCAGTAATGATCTGTTATAACGGCTTTATCTACGTCTGCAGCGCGTGTATTTTTCACATGGTCGGGTCAAGGTCAGACCGCACCAGCCAAACAGCGGATGCGCCCCAACTTTATAACGCTCAAAAGCATTTTCAGAGAAAGACCATCTATTGCTGTCCCCTTGGGGAGACGGTTCGTGCAAACAGCATATCTGGACGGATAGTATAACCCGCCTATAAATTCGCTTTACGAGAACGTTCGCGATTCTTCCATTGCGCATCGGAGGGTGGACTGAGCAATGCAGCGTGATCGGGCTGTGGATGTAGCTGGCGAGAAGGGCCGTGCCGATCTTCCCGAAAGCCGATCGGAGGGGAGGTGGGCTGAGCCGCATGACAGCTCCGGCGGGTTCCTGACAACCACCAACCCCTACCCGCAGGTGCTGATTGCGGCCCGTTTCTCCTTCGGCCAGATCTGGAAGGATACTGTCGACGCACCCCAACCCTGCGGCGTTCAACCGGGAAATATGGCTGGTGAGGCCCCGCGTACCGCTGGTCCGCTGGTGAAAGAAACAGGCCCACTATGAGCAAGCAGTCGCATGGCTTTCAGGCACGAAACCTCAGGCGGCGGCATCTCGCGGCGGTGGTCGGCTGTTGCCTCGCGGCATCGGCGCTAGGTCCGGCTGAGGCGGCCGAGAACGGCATCGGCTTCTACCTGCTCGGCAGCCGGGGGCCGATGGCCGGCTATGTGCCCCCGCCGGGATTTTACCTCCAGAATGATATATACTTTTATGATGGCACCATCGGCGGCGGAAGGTCTTTCCCGTCCGGCGGGCGCGTCGTCGCCAACGTAAAGGGGCAAGCGCGCGCCGACTTCGTGACCGCCACCTGGGTGACGCCCTGGCAGGTGCTCGGCGGAAATATTGCGCTCGGAGCTATTGTTCCGTTTGGTCGGGTTGGAGCGACAGCGGGCATCGAGCTCGCGGGCCCCCGTCTCGGCGGCAGCGTCGGCAGGACATTGCGCGATAGGGCCGAGATGTTTGGGGATCCGGTTGCGTCGGCGGTCCTTGGCTGGCACTCCGGCAAATTCCACTGGAACACGACATTGTTGGTCAACGTACCGATCGGCGACTATCGCGAGGGCGGGCTTGCCAACCTGGCATTCAACCGCTGGGCGGCAGATCTTTCCGGAGCGCTGACCTGGCTCGACCCCGAGCTCGGCGTCGACCTGTCCGCGACCGCCGGCTTCACGTTCAACGGCGAGAACCCTGCCACCGATTATCGCACGGGCACTGAATTCCACGTCGAGTGGGCGGCTACCAAGACGCTCACAAAAGAACTGTCCGTGGGCCTTGTGGGCTATCATTATCAGCAGGTGTCCGGCGATAGCGGCGCCGGCGCGACACTCGGCGGCTATGAAGGGCGGGTGACGGCGCTTGGCGGCACGGTGGCCTACAACTTCGAGGCGGGCAAGACGCCCATATCCACCCGCGTGAAGGTTTTCCGGGAATTCAACGTGAAGAACCGCCAGGAGGGGACGGTGGGGTTCTTCACAGTCTCCCTGCCGATCACCGCGGGGAACTGAAAGTGCCGGCGATGTCATGGCCATTGCAGGGAGCGGCGCCGTGAGCAAGCTATCCCATCGGCAGAGGCATACGACAGCGAAGCCAACTGTACCCGACACCTCGATGATCTGGATCGAAGGCGGGACCTTCCGCATGGGATCCGACCATCACTATGCGGAGGAGCGTCCCGCGCATAGCGTGACCGTCGACGGTTTCTTCATCGACGAGACGCCCGTGACCAATGCGCAGTTCCGCGCTTTCGTCGAGGCCACGGGCTATGTCACCTTTGCCGAGATCCGCCCCGATCCGAAAGATTACCCAGGCGCTCTGCCCGAGATGCTGAAAGCCGGCTCCCTCGTCTTCACGCCTCCGGACCATCCAGTCGATCTTCGTGACTGGGGCCAATGGTGGCGCTTCCGTTTCCGCGCCAATTGGCGCAAACCCTATGGGCCTGGGAGTTCCATCAGCGGAATGGATGATCATCCCGTCGTCCATGTCGCTTACCGGGATGCGGAAGCCTATGCGCGATGGGTGGGCAAGGAACTGCCCACCGAAGCCGAATGGGAGTACGCCGCCCGGGGCGGTCTCGACGGTGCCGAATTCGCTTGGGGGGATGAGTTCAATCCAGGCGAGCGCCAGATGGCGAATACCTGGCAGGGCCAGTTTCCCTTCGAAAATCTGGTGACTGACGGCTACGATCGCACCTCCCCAGTCAGAAGCTTCCCGCCGAACGGTTACGGGCTTTACGACATGATCGGCAATGTCTGGGAATGGACCGCCGACTGGTGGTCGAGCCGCCACCCGGACGACGCGCCGAAAGCCTGCTGCGTGCCCGTGAATCCGCGCGGCGGGGCCAGGGAGGCGAGCTTTGACCCACGACAGCCGCATATCGCCATTCCACGCAAGGTGTTGAAGGGCGGTTCGCATCTTTGTGCCCCAAATTATTGCCGGCGTTATCGGCCGGCGGCACGCCATGCCGAACCGATCGATACATCGACCAGCCATGTCGGCTTTCGCTGTGTGCGGCGGGCTCAGCCGGGATGATGAGGCGGCGGTGGGGTGCCGATGAGAGGGAGGGCTGAACGATGGTCACAACGGTCCGGAGTTGGAGTAGGCGCGGCTTGGTGGCGCTCGGCTTTGGCCTCGCTCTCACGTTCTCGGCGATTGGTGTTTTCGAGCCATTGCCGGCGGTGGCCCAGACAGATCCTTTGCCGTCCTGGAATGATGGCAGGACAAAGTCAGCGATCCTTGATTTCGTTCGCCGCGTGACGACCGAGGGGGGCGCGGACTTCGTCCCTATCGAAGAACGTGTCGCGACCTTTGATAATGACGGCACGCTGTGGTCCGAGCAGCCCATGTATTTCCAGGTCGCCTTCGCCATGGATCGGGTGAAGGAAATGGCTGCCACGAATCCGGCCCTGCGCGATACGCAGCCGTTCAAGGCCGTGATCGAGGGAGATCGGGCGGCTCTCGCCGCTCTTGGCGAGAAGGGCCTCCTTGACATTGTCGCACTGACCCACTCGGGCACGTCCGTCGCCGACTTTGACGCGATTGTCCGCAAATGGCTGGCAACCGCCCGGCACCCACGGTTCGACCGGCCCTATACGGAACTCGTATTCCAGCCCATGCTGGAGCTGCTGAACTATCTCCGGGCCAATGGCTTCAAGACTTTTGTCGTCTCCGGCGGCGGCATCGAATTCATGCGGCCGTGGGTGCCTGCGACTTATGGCATTCCTCCCGAGCAGATCGTCGGCTCCAGCGGCAAGACGATATTCAAGCTGAACAACGACAAGCCAGTCATCGAAAAGCTCCCGGCGGTCGAGTTCGTCGACGATGGACCGGGTAAGCCGGTGGGGATCAATCGTTTCATCGGCCGACGCCCCGTTTTTGCCGCCGGCAATTCCGACGGGGATCTCCAAATGCTGCAGTGGACCACGCTCAATACCGGGCCGCGCTTTGGATTGCTTGTCCATCACACCGACTCGGTGCGTGAATGGGCCTACGATCGTCAATCAGAGGTCGGCCGTCTCGACAAGGCACTCGATGAGGCCCCGCGGCGCGGCTGGACAGTGGTTGATATGAAGAACGACTGGAAGGTCATCTATCCATTCCAGAAATGAGGGACGGCATGACGCCTCACGACGTTGTTCTGGAATTGCAAAGACGCGTCAACGCCTCCGTGATTGGCCAGGAACGTGTCGTCGAGCGGCTTGTGATCGCGCTTCTCGCCAACGGTAATGTTCTCATCGAGGGCTTGCCGGGCCTCGCCAAGACCCGCGCCATCAAGAGCCTGTCGCAGGCACTCGAATCCGAATTCAGCCGGATTCAGTTCACGCCAGACCTCTTGCCGTCCGACGTAACGGGCGGCGAAATCTATCGTACCGACCCGGATGGGGCAGGGCGCTTCGAATTCCGCAAGGGTCCGATCTTCGGCAATCTCGTGCTGGCCGACGAGATCAACCGGGCGCCTGCCAAGGTCCAGTCGGCTCTTCTCGAGGCGATGGAGGAGCGACAGGTCACGGTGTCCGGCACTCGCTATGCTATGCCGGATCTCTTCATGGTGCTGGCGACGCAGAACCCCATCGAGCAGGAGGGCACCTATCCCTTGCCTGAGGCGCAGATGGACCGCTTCCTGATGCATGTGCGGATCGATTATCCAAGTGATGCGGACGAAGCCAAGGTCCTGCGGCTGGTGCGGGACGAACAGGCAGGAACGAGCGCGGGGCCGCCGCCTAAACTTCCGCAGGAGGCGGTTTTCGGTGCGCGCCGGGAGATCGATGCCGTCAAGACGGTGGACGCTGTCGAGAGCTACATGGTTGCCCTGATCGCGGCGACGCGCCGGCCGGCGGAATACGGCGACAAGCTCAAGGGCTGGATCGCGATCGGCGCGAGCCCGCGCGGCACGCTCGCTCTGGACCGGTCTTCGCGCGTCTACGCCTGGCTGCAAGGGCGCGATTATGTGGTGCCAGAGGATGTGCAGGCGATCGTGCACGACTGCCTGCGCCACCGCATTTCCCTCAGTTACGAGGCGAGTGCCGACGGCGTGCGAGCGGATGATGTGATCGACGAACTGGTGCGACAGGTGGCGGTTGCCGTGTGAGGAGCGCTGCGGAGACGGTGATGGTCGGGAAGACCCGCATGGACGAGGCTCGGGTCTATGTGACGCTCGATGCGCTGCTGCGCCTGCGCCACCAAGCCAAAGGCTTCAGCTTCCTGCCGCGCCAACCCGTGTACAGCCTCCTCGCCGGCCGGCACGCCTCGCGCTTGCGTGGGCGCGGCCTCGATTTCGAGGAATTGCGCCACTATGCGGAAGGCGACGACACGCGCACCATCGATTGGTCCGCCACAGCGCGGTTGGCGAGTCCCTATGTGCGCGTTTTTACCGAGGAGAGGGACCGTAGCGTTCTCCTGCTGGTGGATCAGAGGCTATCCATGTTCTTTGGTTCCCGAAGGGCCATGAAATCTGTCACCGCGGCGGAGGCGGCCGTGCTTGCGGCCTGGCGTGTCACCGCGCTGGGCGATCGGGTGGGAGCGATCATCTTTTCCGAGAATGGGGTCGCGGAAGTCCGTCCCCAAGGTCGCAATGAGGGCGTGATGCGCATTCTCGGTCCGCTCGTCCGCCATAACACGGCGCTTTCCGCCACGGACCAGCGGCCATCCGATCCAGGCCTGCTCAACGAGGCCCTGAAGCGCGCCGCAAGCTTTGCGAAGCACGACACGCTGGTTTGCCTCATCACCGACGCGGCGGGGGCTGACGCAGAAACGGTAAAACGCATTACCGAATTGACCGCCAATAACGATGTGCTCATGATCTTCGTGTCGGACCCGCTTGAGAGCACGTTGCCGGCGGTTGGCCGCGCAGTCGTCGCCGAGGGCACAGAGCAGATTGAGGTCAACACCAGCGCGGCTGGGCTGAGAGCGCGCTTTTCGACAGACTTTGCGGATCGCCGCAGCCAGATCGAGCATTTCTCCCGACGGCGCGCCATTCCGGTGCTGTCCCTCTCGACGGCCACCGATGTGAGCGGCCAATTGCGTGAGCAACTTGGACAGCGGCTCGCACCTGGACGAGCAGGTGTAAGGGCGCAGCGATGAATCCCACAACGGATCCAGCTGCTCTCGCCAATTTGCGCGACATCGTCACGCCGTCGCCGATCTCTTACTGGCCACCCACGTCGGGCTGGTGGATCCTGGCGATGGTCCTGCTGGCCTGCCTTGTGATCCTTGTTGCACGCATGATCGCGCGCTATCGGCATAATGCCTACCGGCGCGCAGCCTTGCGCGAACTGCGGGCAATCGGGCCGGCCGTGGATGCTCCGCGCGCGCAGGCGATATCTGCGGTCCTGAAGCGGGCTGCGCTCGTCGCCTTTCCGCGGGAGAACGTTGCAGCGCTGACGGGGGAGAAATGGCTGCGCTTTCTCGACCACACGGGCCGCATGGAAGCGTTCAGCACGGAGGCCGGCCGCGACTTCGTCGCGCTCTCCTGCGGCGCGCCGGTTCGCAGCGATGGCGTCGCAATAGCAACTGCCGCGGAGCGCTGGGTCAACTACCACCACCGTGGTGGCGCAGGCGGAGAAGCGCGATGCTGAGCTTCGCCTATCCATGGGTAGCGCTGCTCCTGCCGGCCCCGCTCGCCATCTATGCGCTCATGCCGCCCTGGACGCAGCGCCGCCCTGGCCTGCGCGTTCCCTTTTTCGGGAAGCTGGCCGCGTTGACCGGAGCTTCGCCCTTGCCGGGAGTGAGCGTAGGGCGTCGGGGATTTTGGCGCACCACAGCGCTCGTCCTGTGCTGGTGTCTTGCGCTCGTTGCCATGATGCGGCCGCAGTGGATCGAGCCTCCCATCCATCGTGACAAGCCCGCCCGGGACATGTTGTTGCTCGTCGACCTCTCAGGCTCGATGGACACGACGGACTTCACGGATCCGACAGGCGCGAAGATCAATCGCCTGTCCGCGGTCAAGCTGGTGCTTGATGACTTCCTCGCACGGCGGGAGGGAGACCGGATCGGCATCGTGGTCTTTGGCAATGCGCCCTTCACACTTGTTCCGTTCTCCACGGATCTTGATCTCGTTCGCCGGCTTCTGCAGGAGATGCAGGTCGGAATGGCCGGGCCACGCACGGTCTTTGGCGATGCCATTGGGCTTGGCATCAATCTCTTTGCCAAATCGACCGCGCCGGCGAAGACCATGATCGCGCTGACGGATGGCAACGATACGGCAAGCAGCGTCCCGCCCGCCGAGGCCGCGCGTGTCGCCGCCGACCGCGGTATTGTCATCCATACGGTGGCAATCGGCGATCCCACCGCAGCGGGAGAGGAGAAGCTGGATGAGGCGGCGCTGCAAGATGTCGCCCGCACGACCGGCGGCGCGTACTACCGCGCGCTGGATCGCGCCGAGCTCGCCGGTATCTATGCACGGCTTGACGCCGTAGAAACACGCAAGGTCGAAACGGTGGTCTTCCAGCCGAAGATCGATCTCTTCTGGCTGCCCCTGGCGGCGCTGACCCTCTTCTCAATGCTCGTGCAAGCACTGCGATTCCCGCCTTGGGCGGGGTGGCGGGCCGCTGCGGGAGAGCGCTCATGACGGGCGTCTTCGCAGATTTTCATTTCCTCCGGCCATGGTGGCTCACCCTTCTTGTGCCAGCCGCCATTCTGGGCTGGACGGCATGGCGGAGTGGAGACACGACGGCTCGTTGGCGGGCCGTTATCGATCCGGACCTCCTGCGCCACCTGACAGTTGGTGGCGAGGGGAGGCGCAGGATTGGTCCCGGTTTACTCCTCCTCCTGGGCTGGGTCTGTGGGATCCTCGCCGTTGCTGGTCCCACCTGGCGGCAGGTGCCGTCACCCTTCGCAGCTGCAGCCCGGCCGGCCCTGTTCGTTCTGAAGGTGACGCCCTCGATGCTCGTGTCCGACCTGCAGCCGTCACGGCTGGACCGGGCTCGCCAAAAGATGGCCGATCTCATGAAACTGCGCGAAGGCGCGCCGACCGGTCTCGTCGCCTATGCAGGTTCCGCCCATCTCGTACTGCCCCCGACCGCGGATGGGGATGTTGTTCTCAGCATGGCCGACGCTCTGGCGCCCGCCATCATGCCACGCGAGGGAGACGCGCTGGGCGAAGCCCTGGCGTTGGCGGCTCGGGTCCTCGCCGACGGCAAGGAGGGAGGATCGATCGTCGTCTTTGCCGACGCAGCGCCCACCGTGGCCCCGGTGGCGGGTACGCCCCCTGTCACGCTGTTTGCGATGCTGCCGCCCGAGCGCGCGGACGCAGCGCCCGATCTGAAGGCCGCCGCTGCGACCCTTGGTGCGGACTTTGTCACGCTCACGCTGGACAACGGCGACGTGGAGGCACTGGCTCGTTCCCTCAAGGCGCGAGGCGATGCCTATCCTCCGCCAGGCGAGGGGCAGGGATGGCAGGAGGCCGGCTTTTGGCTGACACCGATCATCGCCTTGCTTGCCCTTGGCTGGTTCCGGCGTGGCTGGGTGCTCCCATGAGAACGATCGCGCAACCTCTCGCTGCCGTCGCTCGACATGCGATCGTCTGTGCCGTGGCGGCTGGCCTCCTTGCGCTCGCCATAGCCTGGGCAATGGTTGGCTGGCCGGCGCTCTGGGCCAGTCCGGACCAGCGGGGGCGCTGGCTCTTTGAGCAGAAACGTTACGGCGATGCGGCCGAGGTGTTCATTGATCCAATGTGGCGCGGCGCCGCCTTGATGCGGGCTGGACGCTTCAAGGAGGCCGAACAGGTCTTCGTCGGCCTCGAGTCGGCGGAGGCCGCATACGACCAAGGCAACGCTCTCGTCATGCTGGGGCGCTACCACGAGGCTGTGGCCCGCTACGATCGTGCTCTCGCCTTACGCCCTGGCTGGGCCGACGCGGTCGCCAATCGCCATCTGGCGGCGCTGCGGGAGGAACGCATGAAGGCACCCGGCGGTGATGCCGGTGACCAGCGTGAGGGGGCCGATCAGATCGTCTACGACAAGGACGCCAGGAATACAGCGGGCCAGGAGACCGAGGTTAGCGCAACGGCGATGAGCGACGAGCAGGTTCGTGCGCTCTGGCTCAGGCGTGTTGCCACGAAGCCTGCCGATTTCCTGCGCGCCCGCTTCGCCAACCAATTGCAGGGCGGAGCGGCGGGGGGGAGCAGGCCTTGAGACCCGTTTGGATGCTCCTGCTCATGGGGCTGCTCCTGATGCCTCTCCGGACGGTCGCGCAGGATGCAGCCTCGTCGCCGCCCGTCATCGTACGCACAAGTCTCGATCCTCAGGATAGCGCCGTTATTGGGCAGCCTATCGCGCTCAACGTGGACGTGCTCTTCCGCGACGGGATGCCAAGGCCGCCACGGGTGACCATTCCCGAAGTTCAGGGCGCACAGGTCTTTCGCTTCGAGAGCCAGGGGACGACGCTCACAGAGCGGATCGGGAGCGAATCGTACATGGGCCAGAGGTTCACCTTTGCCGTCTTTGCGCGCAGGGGCGGGACGCTCACGATCCCACCAGCGGAGGTGGTTCTGCTCGACCGCAATGGCGATGTCAGCGGTTCTACCCAGGGCCAGGTCGTGTCCGCGACAAGCGTCGTGCCGGCGGGTGTTGACCCTTCGGGACCAGTTGTCGCGACGCGGGAACTGACCCTGAGCGAGACATGGACCCCCGACCCTCGCAGCGCTTTCAAAGCGGGCGATGCGATCCGGCGTACGATCACACGCACCGCCGCGGACGTGCCGGGCCTCGCAATGCGCGATCTCGACCTGGCACCGCCGGATGGTGTTCGTGTTTATCCGGCCGAGCCGCAGATCGACGACAGAATGAACCGCGGCATGGTCACCGGACATCGCAGCGACACCATCACCTATGTCTTCGAGCGGGCCGGCACGGCCACCTTGCCCGCTGTCGAACAGCCATGGTGGGATCTGAATGCGGCGAGCCTGAAGACCGCCACCGGCGCCGGACTAACGCTCTCCATCGCCGCCGCCCCGGGGGAGACGACAGCGGACAATATTGGTGACCATATCGCGGGTACCAAGCGGGGTTCATGGCTTGAGCTCGCAGTATTCGGCGGCGGCCTGCTGATAGTGGCTGCTTTGCTCGTCGCTGGCATAGGGCGGCTGCGCGCGTGGCTTGGCGCGAGGAGACGCCGTTTCGCCGAATCAGAGACCAAGGCGTTCCGGGATTTGATGCACGCATGCCGCGGCAATGATCCGGCCAGGATTTATCAGGCTCTTTCCATCTGGCGACAGAGATTGCCACACGGGGCTCAACCCCGATTGACCTCAGCCACCGCGGAACTCGAGCGGTCGCTGTTCGCCGACGGCGAGAGCCCCGGTTGGACGCCCGAGAAGGCAAGAATGTTGGCCGACCGTCTCTCGCGGATGCGTGGGGATATGACGGGCATTACGCGACACGGCGAGCGGATGGACCTGCCGGAACTCAATCCGCCGTGTCATTACTCCGCTTGAGCCGAGGTTTCAGCCGTCGGTCGTTTGAGATATAATTACTTTGGCACAATTGCCGGTCTACTGTGAGGGTGACCTATGACACAGGCTGGACATGCAGGAGCTTCCCCCTCTCTTGGTGCTGCCATCGGGGAAGTTCGTAGTAAATGGGGCTGGTTTGTTGCACTCGGCGCAGGATTGATCCTGCTCGGTGTCATCGCACTTGCCAATCTCTTCCTCGCGACGGTCGCAACGATCTTCTATATCGGCGCGATGATGCTGATCGGGGGTATCGTGGAGATTGTGCACGCGTTCCAGGTCAAGACCTGGGGGCGCTTCTTCTATTGGCTTCTCAGCGGGGCGTTCTATGCACTTGCTGGCGTGATTGCCTTTTATAATCCCCTGCTAGCGTCGGCCGCGCTGACATTGCTGCTTGCTGTTATGCTGGTGGTCGCGGGCATCTTCCGCATTTGGGTCGGATTTGCCGCACGCCCGGAGAGCGGCTGGGGCTGGATTGTCGCGACCGGTGTTCTTACGCTCGCCGTGGGCATTCTTGTCTACGCTGCTTGGCCCGGCAACAGTCTCGTTCTGCTGGGAGCTATTCTCGCGATTGATCTTATCTTCCAAGGCGTGGGCTTCATCAGCTTCGGCATGATGTTGCGAGCGCGGCGCTGACAACGCCCTCCATCGTGGCGCCTTTCGTCTGTCATCGGTTTAGCCATCGCTAGGCCGTCAGAATAGAGTTCGCGACGCTCCATGTGCTCCCACTTGGGGCTGCTTGAGCGCGCCCTCGAGCTGGCAGCCTCCAGCCCGCCAATCGAGAGCGCGCACTTCGCAAGGAAGTACTCCGTGTGAAGTGCCGCAATATGACGAGAGTAGGGCGGCTCGCATCGTCATTGCCGTCTGGACCAGGGACCTTGGCTTGGCGAGCAGATGAATTTGGCCGAGCCGCCGATCGATAGAAGAAGCTCAGTAAACCGGCCCCTTTCGCGTCCCGGCCGCTATTCTGCAGGAGCGCACTGACATAATCGCGATTTTCCGTTGATGTATGTCAACATCCGTGGATGCCCGTCGTGGCTATCTTCCTGGGAACGTATAGCAATGTGCACGCCGCGTGCCTGTGTACTGACGAACAGATTGGCGAAGCTGAAAAGGAGAGGTCATGGCGGCGAAGTGGGTGGACGCGGCGGTCGCCAATGAGGGGAGGTCCGATGAAGGGATCGAAGCCGGAGCGGTGCCCGAGAGCTGGTACACAAAAACAGCCGAAGAGACTTGCGCTTCGCTTCGCACCACCGCCGATGGTCTCGATCACCACGAGGCCAGACGCCGTCGCAAGATTTACGGCCCAAATCAGCTGCCGACAGCTGCCCGAACCCACCCGATCGTCCGTTTTGTGGCCCAGTTCAACAATGCGCTGATCTATTTCTTGCTCAGTGCTGCCATTGCTGCGGCACTGCTGGGCCATGTTGTTGATGGCGCCGTAATCGTGATCGTCGTGTTGGTCAACGCGGTGGTCGGGTTCGTGCAGGAAGGACGCGCCGAGCGGGCGCTCGATGCGATCCGCGACATGATTGCGCCGCATGCGACCGTCGTGCGCGAGGGCGAGCGTCATACCATCGACGCGCGGGATATCGTGCCAGGAGATGTCGTCGTCCTTGAAGCGGGTGACAAGGTACCAGCCGACATCAGGCTTTTGCGTGCGCGCGGATTAACCGCTGATGAGGCGATCCTGACAGGCGAATCCGTGCCAGCCGAGAAGCGGGAGGGAATTGTTTCCCAGGATGCGCCGTTGGGCGATCGGTTCGCAATGTTGCATTCGGGCACGCTCGTGACGACGGGGCAAGGCTTTGGCATCGCCGTGGCAACAGGCGGCCGGACGGAGATCGGTCGGATCTCCGATCTCATCGGCAGGGTCGAGACGCTGACGACCCCCCTGTTGCGCCAGATCAATGAGTTCAGCAAGCAATTCACATGGTTTGCCATCGGCATCGCAACGGCGCTGTTTGCCTTCGCCGTCCTGGCGCGCAGCTATGACTGGGTCGAGGCGTTGATGGTCGTCGTTGCACTCGCTGTCGGCGTAGTGCCGGAGGGCCTGCCGGCCGTGATCACTATCACCTTGGCCATCGGGGTACGCCGGATGGCGGCGCGCCACGCCGTCGTCCGCCGGTTGCCGGCGGTCGAGACCTTGGGTGCGACCTCGGTGATCTGTTCCGATAAGACGGGGACGCTGACCAAGAACCAGATGACGGTTCAACGCGTGGCCACGGCGCAGGGGGTGACGGAACTGTCCGGGAGCGGATATGCGCCGGAGGGGCGCCTCACGTCTGCGGATGGTGGAGACGCCATGCCGGACAGCGCGCGCGACGCCTTGATCCTCGCCGCTCTCCTCTGCAACGACGCCAGGCTTGTCGAGCAGGGCGGGCAATGGTCCGTTCTCGGCGATCCGATGGAGGGGGCCTTGGTGACCCTCGCCGCCAAGGCGGGCCTTCACGCGGAGACAAGCCGCGAGACCTGGACGAGGCTGGATGAGATTCCCTTCGATGCACAGCATCGGTTCATGGCGACCCTGCATACGGGGCCGGACGGGGAACGCTGCATTTTTGTGAAGGGTGCACCCGAACGCGTACTTGCGATGTGCATCGATCAAGCCGGTCCGGGCGACAGCCGTTCTGTCGACCTCGCCTATTGGCAACGGCGCATTGATGCCGCTGCTGCCGCTGGCGAGCGGGTTCTCGGCTTTGCAACGATGGTCCCGCCCGCCGACGTTGACAGAATGACCTTCGAGACCGTCAACTCCGGGCTGACCTTTCTTGGCATCGTCGGCTTCATCGATCCGCCGCGCGAGGAGGCAATTGCGGCGGTGGCCGAGTGCCGGCGTGCCGGTATCGCGGTCAAGATGATCACCGGCGATCACAGCGGCACGGCCGCCGCCATCGCTCGCCAGCTCGCCCTGGCCGACGATCCCAAAGCCATCGAGGGCGCCGCCCTCGATTCCCTCTCGGATGAGGAGCTTCGCACGGTCGCGGAGGAAGTCAGCGTCTTCGCGCGCACCACGCCGGAGCACAAGCTCAGGATCGTGCGTGCGCTCCAGGCCAACGAGCATATCGTTGCCATGACAGGCGATGGCGTGAATGATGCGCCGGCGCTGAAGCAGTCGGATGTCGGAGTTGCCATGGGCCGCAAGGGGACCGAGGCTGCGAAGGAAGCGGCGCAGATGGTGCTCCTCGACGACAATTTTGCCTCGATCGTAGCGGCCGTTCACGAGGGCCGCACGGTCTATGACAACATCCGCAAGGTCATTGGCTGGACGCTTCCCACCAATGGCGGCGAGACACTCTGCGTGGTTCTCGCGATCATTTTCGGCCTCGCCTTGCCGATGACACCGGTGCAGATTCTCTGGATCAACATGATCCTGACTGTAACGCTCGGCTTGGTCCTCGCCTTTGAGCCTTCCGAGCCGAACGTGATGCGGCGTCCGCCGCGCAAACGGGGCGCCCCCATCCTGTCTCAGTTCCTGGTCTGGCGGATCGTATTCGTGTCATTTCTCTTCATGTTGGGAGTATTCGGTGTGTTCTACTACGCTCTCGGGCGGGGGTATACCGAGGCGGAAGCCCGTACCATGGTCGTCAATACGGTCGTCGTGATGGAGATTTTTTATCTCTTCAACGTTCGCTACCTGCACATGTCCTCGTTCAGCTTAATCGGCGCGATGGGAACGCCGCCTGTGCTCGGAGCGATCGGGGTGATTATCGTTGCGCAGTTTGCATTCACCTACACGCCCTTCATGCATGAGCTGTTTGACAGCGCGCCGATCTCCTTCGGGGATGGCCTGTTGATCATCGCTGTCGGCGTGGTCACGATGATCGTGCTCGAGATTGAGAAGGTGATTACACGCCGGGTCTCGCCGGCTGCATCCTATACAGCATAAGCCGGCGAGGGGCCTATCGCCATGCGTCGGCGCAGGCGCCGAGAAGGGGCAGGCTATTCCTTGACTATCCGAAGATCAGGGACCTATGAACGGCCGCGCCGGCGAGGGCGCCGTCGCCAACGGCAAGGGATACCGATCCCGCTCCCCGTGCCGCGTCGCCGCAGGCGAAGACGCCTGGAATGCTCGTTGCTTTCATCGCATCCGTGCGCAGAAATGGCCCCAATGGACCCTCGTCGAGGGCGCATCCAAGATCTTCCGCCAGGGAGCTCGAGGGCTGTGTTCGGCTGGCTGTGAAGAGCCCGGCGAGCGAAAGCACCCGACCGTCGGCAAGCTCGACGTCGGCATTCCCGGTGACGCGGACGACCGGTGATCGCTCGACGGTGACGGATCGGCGATCGAGTTCCGCGAGCTGCGCGGGGCTTGGCTCGAAGGTGCCATTGGTGAGCAGTGTCGTCTGGCCCCACTCGGGGATCAATATTGCCTGGTGCATCGAAATATCGCCGACAGCCAGCACGCCAAGTGGCCCGCCATTAAGTTCAAAGCCGTGGCAGTAGGGGCAATGGAAAACGCTTTTTCCCCAGCGTTCCTGTAAGCCTGGAATCTCGGGCAAGCTGTCCGTCACGCCGAGCGCCAGCACCAGTCGGAGGGAGCGATGTTCGGTCCCGTCTTGCATCACGACAGTGAAGCCATGGCTGTCTATTGCGGCACGTTCAGCCTGTCCCTCCGTCCACACGAGGTTCGGATAAGCAACGAGTTGCTGGCGGGCTGCAGCAACAATCTCCGCCGGGGCCACCCCGTCCTGCCCCAGGAAGCCATGGGAGTGGGCCGCGAAGCGATTACGACGAACGCCTGCGTCGATCACCATGATCTTGCGCCGAGCGCGAGCGACCTGCAGCGCGGCGGCCATTCCGGCATAGCTGCCACCCACCACAATGACATCATATGACATGAGGAAGTTCCTTGTTCTGTCGGCGCGCGGCGAGACGATGCGAGAAGTCCTCGGCCAATGCGGCGAGCGTCACGCTTCCGAACCGCTGCATCAGGAGGTCTTCGGCCGCCGTGAAAGCGTCATCCAGTGCGGCGTTCACGGACTGCTCGACGAGGCATTCCGGCATTTCGTTGCGGTTGCCGATGGCGAAGATTGCAGGCTCGCCAAGCGCTTGGTGAATATCACGCAGAGACACGGCGTTGAGATCGCAGGCGATCGTCCAACCGCCGTTATGTCCTTTTTCCGAGCGCACGAACCCCGCTTCCCGCAATCCGGCCATGGTGCGTCGGACCACGACCGGATTGGCCCCCATGCATGCCGCAAGGGTCTCCGAGGTCATCGGTTTACCGTGGGCGGCCATGTGCAGGAGGGCGTGCAGGACCGAGGAAAGGCGGCTGTCTCTTTTCATGTAACTCCGTTTATTACGATATGCGCGCTGGCGCAAGTCCAACGTTCTCAGCGCGTGAGAATGAGGGCCGGCAATGGGATTGCGGCTGACTGATTTGTGAAGCCGTGGATAATGCGCGCGGCGAGAAGGTTTCTGACCAGAAGGCTCGGGATCCGCCGCCGAACTCAATCACAGACGGTTTCCGTGTTGCTCCTCGCCAGCAGACAGAGCATTCTTCGTCGTCGTGACGAGCGGCGAGAAGCATTGTTTCCCACCTGCAGGGATTACAACAGGAGGTAATCGCGATGAGTGGGCTAGATATCTTCGCGTGGATCGTCCTCATAGTTCTGGTCGCAAGTTCAGCCTTCGTGGTCATCTTCATGGCGATGCTGCCGGGAATGATTGCGAAGAGGCGTAATCATCCCTGGGCTGAGGCGGTGACGGTTGGTGGCTGGGTCACGCTCTTCTTCGGCTTCGTATTCTGGCCCATCGTGTTGATCTGGGCTTATCTCGACATGCCCACCAAAGCCAATCAGCCTTCCGCCGAGCCGGAGGTCACGCGATGATTGTTGTCCTCCTCAATACCTATCTTGCTCTGCTTTTTATTTTGGTAAAATTGAGGATCGTACCTTTTAATATGTTCTGGAAAGTCTCGCCGGTTATTGTGTTCTTGCTACTGCTCATCGGGCTGTTCATACCGATGAACTGGGGCGCGCCGCAGGGGCCGGCATTGGTGGTTCGTCAATCGGTCGCTATTGTTCCCGAGGTTGCGGGGGAGGTCGTCGAGGTTCCTGTTCAGGCCAACCAGCCGCTCAAGGCCGGTGATCTATTATTTCAGATTGATCCCGTCCCCTTCCGGGCGCAGCTCGATGCCTTATCGGCACAGCTTAAGCTCCAAGAGACCCGCCTCGCCGAAATGGCACAGTTGCAGGCCCGTGGCACGGGCCGGGCTTTCGACGTCGAGCAGCGGCAGGCGGAGGTCGATCAGCTTAAAGCGCAGCGTGTGGGCGCTGAGTGGAATCTGGAGAAAACCTCCGTCCGCGCGCCGGCCGACGGCTATGTGACCAACGTGGCCCTGCGCAAGGGAGCGCGCGTCAGCAATCTGCCCCTCTCGCCGGTGATGGCGTTCATCGATACGTCGGACACAATTATCGGCGTTGAGATCAATCAGATCGACGCGCGCTATATCGAGCCGGGGCAGCCCGTCGAGATGACCTTCAAATTTGCTCCAGGTCAGATCTACACAGGCAAGGTCGAGAGCGTTTTGCAAGCGATTGCGACAGGCCAGACGCAGGTCTCTGGTACGGCGGTCGCGCCCGTCGCCATCCAGTCCTCTCCCTTCGTGGTTCGTGTGCGGCTGGATGACCAAGCCTTCGCTGCATCGTTGCCAGCTGGGGCGACAGGCGACGCGGCGATATTCACCAGCCACGTCAAGCCCGCTCATATCATACGACAGGTGCTCCTGCGCCAGATCGCCATTCTGAACTACATCAATCCGTTCTGAGAAGCGAGCGTCCAAAATAGGCTGATGTCGGCAGGCCCGAGGTGCACGTCCATGCCGGCCTGCGGCACCGTGGCGCTTTCTTCATTCAGAAGCGGGGTGGTCCCCGACCGCCCGAAAAGATGGGGGGAGAAAGGGCGGCCGGGGTAGCCCGCCCTGGGGGGAAGGCGAGCGGCACCAATCCTATCTCGGAATGCGACGAGATCATGTCCCTGCGGAGCAACGCGGTGGACAAGATGGAGCCCTGAATGAAGCGGGGTGATAGAGCGCCGGCTCGCTGGGTGATGAGCCCGCCCTCGATCGCCATTTCCGAGGGGCGGAGGCGATCGAGGGCTCTGGCCCTCAGGGCTCACAGCATCGCAGCCTTGCGGTGCCTCGGCACCAACGGCAAGCCATAGCCCTGAGAACCTGTCACCGAACTATCCGTTATGCGTTGCAATAAGGTGTGCTTGTCTAGACCGGTGAAAACTCCTCAGAATTTCCAAAGTTTCCGTGGCGCGCCCGGGGCGCGCGTGCGCGCAGGGCGCTGGTGTTCCCCGAAATGAGGCAGGGTCCGGCGCTCAAGCTCTCCAACTCCGCGTCGCAGCCTGTGCGAACCATTAGGCCATTTCGGCGTTTAGCAACCATCCTGATCAAGGAGGCGAGGATGAATAGAGACGAAGTCAAGGGTACCGTCACCGAACTTGGAGGTCGAGCAAAGGAGGCTGTTGGGGAGGCGATCGGCAACAATCGCGTTCGGACCGACGGCATTGTCGATCAAGTTGCCGGCGCCACCCAACATGCCTATGGCGTGGCAAAAGAGCGTGTGGCAGATGTCGCCGACGCTGGGCGCGCCTATTATGACGAGGGAGTTCACGCAATCAGCCGTCGTGTGGAAGAGCAGCCGATGGGCAGCCTTCTCACTGTAGGACTCATTGGCTTCATTGTTGGCTGGCTATGCCGGGGAAGGAACTAAACCGCAGCCGCCAAGAACGATGCCGCGAACCGGTCCGTTCCATGCGCTGATCACCGGATCAGGATGTCGGCAGAGAGTAGGTTCCCCGGTCGCCCTAGGCGGATGTCTGCCTTTTGGTAAGCGACCGGGGGCCCCGGTAGGCCCCCTGAAACTGAGATGCCCCCCACAGACCCATCTCAGTTCCCTCCCAGCCCCACGAAGCACGCTAACGAACCATGCCTTGATAAAACCAGCAAGGCATATTTCGCTTGTTCGGGGTGAAAATTATGAATTTTTTCTGATCGTTATGCTGTTTCTACCTTTTGTCTGCCAGATGCTGCATTTTCTCCTGGAGTGCTGTCACAAGCAGTGAAACAGAAGGACAGCGGAGGCCCCACTCTTGACGATGCAAAGGGAAACCGACTCCCCCGTCCCGAGGAAGATTTCAGAAATGGACTGCCATGCTCAAGAACGGTCCATGCATGGTCGTGTCGTAACGGAAGGTTCCGGTGCGATTGCCGCTGTCCTTATAGTCCGTATAGAGCGCGCGGTAGCCGACGGCTGTGGAGAAGCTCTCGGTCCATTTGTAGCCGACGGAAACCAGACCCTGTGATGTCAATTGTGAGCCTACGCCGAAGCCGCCGATGTCGGCGAGCGCGTTGAGGAACCAACGATCGTTAATGCGGTATTGCAGGGCCAGACCGACGATCGGGTCGAGCCAAGCCTTGGTTTGGTCGTTCGTGAGGTTGACGAAGGGGAGGATGCCGGGTGCCAACGTCGTGTCCAGGGTGAGGCGCTGGTAGCGCAGACCTGCTGTGACGCTGAGGTCGAGGTCGGGATTGCCAAGAGGTAGGCGGTATCCCGCGATAGCGGAAGCGATCAGGAGGCGCTGCTTGAGCTTCAAGGCTGGCTCATTGGCAACCTTCAGTTTGGCATCGTCGGAGAGTTGCGCCCAGACGAGATCGGTGAGAAACATCCAATCACCGTTCTTGGCGAGGAACGCGCCCATCACCGCGCCGTCCAGATGCCTCAAGACGTCACCAAACGATGCGTCTACCTTCGCCGGCGGCAGATTGCGCACGCCTATCGTACCATTGAGCGCTGTAGCCCAGCCATAGAGCGTCGCCTGGAAAGTCCAGCCTGCCGGAACCGCCGGTGGCGGTGCGGGAAAGGAGGAGGAGGTTCCGAGGTCTGCCGCGAAGCTTGGCTGCGGCAGCAGCATCAGGCCCAGAATTCCGGCCACCTTACGCAGAGTTCTCACCACGGCATTGATCTTTCTGGCCGAAGGCCACGGCTGGCTATCGCAGTCTCAGCCTTCACTGCGACGAACACAAGAAGTCATGACCGCCGTTTCTTGTAAAGGTCATGGGCGCTCCCGTGGGTAGCGCGCGTCCATGATTTCTGTGATTTCGGCAGCGAGACCAGCGACAAGCGATTTATACTCCGCGCAGCGCTCCTCCTTAAGCGGTACATCCATCTTCTCCCAATTGCGCAGGGCCGCTTCCGCGTCGGCGAGATCGCCGCAGAGCAAACGGAAGCTTTCGCTCTGCAGAGCGAGTTCCTCAATCGCCCGGCGCCGACCAGGACAATGCTGGATAGCGGCTAGCACGCCTCGGTGCATGACATGGCCCCTCTGATCCTGCTATCTGAGCGTAGTCGCGGCCGTATGGGGAGTATGTTACGGTAGTCAACATGGCATTGCCGCGGCCGTGGCGTGGGGGAAGCTCGGGTTGTGTGTTCGTGTAAGATCATGGCAGGTGCCGAAATGACCCGTGCCGGGGACCTGCGGGACGCACACTGCGAGGAAGCGTCCCCCGCCGACGTGCGCGTCCAATGCGAGCGGATCCTGGGCAGCCCGGAGTTCAGGGCGCCCGAGAGAGCGCGCAACTTCCTGCGTTACGTCGTGGAGGAAACCCTTGCAGGCCGATCCTCACGCATCAAGGCGTTCTCCATCGCCATCGAGGTCTTCGGTCGCGACGAAACCTTCGACACGCAGAACGATCCGGTCGTGCGGATCGAGGCCGGGCGGCTACGGCGCGCCCTGGAGCGTTATTATCTGGTTGCCGGTCAGGATGATCCGGTCCTGGTCGACATCCCGAAAGGCGGATATGTCCCTGTCTTCACGCGGCGGCATGGGGGGAGCCTCACCCCAGTAACGGAGGAACTCCAGCGGTCCGATCCGCCGATCGAGGAAACGCTGCAAGCCGCGCCAGGTCGATTATCGTTCCGGTGGGCAATAGCCGCCGCGGCCGTTGGCCTTGTCCTTCTCGGCGTCGCCTATATCGCGTTCGCATCAGGCCTTTTCCGGGGTGGAGGGGCGACGGTCAATCCGGACGCCTTTCATGGCGGCCCGTCAGTGCTCGTTCGGCCTTTCGCCGATTTGGGAGGTGACGGGAACAGCGCGCTCTACGCGGCAGGCTTTACGGAAGATGTCCTCTCGCAGATCGCGCGTTTCAAGGAACTGAGAATTATTGGCAGCGCGACGTCAAGGAGCTTGCCCGCAGGAGCGGGGGTGTCCGATCTCCACCGCATGCTCGGCGTGCGCTACATTCTAGAAGGCGCGGTCAGGGTTTCTGACGGGCGTTTCAGGGTGACGGCTCGTGTGGTGGACGCGGGCACCTCCACGATCATCTGGTCCAACGCCTATGAAGAGGAGTTGCGGTCCGGGGATCTCTTCAAGATTGAAGTCGAGCTTGCGAGTAAGGTCGCGACGGCGGTCGCGCAGCCCTATGGCATCATCTTCCAGGCCGACGAGCGACGCGCGGCTCACGCGCCGCCCGACGATCTCGAAGCCTATAGCTGTACCTTGCGGTTCTATGGCTATCGGGAGGTTCTGAGCGCCGAAGCGCACGCGGCCGTCCGCAATTGCCTGGAACGTGCAGTCAACCGGCATCCGAGCTATGCCACCGCCTGGGCGATGTTATCGTATATCTATCTCGACGAGGATCGATTTGGCTTCAATACCCGACCGGGGAGCAGGCCCCTTGAACGCGCCCTGGATGCTGCCCGACGGGCCGTACGCCTCGATCCGGAAAGTGTTCGTGCACACCAGGCGTTGATGATGGCGCTTTTCTTCGTCGGCGAGCCGGAAGAGGCGTTACGCGTGGGAGCCTACGCGTACGCCTTGAATGCCAATGACACCGAACTTTTGGGCGAATACGGCAGCCGTTTAGCGCAATCCGGCGAGTGGAAACGCGGAGCGACCATTATCGAGGAGGCACTCATCCGCAACCCTGGTAACGCCGGCTACTACACCGGCATGCTCGGGTTCGCTGCCTACATGCAGGGCGACGATGCCCGCGCGATCACATTTATCCGCCGGGCGGACCTTCAGAAATTCCCCCTCTATCACGTAATTGCAGCGCTGATTTACGCGCGCGCGGGGCTAAACGAGGAAGCGGCCGCGAGCCGCAGGCAATTCCTGGCGATGCGGCCGCATTTCTTCGACGATTTGGAGGGGGAACTCGCAAAGCGCAACTTTCGCGCTGAAGACCGCCGCATTCTGACCGAGGCAGCCCGCGCCGCGGGCTTTCCCGTTCCCATGGCCTCGCAAGCGGCGAAGGGGATGCAGCATTAGCGTGAGCGCTCTAGCGAGGACGGCCGGATCGTTTTCGTGGTGAGCATTGGCTTTGGCCACACGGCTAAGGGCTGCTAGGGCCGATCTGCGCCACAGAACATACCGTATCCTACCGTCTGTAGCGGTGAGGTGCGGCTGCGGGGCTGCGGTTACGGCGTTAAAATCGATCCACTTTCGCTGGCTGACGGTTTGCCGTGCGCCGGCACGACGATCATGGCGAGATCCCGTGGCGTCAGGAGGAAACATGGAATCGCTTGCGCCGGGGGCTTGGACCGCGGACTGGTTATGGGGGCTGCCGCTCATCGTGCTGGCATCGATCGTTCACGTTCTCGGCTTGGGGACCATCGAGATCGGTATCGACAGGAGCCTCAGGCACGGAGCCCCATGGCGGCCGCGCGTCACCTTCGTGGTTGTGGTGGGATCGACCGTTCTGGCTGCCACGATATTGCATGCCATCGCAGCCATGGTCTGGGCCGGCGCCTATCTGTGGCTTGGCGCGCTTCCGGACGCGCGCTCGGCCATGCTCTATTCGATCGGCGCGATGACGACCTTTGGCCACGCCAATATCCAGTTGGCCGGCGCGTGGCAGATGCTCGGCGCGCTCGAGGCACTGAACGGCATGCTGCTATTCGGCCTCACCACGGCATTTCTCTACGCCACGATCCAGAACGTTCGCGGGGTCATCTTGCGTGAACGCGGAACAATACGCCATGGCTGAATTGTGCCCGCCTGGCTATATTCATGCCGCCTCGGGGGCGGAATGGCTGCCCTGAACATCACTAGAAGAACGGCGCCGTTTCAACGGCGTCATTTTGTGACAGCTCTGTTCAAGCTCCTGTGAGATGCTGTATCCTCGCGTAACCTACTCCCGCTCGATCCGAACTGGGATCATAAGCCTGTCGTCTCGATGCTCCTAGTATTCGTCCGCAGTCAACGTCGGCCCGGCACGTCCCAACTCGCGGAACAGCTCAAGCGATTCGCGATGAGCCGAAGCGGACAATGCTGCGTGAAGGGCATAACAACCTCAAGAAATTGGTTTCCCAGGAGGCCACCATGAAAATCTCGCGTCGCGCTGTATCCGCAGGCGGTCTGGGGCTACTTGCCGCAACCGCTCTTTCTCCGGCCCATGCTCTCGACGGCCCGATCGCCGACCTCGTAGATGGCTCGGAGGATTTCTGGCTGGCCGTGGAAGCCTATATCTACGGCTATCCCCTGGTGACGATGGAGATGACGCGGCGGGTGCTGACGAACGTCCCCGCGGTGGAAGGCACCAAGGGGCCGATGGGCCAGATCATCAAACTGCGTGAATATCCGAACGCATCGTTCAAGGACGTCACGGCCCCCAACGCCGACACTCTCTACACCACAGCCTTCGTTGACGTGGGCAAGGAACCATGGGTCCTGTCCATCCCCGCGATGGACGACCGATACTACCTGTTCCCCATGCTCGACGGCTGGACGAACGTGTTCCAGGTTCCTGGCCAACGCACCACGGGTGGCAAGGCGCAGCAGTACGCGATCACCGGGCCGGGGTGGCAAGGCACGCTTCCGGCCGGCGTCACGCAATACGTCTCGCCGACGAACCTCGTCTGGATTCTTGGCCGCATCTACTGCACAGGCACGCCGGAGGACTACAAGGCTGTTCATGCGCTCCAGGACCAGTGCAAGCTGGTGCCGCTCAGCAGCTACGGCAAGGATTGGCAGCCACCGCCCGGCGTGGTTGACCCGAGCATCGACATGAAGACGGCCGTCCGCGAACAGGTGAACCGCATGGATGCGGTCTCATATTTCACGCTGCTGAGCGATCTGCTGAAAACGAACCCCCCGTCCGAAGCGGACGCGCCCATCCTCGAGAAGATGGCGCGGATCGGGATCGTGCCGGGCCAGGACTTTGACAAAAGCAAGCTTGATGCCGCCTTCGTGAAGCGGATTCCGGAGATCGGTTTCGCGCGCATTATGATGCATTTCAAGTTCAGTGACGGCGACATCAAGGACATCAACGGCTGGGCCTACACGACCAAGACCGGCCTCTATGGAACGGATTACCTGCAGCGCGCCCTGATTGCGGCGATCGGTCTTGGCGCCAACCGCCCGCAGGACGCGATCTATCCCACGTCTCTGAAGCAACGCGACGGTCTCTTCTCTCGCTCTTATGACGGCGCGAACAAGTATGTTCTCACCTTCCCGAAGGGGCGGACCCCGCCGGTGCGTGGGTTCTGGTCCATCACCATGTATGATGAGAAGTATTTTTTCGTCGAGAATCCCATCAACCGCTATTCCATCAGCCCGAGGCAGGACCTGAAGAAGAACCCCGATGGTTCGGTCGATATCTACATCCAGAACGAATCGCCCGGCGCTGACAAGGAGGCAAACTGGCTGCCAGCCCCCAAGGGCAAGTTCATTCTGATGATGAGGCTTTACTGGCCGGACGAGAATCATCCATCGATCCTCGACGGATCATGGGTCATTCCGCCGGTCAAAAGGCTCGGCTGAGTTCTGATCGCGAGCGAAACGCTGCGCAGCAGCCGGGGATGCCCCCTGGGCGGTTCCCCGGCATGTGGAACGGTAACGTCAGTTCCGCTGGCGCCTCAAAAATGAAGCTTCGGCAATGTGCCGGAGGTACACGTAAAACGTGTACGTATAGAGTAATATTCCCAATAGGCTGAGCTGCGCCGCGGCACTTCTCAAGCCGCACGCGCCTGTTGGCGCTTCATGTCGCTAGGGCGTGCCGCGGCCGGACAGTTGCGGTCGCAGCCGTTGCGGGAATAGATCCTTTATTCTCAATCGAGTAGGTGGCGGCGACTCCGGGGGGGCCGGACGCCGCGTGAAAAGAATCTGCATCTGCTGTTGAATAAGATGCATCTGATCTCGCATCATGGCTTGCAGACCGGCGAGCGCAGGGCTATAAGACCGGCCTCGCGGCAAGCGATGTCGGAGTGTAGCGCAGTCTGGTAGCGCACCTCGTTCGGGACGAGGGGGTCGGAGGTTCGAATCCTCTCACTCCGACCATACGCCGCAAGGGTTTCAGTCCCTTCACCCCAGATCCACGGCGGACGTTACGGTGGATATTCACGGGGCCTGATCCGCCCATCTGAACGAGCGCTGTCCGGCGGTATTTTCCAGACGAGAAGACTTTGCCTTACGCCCGACCTCGCAATGGCGCTTATTGTCTGGTCGAGGAGTGATCCTGGTCGAAGCTCAGGAGCGGTTTGCTACCAGGCAACTGGCTGACGAGAGGCACAAGCGTCAACACCACGCGATGGGATCACGAGCACCGAGACACGCTGGCGTTCGCCTACCTAGGCCCGATGAAAGCCGCGCGTCGCGGCTGACAAAGAGTTGATGCGCCGGCCGCAGGCAATCCGCAGCAACGATGCAGAAAATCTGCCCAGCTTTACAGTAAGTTAGCGGGAGCCTCGGTCCTTTTCCGCTCTTGAGATGCAAATACCAACATTGAGACGCCATGCCTATTGTCGCTGGCATCCCCAACCTGACATATCACTGGCAACAGCTGATGGCCGCTTTCATGGGAAGCGGGCTTGTGATGCGTGGGGGTTTCCAGATGTCAACACAGCGTACAGAATCAGAGATCCTGTTGAGCGATGATTTCAACGGGAACGGTCCAATCGACTCAAGCAAGTGGGACTTCAATCACTGGCAGGCAAACGACAATCCAGCGTTTTACAACGGCACGAACGTCCGCCAGTCCTTGCCCGTCATGAGCGATGGGGTGATGCGCCTCCGTCTCGACACGTACCACGATGGCAATCGCGATTTTCCGCAATATGCGCCTTCGTTCCTGGGCAACGAAGCCATCTCACTTCAGAAGTTCAGCCTCGACAACGGGCCTTTGGCCTTCGAGGCGCGAATGAAATCCGACCAGACGCAGCCCGGGATTGTCATAGGGTTCTTCACCTTCGCCGGCCCGCGTGCGTCGCATGACGAGATCGATTGGGAGCTGATGTCCACGCGCTACAACGTGGCGCAGACCAATCCCTACCATAATGAAGACCTCTCCGAGGGGCACCCGAAGGACCACGATCTACCTGGTGGGCAGGGAGTTTATCATGACTATCGGATCGAGTGGTACAAGGGCGTCGTGATCTGGAAGATCGATGGGACGATTGTTCGTACCGAAACCTCGATCGTTCCTGAAAAGCCGATGAACGTGCATTTCAACATCTGGGGAGCACCGAGCGACTGGGTCGGCGTCGGCGATCCCTCGCTGACGGCAACGCGCGACCCCAACCAGAATCGCACCTTCTACGCCAGCGTCGATAGCGTCCAGGTGGAGCGTGTGGCTCAATCGGCGGGTTCGGCGGAGAGCGAGAACCTCGTCGGCACGGCCGGCGGCGAACATCTCTTTAGCGATGCGGGGAACGACGTCCTGCACGGTGCCGGCGGCGACGACGTCCTCGATGGCGGTGATGGCTACAACGCCGCGACCTACGCTGGGCGTGCGGATCATTTCGCGCTCAGCATGGATGCGGCACAACGTGCCGTCATCGTCGACGACCGCAGCGATGCCGAAGGCACCGATGTTGTCGTCAATATGCATGAGCTGCGCTTTGCCGACCAAACCATCGATCTCGTGCCGATGATCAAGGCAGCTAACGCCGATGCCGCAGACCTTGGAATGATCATCGATCTCTACACGTCGTATCTCGACCGCGCGCCCGACGCCATGGGGCTGTATTTCTGGACGAGTCTCCTGAGCGACGGGGTGGCCATTGGCGATATCGCCGAGCAGTTCTTTGCGGCGGCTGAACCAGGTCGCTTCGCCGGCAAGTCGACGGGCGAGGTCGTGGATCTGGCTTATCGCGAGATTCTAGGCCGAGCACCGGACGCCGATGGTTTCGCTTACTGGGTCGATGCCGTCGAAAGCGGCCGGTTGAATATCGAAGACGTACCGTTGGCCTTCATTCTGTCGGGGCGTTCGGGCGGGGCAGGCGCCGACGGTGCGCAACTCATCGAGAAAGCCGAGATTGCCGCCTATTTCGCCCTCGAGAAGGGGCTTGGCGATGGCGAAGGCGCCAAGGCCGTACTGGATGCGACCGACTTCGCGGCCGCCAAGGCCCTCGCGGATCTCTATGCTGCTGACGCGGCGGGCGAGAACGGCCAATTGGTGGCAAGCCTCCTCGGCACCGATGTCGCCGACTACACCTTGGCTGCCTGACAGATTGCGGCACGTCTTGAGATCAGCTGTCGCCAGCCTTCCCGGCGGGCGGCAACCTGACGGCGGAGGGCCTTCTCTTTGATCATCCCTGGTGGGCTGGTCTGCTGTGAAAGGTCGTGATGGGGCTGGAATGGCCTGTTTTTGCGTGCCACGTCTCCAGGACCCCATCGATGAACGAGCTTCCCCACTTCTCCCAACTTTACCGTGCTCGGCTGTACTTCCAGCAATCATCTGCCTTCAAATTGGTTAGTGGGTTGTATATAGCAGTACCTTGCGTTCGCCTTGTCAATTTTTGCGAGGCCGCATTCGTGCTGGTTATTTGAGGTCAACAAAACGTGGATGCGGGAGAAACTCTCATTCAAAGAGTAAAGCCTTTTCCCCACCTGCTATTTCCTCAAGACTGTTTACGACTGGCTGGATAAACTTACGCCCGAAATCTCTCGCGTCGGGCGGAGAGCGCGTCCTGCGCCGCCGGGACGGCATTCCCCGCGCGAAGGGTCATCTGATCCGAATACGCTGTCTAGATTGCTTGATGATATGGGCCCTTAAGCGCAGCAACAGCCACGAATTCTCGGACAGCCATGCTGCACGCGGGTTATCCAGATTTGAGCGCTAAGTCCACCTGCCGCCAATCCATCGCCCCATTCCCACGGTGCGCTACCGTACAAAGTGTGCAGCCGGCGAGCATTGCCTAGCAAATCCGGTCACTCTGAACGTATAGGTGATGTTGATAACCGGAGAGGCATATGACGAATGAGCAGCAGGCCCCGTCTCAGTCCTACCGCTTGTTTGTGGTTACAAATACCGGATCGCTTCTCGGCACCATCGTATTTGATCGACGCGCTGATGCGGCCGCTCTCAGTGGCACCCAGCAGGAGCACATCGCAGAAGCCTGGAAGGCAAAAGGCTCGCCGGTGCATCTGGCGCCGTCTGTCGAACTTTCCCCTATAGGGCCTTCCTAGAGATTATCCCCTCCCGCGACCTCACATCGGCTGCTGCACCATCGAGCCATTTCCGGCCGAGCCCCGTTTATGTCGTGAGTTGTGTATGCCTGAGCTTCTTGCCCGAACGCGGAACGGGGTTTTATCCAGCCTATCTCTGCCGGAAAAGGCCGTTTTGGCACCTCTTCTCGAGACGGTTGATCTTCCCAACAAAGCTGCCTTGGAGCTCGCCAACACTCCAATTGAGCATGTATACTTTCTGGAGTCTGGAATTGCATCCACTTTCACAGTGGCATCGTCACGTCAGCGGGCGGAGGCTGGACTCATTGGACGTGAAGGTCTGACCGGCTTGCCTGTCTTGCTCGGGATGGCTCAAGCCCCAAGCGAAACAATCATGCAGGTTACGGGGACTGGTTTTCGAGTCCGATCGCACGATCTGCAAGTCGTAATGCGTCATCATGAGGCGATACGGCAGAAGCTTCTCAAATTTGTGCTGGCCTTCCTGATACAAATTGGCTTTACCGCCCTTAGCAGGAGCCGTCTCAAGATCGAGGGGAGACTTGCACGGTGGATATTGATGTCAGCGGACCGCATGGATGACATCGATTTGCGGCTTACTCATGAATTTTTTGCCGATCTGATGAGCGTTAGGCGGGCGAGTATCACCGAGGCGATCCAGATGCTTGAATATAGGGGCCTGATACGCGCGGGACGACAAAGGATCGTGATACTGAATCGAACCGGCCTCCAGATGTTGACGATGGGAATTTATGGCGTCCCTGAGGCCGAATATGCTCGCCTCTTTGGCAAGAGCGTTTTCGACACCAGTTTGGCCTCGCCTGCTAAGTAGAGCAGCGCGCGACCCGTGAACTGGTGGCATGCGCTGTTGGAAGCGCGTGCGGCCCCTGAGGCGCCCGCACGCGTCCAGGATATCCTTACGCAAAAGCCGGGTGGTCCTCGGTCGAAATGCCAAGAATGCGGGTGACGAGCTGCATCGTGTCGCCGTTTTCTGCCGCGGATGCGTAGCCGTCCACGAGCGCGCGCCCCGCATAGAGATTTGGAGCGTCGAGAACGCTGCCGGCGTCGGCGCCGTCATTCAGTCCGTGCTCGAGCGCGTAATACGCGCTCAGGCTTGCCTTGGTCTTTACAATTTCGCCGTCTTGGCCAGCCTGGCCACTGGCTGACTGGATGAGAGCCAGGGCAAAATCACTGGCCGCGAGCTGGCCGGTTTCGATCATCCGAACCCAGAACTTGAGCCCATCGCTATCGGGCGCGCGGCCGAGGATGTCCATATAGGCTTGTGTGACCGCATTGGCCACAGACTGCCCTGTCGGCCGTGATCCCTCGGCTTCAGCGGAATCGTAGAAGCGCTGTGCGAGCTCGTCCAAGCTCATACCTTTGGCGTGCTCGACCGCCCAGAAAAACAGGCCGAGCGCATCAGGTGCGCGGTCGAAGTAGGCGTTGTAGAGGCTGATGATCGGCGCGAAGTCTTCCGCGTGGAGGTTCGCCGCCGCGAGCATCGATGTAAGGTCTACCGTCTGCCCATCAAACTCTGCATTTTCCACATTCGAGAGAGTATCCACGCCCTCAGCACCGGTGCGGTCTGCTACACTGAGCGTTCGCTCGCCTGAACGGGCGCTGATCGCGAAGCTGCTCGCCGCTGCCGTATACACTGCCGTGTCATTGCCCGCGCCGCCTTCGACGACATCGTTGCCGCCACCGCCTGTCAGCCTGTCATCGCCATCGCCGCCGTCGATATACTCATGAGCCGCGGTCCCCATGAGCGTATTGTGCGAGGCATCGCCCGTGACGCCAGCAATCTTCTCAACCTTCACGTCGTCGACATCAAAAAAGAAGGACTGGTTCTGGGCCTGGCTGGCGGCCGGCCGAAGGCTCGAATCGCCGGTCGGCCAGGACGCGGGTGGCGCCCAGATGTTGAAGTGCAAGGCCATCGCCTTGTCTGGTACCAAATTGGTTTCGGTACGCACAACCTGGCCATCGATCAGCCACCGCACCATGTTGGGCAGCCACTCGATCCGGTAGGTGTGGAAATCAGCCAGCGAGCCGCTAATCGGATAGGAAATGGGGTGGCCTTCGCCGAGCGGCTCGTTGTGATAGATGTTAGTCTGCATTTCATTGAAGCGGTTCGACATCGCTTCAAAGTCGATTTCGTCATGATTGCCCGGTGGGCCGGCAAAGGTGAAGAAGCCACCGATGATGCCACGTTGATCCTGTTCGTAGCGGACCCGGGCCTCGAAGGCGATTGGCCCGTTGCTGAGATCGAACAGCCGGTTGGTGATGGCCTCAGAGCCTACGAAAGACGTATGGTTGGGGTCCGTTGGATTGAAGCTGTCGAGCTGCAGGCGCATCACACCGTTTGAGGCTACGGGTAACGACTGCCGCTGCTGTGTATTGCCGTAATGGGATCCGCCACCATCCGGCGGTGTCCAAACATTGTAGTGCCATTTTGCTGAATCAACCGGTCCGTTCGTTGAGAAGTCATCGCTGAAGATGACTTCCGAACCTGTAAGCTGTGACGCCATGTTACCCCCCGTGTCCGGTTGCTCAAGCCGGAGCCATATGCAAAGCAGTTCCGGAATCTATGTCGCATGGCCTTTTTCGCTCCGGAATTGCGAGGGGCCCGAAGATATGGAATGCCCTTGTTCGTTTAGGAAACGATCAACTAAGTATCAAAAAATAATATACCGCGATCCGCTGCGTCAAAGCAAGACACGCCTTATGGTTCAAGCGTAGCGCACGCGACCCATGCGAATGGCCGCTTCGTTCCGTGAACATGCTTCCCCGCCGCATGGCGTGATAGGGTTCCGATCCGCGAAACGCTAGCCATTTCAAGCTCTAGCTGCAAAAAGACGAGGTACGAGCGCGTGCGAGCGATTGCTAGACAAGAGGAAGCCCGCATTGTGAAATCTCCGGACGGGCTGCGCACCGGATGCATAGACTACGAATACAACCTATTATGCGAGAACATTGATTTATACTGTAATCTATACTTGTGTTGCCGGTGCGTGTGTCGGACGCAACCGGCCACGCGGCGTGCCGAAGTGCTAGCGCTTCCAATGTGACTGGACAGAGGGGCCATGCCGCCGATATCGACATGGGTCGATCCACATTTTTATCGCTCGGGTGAGAAGCCGTAGTGTCCAACACATTGAGCTATATCTTTCTCCTCATAGCCATTGTCGCTGAAGTTATCGCCACCTCGGCGTTGAAGGCCTCCGACAGTTTTACCCGCCTCGGTCCGTCGCTCCTGACAGTGGCCGGCTATGCGCTGGCGTTCTACTTCTTGTCTCTGACGCTGCGTACGATGCCGACCGGCATCGCCTATGCGATCTGGTCTGGGGTGGGCATCGTGCTCATCTCAGCCGTGAGCTGGATATGGTTCAAACAGAGCCTGGATTGGCCGGCCTTGCTCGGGCTTAGTTTGATCATCGCTGGGGTCATCGTTGTGAACGTTTTCTCGCGATCGATGGGCCATTGAAGTCTGGAGGGCGCTCGCCGCTCCTTCCGGAAGGGAAGCGGCTGACGCGTCGGCAGCATGGTCCTCAAGCTCCTGATCAAGGGCCGCGGCCAGAGTGAAGAAGCGGTTGCGTACCGCCAGCGCATAAGGATTGGAGCGCTCGATCGCCTGAAATACGGCGGGAGAATCATGGCGCACCATGCCGACCGCCTGCATGATCAGATCAAAGCTGCGGGTCGTCATGCGGGTGGGTAACGGCTCCATCTTCACCAGGACCTTGGCAATGAGATGGGTGAGCCCCTGAACCACGGCAGCGTCCCGGTCGTGCGCTTCCGGGGTCGTGACAATCACATCGAGGCCGAGCACGTGGCGTAGGAACGCCGCCACCCTCAAGCCGCGACGGCCGCGGATCGGGCAGACGGCGATTTTCAAGCCAGCGACGCCATCGCGGGCACTCTGCGGACCGAAGAGAGGATGCGTCGCCACAATATCGACATTGGGTGGCAGTCCGCGTGCCATGATCTCGGCCGGGATCACCTTGACCGATCCCACGTCGAGGACGAGCGTGCCTGCGCCAAGATGCGGCGCGATACCAGCTATGGCGTCTTCCAGGGCGCTGACCGGTGTGGCAAGGACCACGATCGGGCAGCGCGCTGCCGATGCCATGTCGGTGATTTCAACGGCTGTTTGGCCCTCAAGCGGTCCGGTGGTAAAGGCCGGATCATAGGCGCGGATGCGGAAATGAACGCCGAGCTGCCGGGCCATAAGCCGGGCAAAGGCGCCGAAACCGATGATGCCAAGGAGAGGAGGCTGAACCGTATTCTGGTGGACTTGCATGGGCTGACCTCTGCAGGCGGCGTGCCAGGGAGGTCTTTGGAAACAACCGCTGGCCACGCAGCGGTTGAAAGATGACAAAGCACCTCGCCGCTAAGGAAGCGGCGCGTAGTAAAGTCCGGCAAGGGCGAGGTGTATCTTCATAGGCCGCCTCGTAGAGCATCCGCGCTGGCGCTGTCAATGGTTTATGGCGATCATTTCTGACGATCAGCTTTTGATGCATAGCCTCTCCGATTATCGCACGGCATTCCATGCAAAATGCATATGGCACAGCTTGCTGCCACGAGCGCCGCGTGCATGATGCGCATATCTGAGGCCAAGTTTCCCGTAACCCATGCATTCAGCGAGGGTTAGCGGGCGGCGTTGCGTGGAGCAAGACCCCGAACATGCCGATATGGCCAGTAGAACCGCTTCGCGTAAGCCGATGGAGATGGCATGTCCGTGACGACCACTGATTTCGCTGATGCGCGCCGGCGCCTCAAAGCAATCTTTATCGGTTCAATCGGCAATCTTGTCGAATGGTACGATTTCTATGCTTATACCGCCTTTGCGCTGTATTTCGCGCCGGCATTCTTCCCATCGAGTGATCCAGTGGTCCAGCAGCTCAACGCTGCCACCCTGTTCGCCGCGGGCTTCATCGTGCGGCCGCTGGGCGGCTGGCTCTTCGGCCATCTGGCGGACCGATACGGGCGGCGCCTGTCCTTAACAGTGTCGGTTGTCATGATGTGCTTTGGCTCGCTGATCATCGCCGCCACACCCACTTATGCGACCATCGGCTTCGCGGCGCCGGCATTGCTCGCCCTGGCGCGCATCATCGAGGGGCTTAGTCTCGGCGGTGAGTATGGTGCGAGCGCCACATACCTCAGCGAAGTCGCCGAGCCGGCTCATCGTGGATTTTACTCCAGCTTCCAGTATGTGACGCTGATCGGCGGGCAACTCACCGCCATCCTTGTCCTTCTGCTTTTGCAGAACGTCTTTCTGACTCACGAGCAGCTGGTCGCCTGGGGTTGGCGTATTCCCTTCATCATCGGAGCGTGTCTCGCCGTTTTCGCAGCGGTGATGCGGCGCGATATGCATGAGACCGAGTCATTTCTCGAAGCGCGCAAGGTCGCCCAGCGGGAGAGCTCACTACGCGGCTTGCTTCGCTACCCCCGCGAAGTCGCGATCGTCGTCGGTCTCACGGCCGGCGGTACCGCAGCCTTTTATACCTTCACGACCTATATGCAGACATTCGTGCGGCAGACGGCTGGCTTTTCGGACATCGTCACCACCTATGTCATCGCTGCGTCGCTCATCTTCGCCGCAATTCTGCAACCGCTTTACGGGGCTCTTTCCGATCGCATTGGCCGCAAGCCTCTCCTCGTCTTTTTCGGCGTCGCCGGGACGCTGGCGACCGTGCCGCTGCTCAAGATCCTGTCGCAGACCCAGTCGCCGGTCATCGCCTGCCTTTTGATCTGCGCCGCATGGGTCTTTACGGCGGGCTACACCTCGATCAATGCCATCGTGAAGGCCGAGCTCTTCCCGACGTCGATCCGCGCGACGGGCGTCGCGCTTCCCTATGCCGTCACGGTTTCGGTGTTCGGCGGGACAGCGCCGGCGATTGCTCTGTGGTTCAAGCAGATGGGCCACGAGGAGTGGTTTTACTACTATCTCGCGGGCATCATCTTCATCTCGCTGCTCGTCTATAGCCTCATGCGCGACACGAAGCATGCCTCCGCCATGGACAGACATGTGTAGGGCAGATGCGAGCTCTCCTGCACGGCCTGAAATCTGCTTCCGCCCGCCAGATTCGTGAATTATGAGTGCGCTGACCGGTGAGATCAGCGTGCGGGGTGGCGCCGATCAGGCGCGCCGAACGATCGTGGCAGGTGAAGGAGGCGACAGGTGGAACAGACATGGCGGTGGTTCGGGCCTCAGGACCCGGTGGAATTGTCCCATGCGCGGCAGGCGGGCGCGACCGGTATCGTGTCGGCGCTCCATCACATTCCCGCTGACCAGCCGTGGACCGATGAGGAGGTCGCCAAGCGCAAGGCGACCATCACGGAGGCCGGGCTCACCTGGTCCGTGGTTGAGAGTATCCCGGTCCATGATGCCATCAAGACCAACAGTGCCGATCGCAGGCGTTATATCGATGCCTGGATCGCGTCGTTGCGCGCGGTAGCGCGCGCTGGCGTGAAGACCATCTGCTACAACTTCATGCCGGTCGTCGACTGGACGCGCACGGATCTCATGTATCCCGTGCCGCTGGGTGGTTATGCGCTGCGGTTCGATATCATCGATTTCGCGGCTTATG
Source organism: Chelatococcus sp. YT9 (assembly GCF_018398315.1). Taxonomy (NCBI): domain Bacteria; kingdom Pseudomonadati; phylum Pseudomonadota; class Alphaproteobacteria; order Hyphomicrobiales; family Chelatococcaceae; genus Chelatococcus; species Chelatococcus sp. YT9. The sequence continues at coordinate 3,091,658 of NZ_JAHBRW010000001.1, forward strand.
ATGTTTTCATTCTGGAACGTCCGAATGCCGAAAGCTCCTATGACCCGGAGGTGCTCGCTTCGGCCAGGGCCCGTTTTGACGCGCTGCTGCCGAGCGAGCGGGACGCTCTCGAGGGTAATGTGATTGCCGGTTTGCCTGGCGCGGATTTCCATCACGACCGCGCCGGCATGCGCCGCCTGCTTGCCGCCTATGACGGCATTACGCCGGATGACCTCCGGGCCCATCTCGTCAGTTTTCTCGCCGAAGTCGTTCCTGTCGCCGAGGAAGAAGGAGCGCGGCTCTGCATCCATCCCGATGATCCGCCATTCTCGCTCTTTGGCCTGCCCCGTGTCGTCTCGACCGCAGCTGACGCGCGCGCCATTCTCGCCGGGGTCGAGTCCAGCGCCAATGGCCTGACGTTCTGTGTCGGCTCCTACGGGGCGCGGGAGGATAACGACCTTGTCGCGATGGTTGACGAATTTGCACCGCGGATTCATTTCGCGCATCTGCGCAACGTCAAGCGCGAGGCGCCGAAGACCTTCCACGAGGCCGAGCATCTCGGCGGCTCATCCGATATGGTCGGCGTTGTCGCGGCCTTGATGAGAGAAGAGCGTCGCCGGCGGGCCGAGGGCCGCTCCGACGCCGAGATCCCGATGCGGCCCGACCACGGCCACCTGCTGATCGATGACATCGGCAAGCGCACGAACCCCGGCTACTCTTGCATCGGCCGCCTGAAGGGTCTGGCCGAGCTGCGCGGTGTCATGGCCGCCATCGATGCGGGGCATGCCTGATCGGGGCACGCGCGAAACGGTGTGAAATCTCGGCAAAGGCTTCATGGTTCTCCTTCCCGGCGGGTGAAGCCGGCCGGGAAGGGCACCGACAGCGTTGCTGTCAGCGGTTATCCTCGCCCACCTCATTGGCCCTGTCGACGCGGGCGTAGACATCCTCGATGCGCACGATGTCGTCCTCGCCGAGGTAGGGACCTGACTGAACCTCGATCAGGTTCAGCGGAACCTTGCCTGGGTTCTCCAGACGGTGCACGCAGCCGAGCGGCAGGAAGATCGATTCATTCTCCCGGAGCAGCAGTTCCTCGGCGTCCCGCGTGACGAGGGCAGTGCCATTGACCACCACCCAGTGCTCGGCACGGTGGTAATGCTTCTGCAGGGATAGCTTGGCTCCCGGCTTTACGGTGATGCGCTTGACCTGGAAGCGCTCGCCCATGTGCAGCGACTGATAATAGCCCCAGGGACGATGGACACGGGGCGTCTGAGTCGCTGCTTCGTGTCCGTCTTTCTTCAACCGTTCGACGAGAAGCTTCACGTCCTGATCGCGATCGCGACGCGTGACGAGCACGACGTCGGGGGTCGCCACGACGACCAGATCCTCAACGCCGAGCGCCGCAACGAGCTGGCCCTCGCCGCGGAGGTAGGAGCCTTGCACGTCCTCCGCGACAACGTCCCCCGCGATGACGTTGCCGGCTGCGTCCTGCGCGCCGATTTCCCATAGCGCCGACCAGCTGCCGACATCCGCCCAGCCGCAATCGGCCGGCACGACCACAGCCTTGTCGGTCTTCTCCATCACGGCATAGTCGATGGAGATCGACGGCGAGGCGCGGAAGGCGTCGTTATCGAGACGCAGGAAGTCCATATCGCTCTTGGCCCTGACGAGAGCCTCGCGGCTGGCGGCCAGGATGTCCGGCGCGAGCACGGCGAGATCGTCGAGGAAGGACTTTGCCGGAAGGAGGAAGATACCGCTGTTCCAGAAATAGTCTCCACCCGCCACATAGGCGGCGGCGGTGGTGGCATCCGGCTTCTCGCGGAAGGCGGCCACGGCGTGGGCGCCTGGCGACTGAGGCAATGCCGCGCCGATATGGATGTAGCCATAGCCGGTGGCGGGCGCCGTCGGCTTGATGCCGAACAGGACGAGCTTGCCCGCGTCGGCGGCGGCGACGCCCGTCTCCACCGCCTTCAGGAAGGCCTTGGGATCAGAGACCACGTGGTCGGCGGGCATCAGCAGGATGATGGCGTCGGGGTCTTCGTTCACGGCGATCAGGGCGGCGGTTGCCGCGGCCGGGGCCGTGTTGCGTCCGACGGGCTCCAGCACGATCGTCGCATCCTCGATGCCAAGGCCACGCAGCTGCTCGGCGATGACGAAACGATGTTCCGCATTGGCGATGACAACGGGAGCCATGAAGGTGGAGCGATCCTCCACGCGGCGCGCGGTCTCCTGCAGCATGGTCCTGTCGCTGGCAAGCGGCAGGAGCTGCTTGGGATAAGCCTCGCGGGACAGGGGCCAAAGACGGGTCCCCGTGCCGCCGGACAAGAGGACCGGCATGATGCGAGGTTTTGATAATGCCATGAAAGGGGGCGCTCCCATTTCGTTCGTCATGTCAGAAGCGGTACCATAAACCACTGACGAGTCCACGTTCGAGCGGTGCACTCTTGCCAGCAATTGTGGCGACACCGGCAATCTGCAGGGACCAGTCGTCGGCGAAATCCCAAACTGCGCCAACCTGTACTTTATGATAACGCGTCCCGCTCAATAGCCCCAGCGCGGAGCCGCTCGCAAGTGAGTTCGTTGCCAGAACGTTGAACGATTGTGCCAGCAAGAGCCATTTTGGCAGAGGCCGAATGCCGAGGGTGAGGTCAAAACGGATCTCGTCGCTGGCGGCGCCGCTGCGCAGGCGGTAGGCGGCTTGGGCGTCCACAAAGGATGGCCAGGTCCCCAGCATGAATGACTTCCCGACGAGGATGCGCGCATCGGCATATTTGTCCGTGCAGCAGACCTCCGCAGGGTTTAGCGGATTGGTGGGGCCGGGGAAGCCCGCGATGGCCTGGGCGGATACGATCCAGCCGTCAAGGTCGAGAAGGCGATAGCGGGCACCGATGTCGGTATAGCCCAGACCGGTGTACTGCGCCGGTTCGGGCCCCGCTACGCGCGTAGAAAGAAGCGACGGCGAGACGATTGCGGTTAAGCTGTCGGTAACACCGTATTCGATGAAGGCGGTGGCCTCGAACTTCCGATAGTCCGGACCACGGATGGTCCGGCCCTGCGCGTCGAAATAGCGGTCTGCCTTCAAAAAGGTGCCCGTGACGATCGCCTGGCCCTTGCCCGCCGGGAGTGTCCACGCGCCCGCCTGGGCTGTGCGGCTGGCAAACAGCAGCAACGCCACGAGGAGCGCCACCGCAAGAAACCCGGCGAGGCGCAAGACCTGTGGCCAGCCGCAGTAGTAGTCATGCGTGCCGACCCGGGAAATGGTCCGTGCTGTCGCCTTGACGTCGATCGCCCGACCAAGGGGAAGGCGCGCCGAGCTTCCAGTCGTGGTCCGACCGTTCAACCGCGCCGTTCGCTTGTTGCCCATGGTTTTCGGGCTCAGGGCACGTCAAAATGGCAGTTGCGCGATTGAGGTCGCACGGCCGCAGCCAGTAAACGCTCTGGCATCGAACAATATCTCCATGAAAAAATAAAGTTATCGGGTGGTAATGCGCCTGGAGGGGTGAAAATAACTGAGGGAAAAATTGGCGGGATGGAAACGAAAAGCGACTATTAAGACCTACATATAATGTGAGTGCCGTGCTCCGGGAAACGAACACAATTCTTATGTTGCATACGCGAAAAATATTCCAGTTTGCTGCTGATCCTTCGCGTCATAAGTGTCATCGAAGTTTCATCGCAAAGCGAATAGGTCAAGCTTAACGCAACCGCAAGTCCTGTCCAGCCCCGTGATCCGGCCGAGCAGGGGAGCGCCGGACAACCGCCACAGTTTCATGCGGACTCCGGAGGGCCGCAGCCGGTCACGCACCGGTCTACCTGGGCGAGGATCGCGAACTGGACAGGGGGCTCAAGACTTTGCATGAAAGATGGACCATGAACCAGAGCGCCCACATCATCGAAAATGCCCGGCTGGTCCTGCCGGACCAGGTGCTCGAGTCCGGGTGGCTCGCGGCCCATGATGGCGTCATCGTCGATATGGGCGAGGGCAGGGCGCCGGAACGCGGAATCGATCTAGGCGGCGATTTCTTGCTGCCGGGATTTATCGAGCTGCACACGGATCATCTCGAGAGCCATTTCCATCCGCGGCCACGCGTGCGTTGGCACCCGCTGAGCGCTGTGATGGCTTATGATGCCCAGATCATCGCCGCCGGCGTGACCACCGTGTTCGATTCTCTGCGGGCCGGCTCCGACACAGAGGGAGGCATGCCCAACAGCGATCTGTGGACGCTCGCGCAGGCGCTCGACGAAGCCCGAGACGGCGGCTATCTGCGCGCCGAACACCGCACTCATCTCCGCTGCGAGATTGCCACCCTCGACGTCATCGACGAGGTGACGCGCTTTGCCGCTCGTTTTCCGATCCATGTCATTTCCCTGATGGATCACACCCCAGGCCAGCGGCAGTTTCGCGACGTCGAGCTGTGGAAGGTTTATTTCACCGGCAAGACCGCCCGCACCGAGGCCGAGGCAAATGCGGTGGTCGAGCGGCGCCTCGCGCTTCATCATGCGAACGCCTCACGGCATCGTCGCGAACTTGTCGCTTTTGCCCAGCAGCATGGCATCGCGCTCGCGAGCCACGATGATGCGACGGATGAGCATGTCGTCGAGTCGATTGCCGACGGCGTCGCCATTGCGGAATTCCCCACGACCCGCGAGGCTGCGGTGCGATCGCATGAAGCGGGCATCCGGGTGATGATGGGGGGGCCGAACGTCGTCCGCGGCGGGTCCCACTCTGGCAATATCGCTGCGGAGGACCTGGCGCGAGAGGGCCTGCTGGACATCCTGTCATCCGACTATGTGCCAGCCAGTCTCGCCATGGCGGTGTTCATGCTCGCCGAGCGCGTCGAGCGCATCAGCCTGCCTGAGGCGGTGCGGATGGTCACGCTCAGTCCCGCGCGCGCCGCCGGCCTCGACGACAGGGGCGCGATAGCGGTCGGCCAGCGGGCTGATTGCATTCAGGTGCATCTTGCCGGCAGCGTACCGATCGTGCGGCGGGTCTGGCGGCAGGGGAGGCAGGTTGTCTAGTGGCGCGGCGCTTGGCGCGGTGACGCCATCGGTATCCCATCGGCCATTCCAGACCTCAGCTAACGCAAAGTCCCGAAGTGAAGGGACGTTCGGACCAGGCCGAAGCGGCCGAAGGTCTAAACCGTCAGTACAGGTCCATCTGCAACGGACGTGCGGCTCCGAGGGCTTGTCCCTCATGGTCGCATGATCCGGATTTTTTGTTTCGGCCCTGTGTCTGATGCGACAGGAAGGGCCAGAGCTGCGTTGCGGTTTGCGGAGCGAGTGATAATTTCGCACGCGGTACCAAGAGCCGCTGATCACCGGCCCTGATGCAGGGGAGCCTCATATGACGACATCGTTCCAGGATGGGCTTGGTAAAACCGGGCTGGCTGGTCTGATCGTGGCGCTCGGACTTGCATGTGCTCCCGCGGGCCAGGCATTTGCGCAGGCAGCCCCTCCCTCCCGGCCGGTCAATCCGCCAGCGGTGACCGCACCGGCACCGCAGCCGGCGCCAGCGCCCGCCCGCAAGACCTATAACCGGGACGATCTCGCAAGCTCCGCCGTCCGCCTCGAGGCTGAGATCAAGCGGGAGGTCGCGCCGCCCGCGACCTCGGCGCCGACGGTCCCGCCGGGTGCCCAGGCACCCCGCCCGCCGCAGCCCGACCGCCTGCGCCAGGACGCCCAGGCTGCGCTCGGCCGGGGAGATAGCGTGCGCGCGCTCGCGCTCTATGGGAATCTCATCGCCCTCCAGCCCAACAATGTCGCGGCATGGCTTGGCTATTCCGCCGCAGCGGCGCAGGCCAAGGGCGCCAATTATTCGGAGAACCAGGACTATCGACGGCGCGCCTTGGGGGCGGCCTATGCCGCTTACCAGAAGGCCACCACCGCCGCTCAGGAAGGTACCGCGCTGGCCGATCTGGGCGCGCTGTTCGCGCAATATCGTCAGTGGCGCGCGGCGATCGACACCTACCGGTCGAGCCTGGCATCCGCGGATGTTCCGGCCCGCCGCAGCATCTATGACAATCTCGTCGCGGCCCACGGCTTCCGCCTGGTCGACTACTCGACGGATTCGGATTCGGCGACGCCGCGCGCCTGCTTCCAGTTCTCGGAGCCCCTGCAGCAAGGCAAGGTTGACTTCACGCCCTATGTCGCCATCACCGGGGCAGCGAATGCGGCCGTCACGGGCGAGGGGAACCAGATTTGCGTGGATGGGCTGAAGCATGGCGAGCGCTATGCCGTCGTCATCCGCCGCGGCCTGCCTTCGGCGATCGATGGCGAGGTGCTGCAAAAGAATGCTGACTACGAGCTCTACGTGAAGGATCGCAGTCCGCAGGTGCGCTTCACCGGCCGCAACTATGTCCTCCCGCGGACTGGCCAGCAGGGCATTCCGGTCGTTTCCGTAAACACCGCGAAGATTGATATCGAAGTGCTGCGTGTCGGCGACCGTTCTCTGCTGCCGACCGTCCGTTCGGATGACTTTCTCAGTCAGATCAGCCGCTACACCGCCGATAGCTATGCGGACGACAAGGGCCAGCGGGTCTGGCGCGGCACTCTCGACGTCGCCAATACGCTCAACAAGGATGTCATCACGGCCTTCCCCGTCATGGAAGCGCTCGGCAACAAGCTGGAGCCCGGCGTCTATCTCATGACGGCGTCCGCCTCCGGCGGTCCGAAGGGTGACGGCGACTATGAGCTGAAGGCGACCCAGTGGTTCGTGGTGTCGGATCTGGGCATGACTGCCATCTCCGGCAATGGCGGCATGGATATTATGCTGCGCTCGCTTGGCAGCGCCGCCCCGCTCGACGGCGTCGAGGTCCGATTGCTCGCCCGCAATAATGATGTCCTGGCGATAGAGAAGAGCGACACGCAGGGCCGCGTGCGCTTCCCCGCAGGGCTCGCGCGCGGTACGGGCGGCCAGGCACCCGGCCTCGTCGTCGCGTCAACTGCCGCAGGGGACTACAATTTCCTCGACCTCGGCCAGAGCCCGTTCGATCTCAGTGATCGCGGTGTGAAGGGCCGGCGCGCGGCCGGTGCGCTCGACGCGATGGTGTTCACCGAGCGGGGTGTCTATCGCACCGGCGAGACCGTTTATGTCACGGCGCTGCTGCGTGACGGCAAGGGCGTAGCCGCACCCAACCTGCCGGTGACGCTGGTGGCACGGCGTCCCGATGGCGTTGAATACCGCCGTTCGTTGGTGGCTGACCAGGGTGAGGGAGGGCGCGCGTGGTCGCTGCCGATTCTGGGGGGCGCGATGCGCGGCACTTGGCGTCTGCAGGCCTTTGCCGATCCCAAGGGGCAGGCTATCGGCGAGACCAGCTTCCTCGTGGAAGATTACGTGCCTGAGCGGATCGACGTGACCCTGACGCCGAGCCAGAAAGCGCTTGCGGCCGGCGAACCCGCCAGCATCGCTGTCGATGCACGCTATCTCTATGGCGCGCCGGGCGCTGATCTTGATGTGAGCGGCGAAGTTTCGGTCACGGCCAGCGAGACACCGGCAATTCCTGGACTTGAGGGCTTCACGATCGGCCTTGCCGACGAAGAGTTCACCGCGGTGACGACCGAGATCGAGCAACATTTCACCACGAACGCGCAGGGGCGCGTGGTGGTTGAGGTGCCGATCGGCGAAATCACCGCGCCACGTCCGGTCGAGGCGAAGATCACGCTGCGTGTCGGCGAGACCGGCGGTCGAGCGGTGGAGCGCAGCGTGACGCTGCCGATCCTGCCGGAGGGCAATGTCATTGGCGCGCGCAAGCTGTTCACGGAACTGGCCGAGGGTGGCACCGCGTCCTTCGATGTTGTGATGGCGACTCCGACCGGCGAGCGCCTGTCCGGCGGCGTGCAATGGAATCTCTATCGTTTGGACCGCGACTACCAGTGGTACAACAACGACGGCCGCTGGTCCTATGAGACGGTGACGCGCACGCGCCGGATGGCGGACGGCCGTGTGAATGTGGCGGCAGGGTCTGCGGGGCGGATAGCGACGCCCGTTGGTTGGGGAACCTACCGCCTGGAACTCACCTCCACTCAGCCTGACGTGCAGCCCACCAGCGTCACCTTCAGCGTTGGCTGGGGTGGCGAGCAGACGGCGGATTCGCCCGACCGGCTGGACGTGACACTCGACAAGGCCGCCTTCAACAGCGGCGACGAGATGACAGTGACGATGCGCCCCCGTTTTGCCGGCAAGGCGACCGTCGCTGTCGTCAGCGACCATGTGCTGGAAGAGCGGCTCGTCGACGTCACGCCGGACGGCACCACAGTGAAGCTGCCGGTTGGTACGGATTGGGGCGCGGGCGCTTATCTCGTCGCCTTCGCACACAGGCCGCTCGATGAAGCGGCCAAGCGTATGCCGGGCCGGGCGTTGGGGCTTGCATGGTTCTCGGTGGACGCGGCCGCGCGCAGCCTGAACGTCGATCTCGGCGCTCCCGCCGCCATGCGACCCCGCGAGACGCTGCGCCTGCCGATCAAGGTGGCCGGCGCAGTGGCGGGCGAGAAAGCCTATGTGACGGTGGCGGCTGTCGACGTCGGCATTCTCAATCTTACGCGTTATGCCGCGCCGCGCCCCGGCGATTATTTCTTCGGCCAGCGGCAACTCGGCGCTGAGATCCGCGATCTCTACGGCTTCCTGATCGACGGTATGCAGGGCACGCGCGGCGCCATCCGGTCCGGTGGTGATGGCGGAGCCTCCGAGACCTTCGGTTCGCCGCCCGCGCAGGAGCCGGTCTCCCTCTATTCGGGCGTTGTCGAGGTCGGGGCCGACGGCACGGCCGAGGTCGCGTTCGATATCCCGGATTTCAACGGCACGCTCCGTGTCATGGCGACGGCCTGGACCAAGAGCCGCGTCGGGCAGGCCAGCGCCGATGTCATCGTGCGCGATCCCGTCGTGATGGTGGGGACCCTGCCGCGCTTCCTCAACATCGGGGACAACTCGCGTTTTGCCATCGATATCAACAATGTCGAAGGCGAGGCGGGCGCCTACAAGCTCACCCTCAGCGCGAACGGCCCCGTTGCCATCCCTGCCAGCCAGCGTGAGCGCAGCCTGCAGCTTGCCAAAGGCGCCCGGCAGAGCCTCTCCATCCCCATCACTGGCGCGAGCGTCGGCATAGCAACGATCGAGGCACGCCTGACAGGCCCCGGTTTCGACGGTCCGCAGACGTTCCGGATCGGTGTGCAGCCAGGGCGTCCGCCTCTGATCAACAGGACTGTACGGCCGCTGCCCGCGCAGGCATCCGTGCGCCTGACGCCTGACCTGTTCGCGGACCTTCTGCCAGGCACGGGCCTGGCCTCGATCAGCGTCTCGCCAATGACAGCGCTCGATGTGCCAGCGCTCCTCGCCTCGCTTGATCGCTTCCCTTACGGCTGCACGGAACAAACCGTGAGCCGCGCGTTGCCGCTGCTCTATGTCAACGCGCTGTCCGCCGCGAATGCACTGCCGACTGACACGAATCTGGATGAGCGCATACGCACGTCGATCGAACGTGTGCTGGCGCGCCAGGATTCAAACGGCTCGTTCGGGCTGTGGGGCGTGGGCGGGGATGACATCTGGCTCGATTCCTACGTCACCGACTTCTTGACGCGGGCCCGCGAGGGGGGCTTCGTGGTGCCGCAGATCGGTTTCGATCTGGCGCTGGACCGGCTGCGCAACTACGTCGCCAATCAGGACTTTACGAGCGGTTCTGGCGAAGGCCTTGCCTATGCGGTCTATGTCCTCGCGCGCAATGGCCGCTCAGTGATGGGCGACCTGCGTTATCTCGCGGACGTCCGTATCAAGGACTTCGGCTCGCCGCTCGCGCAAAGCCAGATTGCTGCGGCGCTGGCGCTCCTCGGCGATCGTGGACGGGCCCAGACGGCCTTCACGACGGCCGTGTCCGCGCTCGGCGTTGTGGCCGATAAACCCACCTCGCGTCCGGACTACGGCTCGCGGCTGCGCGACGGCGCGGCTGTCTTGACATTGGCGGCGGAAGCCGGTGCGCAAGCGCTGGACATCATGGCGGTTGGCCGGGTGGTCGAAGATGCGCGCGCCAAGCGCAGCTATATCTCGACCCAGGAAGAAGCCTGGATGGTGCTGGCAGCCGAAGCGCTCACCAAGCGTGCCGAAGGCATCCGCCTTGCGGTCAATGGAGCGGCGCATTCCGGCGCGCTATACCGCAACCTCCGCGCGGACGCGCTCGAGGGCGCGGGCTTCACCGTAGCCAACGCGGGTTCCACCCCCTTGCAGATGGTCGTCAGCGTCGCGGGCAATCCCTCGACCCCGGAGCCGGCCGCGTCCCAGGGCTATCGGATCGAGCGCAACTATTACAAGCTCGACGGCACCCAGGTGGATGCCACCCGCGTGAACCAGAACGACCGTCTCGTCGTAACGCTCAAGGTGACCGAGACGGAAGCCGCCTTCGCGCGTCTTCTGCTCGTCGACTATCTGCCAGCCGGATTTGAGATCGACAATCCCAATCTGGTGGATTCCGGTTCTGTCGCAGGGCTCGACTGGCTGAAGCGTGACGTGGAGCCGAGCCATACCGAGTATCGCGACGATCGTTTCGTCGCGGCTTTCGACCGGGATGGTAGCAAGGCAGCCTTCTTCACCGTGGCCTATATGGTGCGTGCGGTGTCGCCAGGCAGCTACATCCATCCGCCCGCCCTCGTCGAGGACATGTACAGGCCAGAGCGGTTCGGGCGGGGCGATTTCGGCAAAGTCGAGGTTACGGCGGTGCGGTGAGCGCCATGCGTCGGCATCTTCGTCCCCTCATCTTTGGCCTCGGCGGCCTCGCGGCTGCCGGGTTTGTCGCGGGCGCCGCCCTGCTCTGGCATTATGTCGTTGCGCTGGGACCCCTCGATCTGTCGGTCGCGGATCTCAGGTCGACGGAGGTGCGCGATCGCGACGGCCGCCTGTTGCGGGCTTTCACGACCAAGGAGGGTCGTTGGCGTCTCCCGGTGAAGACCGAGGAGGTCGATCCGCGCTTTTTGGCGTTGCTGACGCTTTATGAAGACAAGCGTTTCGAGAGCCACCCCGGCATCGATGGTCTCGCGCTGGTCCGGGCGGTTGGGCAGCTTGTCTGGAACGGCCGGGTCGTGTCCGGCGCTTCGACATTGACGATGCAGGTCGCACGGCTGCTCGAGCCGCGTGCGGAACGCACGCTCGATGCCAAGTTGAGACAGGCCGTCCGCGCCGTCGAACTCGAGCGTCGCTTGGCCAAAAGCGAGATCTTGTCGCTCTATCTCAGCCTTGCGCCCTATGGCGGCAATCTGGAAGGCCTCAGGGCGGCGAGCTTCGCTTATTTCGCCAAGGAGCCCAAACGTCTGTCGCTTGCCGAGCGGGCGCTCTTGGTCGCGCTGCCGCAATCACCCGAGACGCGCCGGCCGGATCGCTTCCCGGAGGCGGCACGTGCGGCTCGTTCGCGTGTGCTGGCCCGCGCGCTGGAAGCGGGGTTCATTTCCGAGGCCGAGGCCGAGGCTGCCGAGCGGGCGCCGATCCCCGAGACGCGCCAGCCGCTGCCCATGCTTGCGGCCCATGCCGCGGAACAGGCCGTCCGCGACGATCCCGAAGCCAGGACCATTCGCCTCACCATCGACGGCCGCCTGCAACGCAGCCTCGAGGGCCTGGCGCGCGAGAGCGCCGAGCGCGTCGGCACCGGCGTTTCCGCCGCAATTATCGCCATTGACAATGCGACGGGAGAAATCCGCGCGCAGGTTGGCGCGCCCGATTATTTCTCGCGGGACCGCGCCGGTTCCGTGGACGCCACGCTCGCCATACGCTCGCCCGGCTCCGCCCTTAAGCCCTTCATCTATGCCTTCGCCTTCGACAACGGCATTGCGCATCCGGAGACCGTGCTGGATGACCGTCGTGTCCGCTTCGGAACCTATGCGCCCGAGAATTTCGATCTCGCCTTCCAGGGAACGGTGACGGCGCGCCGCGCCCTTCAACAATCGCTCAACATGCCGGCGGTGGAATTGCTCGATGTGCTGGGCTCGGTGAAGTTCCTCGCGCGCTTGCGCAGCGCCGGTGCCGACATCGTCCTGCCTAAGGACGAGACCGGCCCGCCGGGCCTTGCGGTCGCCCTCGGTGGTCTTGGCATCCGGCTCACCGACATGGCACGTCTCTATGCCGGGCTCGCCCGGGGTGGCGAAATGCCTCCGCTTGTGCGTCGTCTCGACCGGCCGGCGGAGGCACGGCGTGACCAGCCGCTGACGACGCCGGTCGCCGCGTGGTATGTCGCCGACATCCTGCGCGGTGCGCCGCCGCCGGACAACGCGGTTCCTGGTCGTATCGCCTTCAAGACCGGGACATCCTACGGCTACCGCGATGCCTGGGCCATCGGGTTCGACCGGCTGACCACCATCGCCGTGTGGCTGGGGCGGCCGGACGGGGCCTCCGTATCCGGGCTCGTTGCGCGCAGCACCGCGGCGCCCGTCCTGTTCGATGCATTCGCGCGGCTTGATCGTGCGCCGGAGCCGATCCCGGCGCCGCCCAATGTCCTGTTCGCCTCGACCGCCACGCTACCGCCGCCGCTGCGCCATTTGCGGCAGGACCAGCCGAAGACGATCGCTGCGACCGCGACCGCACCCCTGCGTATTGCTTATCCGCCTAATGGCGCGCGCGTTGACCTAGGCTTGCGCGCGAATGCCGACGAGGTTTCCGCGCTATCGCTGAAAGCGAGTGGCGGCGTGCTGCCGCTGACTTGGCTGGTGAACGGCGCCCCCGTGTCTGAGGCGATCCTGCGACGCCAGACAAGCTGGCAGCCGGATGGGCAAGGCTTCGCGCATGTCTCGGTCATCGACGCCAAAGGCGCGAGCGACAGTGTAACGGTGCGGTTGGAGTAACCACCCGCGCGAACGCCGGTTAGCGGTGACGCGGAATGAGCTTTGAGACAGCCTGCTCGCCCGCATCGCTGCTGGAGCGCAGGCCTTCCGCCACGCCCTCGCGATCGTCGGCGTTCCGGTTCTGGCTCATCTTGCGCTTGCCTTCGATGCGGCTGATCGGGAGCCGGAGGCCGACGATCCCCTTAAGCTGCGCCTTGATGAAGGCTTCCGGCGCGTCCGTCACGCTCCAGGGCACGGCGCGACGCTGCTCGTGGAGGTTCGTGAGGCGCGTGACCGCCTCGAGCAGTCGCGTTTCGTCATCAAAGAACTCGGGCTGTCCGTAGGCGTGCACCGCCACATAGTTCCAGGTCGGCACGACTTTGCCGTGCTCCTGCTTCGAGGGATACCAGGAGGGTGTCACATAAGCGTCCGGCCCTGAGAAGATGACGAGCGCTTCACCGCTGGCGGGCAATTTCCACTGGGGGTTGGCCTTGGCGAGATGGCCATGAAGCACGCCATATTCCCCTTCGCTCTCATCGAGAATGAGGGGCAGCGGGGTCGCGATCAGGCCCTCGGAGGTCGCGGTCACGAGCGTAGAGAGGCGGGCCTCCCGCATGATATGGCGCAGTTCCACCGGATCATCTTCACGGAATGCAGGTGGCACGTACATCGGCTTGCCCCTCGACTGGCTTGTCACCCTTTAAGCACAGCAAATCCGCAACAGACGGACTTGCTTCATCTGGCGAACTTGCGCGCACCAGCCACGCACAGGATCACCGCGATTGTCACCACGAGCATCATCCCGCTCACCGGCTCGTGCAGAAGCGTGGCGGCGAGCGCCAGGCCGAAGAACGGCTGCAGGAGCTGCAACTGGCCTACAGCGGCTATGCCGCCCTGCGCCAGTCCTCGATACCAGAAGACGAAGCCGATCAACATGCTGAACAGTGACACATAGGCCAGCCCGAGCCATGCAGGGCCTTCTATGCCGGACAGGGTCGGTGGCACATAGATGATCGCCAGCACAATCATGATCGGCAGCGACAATGCGAGCGCCCAGGAGATCACCTGCCAGCCGCCGAGTCTGCGGGATAACTTCGCGCCTTCCGCATAGCCAAGTCCGCAAACGATGATCGCCGCCAGCATGAGCAGATCTCCCACGGGCGAGGCGGCGATGCCCTGTGTGGCGGCAAAGCCTGCGACAACGGCACTGCCCAAGATCGAGAAAATCCAGAACGCCGGCTTTGGCCGCTCACCCCCTCGGATGACAGCAAAGATCGCCGTGGCGAGCGGCAGAAGGCCGACGAACACGATCGAATGGGCCGATGTCACATGCTGCAGCGCAAGGGCGGTGAGCAGCGGGAAGCCGACCACGACGCCAACGGCGACTATGGCGAGGGAGATCAGATCCTCCCGCGAGGGACGCCGCTCCTTGAAAATGATCAGCAGACAGAGCGCCAGAACGCCAGCGATGGCCGCCCGGGCAACTGTCAGGAAAACAGGATCGAACTGCATCACCGCCACGCGGGTGGCAGGCAGCGACCCGCTGAAAATCACCACGCCAACGAGCCCATTGATCCATCCACGCGCCGTTCGGTCCATCCTGAACTCTCTCGATTACCGGACCCTTATCGGTTCTCGGCACTGGCGCCGCCAGCGACAATCCAGTACGGTTTGGACAAACTGTTATGGCAGGAGACCCAGTACGGATGGACGAGCGCGCAGCAGGGCTCACGCGGGTGGCAATGGTGATGGCGACGATCCGGCAGCGCATCGCCGCACGCAGCTTGACACCGGGCGCGAAGTTGCCCTCGATCCGGGGACTTGCGGGAACATTGAAGGTCTCAGCGTCGACAGTTGTTGATGCCTACGAGCGCCTGGTGGCCGAGGGTGTGATCCACCCAAGGCCTGGGTCAGGCTTCTATGTCGCTAGCCAGACGGCGCCGCTATCCCTTGCTGAAATCGGCCCGAAGCTTGACCGCGCAGTCGATCCCTTCTGGATTTCAAGGCAGTCGCTCGAAGCGGGGGGCGACGGTCTCACGCCGGGCTGCGGGTGGCTCCCGCCAGCGTGGCTTCCCGAGGAGAGCCTCAGGCGCGCCCTGCGCTCGCTCTCCCGCGCGGAGAATACGGCCTTGGCCGATTACAGTCCGCCGCTTGGCCTCAAGCCGCTGCGCCAGCTGATTGTGCGTCGCATGGCAGAGCACGGCATAGAGGCCTCTCCGGACCAGGTCATGCTGGCTGATTCCGGGACCCAGGCGATCGATCTCTTATGTCGCTTCCTCATTGAACCAGGCGATACGGTGCTGGTCGATGACCCCTGCTACTTCAACTTCCATGCGCTCTTGCGGGCGCACCGGGCGCGGATTGTCAGCGTGCCCTATACGCCCTTGGGCCCGGATATCGAACTCTTCGCCCAGGCGCTCGCCGAGCACCGGCCGCGGCTCTACATCACCAATTCGGCGATCCATAATCCGACGGGCGCCATGCTGTCGCCCATGGTCGCCCACAAGGTGTTGAAGCTCGCTGATCAATTCGCTTTGACAATCATCGAGGATGACATCTTCGCCGATTTCGAGCATACGCCAGCACCGCGCCTTGCGGCCTTCGACGGGCTGGACCGCGTTATCCATATCGGCAGTTTCTCAAAGACGCTGTCCGCATCGGCACGGTGCGGCTTTGTCGCGACACGACGAGACTGGATCGAGGGTTTGACCGATCTCAAGATTGCCACGTCGTTCGGCGGCGGGCGGCTCAATGCCGAATTGGTTCTGCGCGTTTTGAGCGATGGCAGCTATCGCAAGCATGTGGAAGGCCTGCGTAGCCGCCTCGCAAGGGCGAGGTTCGAGGTTGCGACGAAACTGAGAGAACTCGACATCATCCCGTGGATAGAACCGCAAGCCGGCATGTTCCTATGGGCGCGTTTGCCGGAGGGCCTGGACGCGGCCGAGGTCGCGCGCGCGGCCCTGGCGAGGAATGTCGTGCTGGCACCGGGGAACGCGTTCAGCCTGTCGCAATCCGCGACCGGATTCCTGAGGTTCAACGTCTCGCAGACGCGGGACGACCGCATCTTCGCCGTCTTGCGCGGCGTCCTCACGGAGCCCCGGGGTGGAGGTGCTTAGCCCAAGCCAATTCCGCTCTTATTGAAGCGGTGAACTCTACCGTCATTGGCCGGGCTTGCCCGGCCATCCCGATCAGTGGGTCTCGGTCTTTCCGATCGGGATCCCCGGCATATAGGGCCGGGAATGACACGAGGGAGCCGTCGCGTTCTTCCTCCCCGCAGGGAGGGTGGCCTCGCGCGAGCGAGACCGGGTGGAGGCGCGGCAGGAGACCGTGTCCCCTGGCAGCACGCGTTGCCTTCTTCCGTCGGGACGGGTCAGGTGGACCCAACCCGGCGCGTGCGGCGCCACCCTCCCTGAGAGGGAGAGATCGGCGCGCCAATCGATCGGCGTAGTGCTCTACGACTGGGCGCTGCGCGACGCGGGGCCTTTGTAGCGCGGACGGCGCGGGCGGCCGGCCGGCGCGCCGTTGGGGCCCCCGTCACGACCGCCGGACCGGTTGGCGAAGCCGCCCTGGCCGTTTCCGCTGTGCCGCTCATGGCCGCTGCCGCGGTGGGCCTCGCCGCCCGCACCATGTCCGTGCCCGCGGCGGTCTCCGTGCCCATGCGGCTGGGATACCCCGTGGCCGGCGTGATTGCGGTTCTCCGCGCCACGGCCTTCGCCGCCATGGCTGCTGCGGCCTCCGTGATGACCACCATGGGCATTCTGCGGTCGGCCGCGACCACCATTGTTGCCGCCATTGCCGCCCTGACGCTTGGTCTGGGGCTTTGCCGAGAAAAGCTCCAGCGGCGTCGACTGGTCGGCGCGGCCATCGGTGGCTGGGATCTTCTGGCGCGTCAGCTTCTCGATGTCGCGCAGGTAAGCGCGTTCCTCGGCGTCACAGAACGAGATCGCGGACCCTTCGGCGCCTGCGCGGGCCGTGCGGCCGATGCGGTGAACATAGGATTCCGGCACATTCGGCAGGTCGAAATTGATGACGTGAGTCACGCCATCAACGTCGATTCCGCGCGCTGCGATATCTGTCGCCACAAGGATCGGCGTGCGGCCGGAGCGAAACTCGGCCAGGGCCTTTTCACGCTGTCCCTGGCTCTTGTTGCCGTGGATGGCCGCAGAGCGGACACCGTCCTGCTCCAGATGCCTCACGATACGATCGGCGCCATGCTTGGTGCGCGCGAAGACGAGCGTGCGGCCCTTGACCACCTCGCGCAGCGTCTTCGCGAGCAGATTGCGCTTGTGCGCCGCCTCGACGAAGATCACCTGCTGCTCGACACGCTCGGCCGTGGTGGCGACGGGTGTCACCGAGACCTTGACGGGGTCCTTCAGGAACTCGGCCGCAAGCGCACCGATCTCCTTCGGCATGGTCGCGGAGAAGAACAGGTTCTGCCGGGTCTTGGGCAAGCCGGGAAGTATCCGACGGATCGCGTGGATGAAGCCCATGTCAAGCATCTGGTCGGCTTCATCGAGGACGAAGACCTCGACGCTTGCGAGATTGACCGCACGCCCGTCGAGATGGTCGATCAGCCGTCCGGGTGTCGCGACGAGCACATCCACGCCCTGTGCGAGCTGCATGGCCTGGGGACGGATGCCAACGCCTCCGAAACATACCGCGATCGTGAGACCGAGGTGCTTGCCGTAGGTGCGGAAGCTGTCGGCGATCTGGCTGGCGAGCTCGCGCGTCGGGCTTAGCACGAGCGCCCGGCAGGCATGGCGTCGGCGCGGCTGCTTGTTGGCTGCGAGCCTGTTCAGGATGGGTAGAGCGAAGGCGGCGGTCTTGCCGGTGCCCGTCTGGGCGATGCCGAGAAGATCATGGCCTTCGAGGAGATGGGGAATGCTCTGTGCCTGGATGGGTGTCGGGGTGTGGTAGCCTTCGTCTTCTAAGGCCTTGAGTAGAGGCTGGGCAAGGCCCAAGTCTTTGAACGTCGTCAATCGATAGTCTTTCCAAAACAACACGCCGACACTGCCAGCCGACGGGCTGCAGGTCGCGAGCGCGGGACATGAACGCCCCGCGTGATTGGGCTGTTCGGTGAGGTGTGGACTGTCGGCGGGCGACGATGGCGTCGTCACTCACGCTGCCGATGGCATAGCGCCCACACCGGCGCCATTGAACTGGTGCGAATGGTTCCAAAAGTCAAGCAGAATGGCGGACCCTTCATGGAGCATCGTCTCTCGTCGCGGATAAGCGTGGCGCTTTTGTCGCGTTCTCCCGCACCGCGGCTTCTCTCTGCGCGAGGGCGCCGCGGTAGAAGCCAGACGGCACGCTGACATAGCGTTGCAGCGGCAGTGGCCAGTTTCTCGGGCTGGTGATGAAGGCGATCGTCAGCGCGATCGTCCCACCCAGCGCGGTCGCGAACAGCCGATGGAGGGCTGCCAGAGGTCCCGGTTGATGTTCCAGCGTCAGCACGAAGACGATGGTCGCGGTGATGGCCACAGTGAAAAGGATGTAGCGACTGCGCTGAAGACCATAGGCAAGCCAGGCCGTCACCACTGTAAGGACCAGCATGACCACATCGGGCAGCTGCATCAGGCTGATCACTGTTGCAAGCCCGGCGCCCACCAGCGTGCCGACGAGACGCTCGATGCCGCGTGTCCGCGTGGCCCGCAGCTGCGGGCGCAGGACGATGAAGGCTGTCATCGCTGCCCAGTAACCGTAAGGCAAGCCCATCCAATGCACGACGGCGAGGGCAATGGCGACCGACAGTCCGGCGCGCGCCGCATGACGCACGGTTGGCAGCCGGCCATGACGCGCCAGCCGCAAGCTCTTGCGGATACGCCTGATGCTATGGTGAGCACCGGATGGCGGCGGACCGCCGCTGACCCTCCAACCTATCAGCACGAGACAGAACTGCAGAAGCCCGCCCGCGAAGACAAGGCCGGCGCGGCTCGCGGCTCCCGCGATATCGGCAGGGAAATATCCGGCCACAAACAACGCGATTGACCACTGCAGGATGATCCACCAGGCGCCGAACTCGATCGTTGCGAATATCGCGCAAGCCGCGGCCCACAGGACCGCGGTCAGGATGAAGAGCAGCTCATGATTGCCAACCTGCGAGCCGACGAATGTCGAAACGGCTATTCCTATCGCAGCGAGGAGCATGGGGGCCCAGCGATAGTCCGTGAAGGCATGCACGGAGCCAAAACCGACCGCCAGGGCTCCTCCGGTGAGGATGCTCGCGGCGATCACCTCACCGCTCAGCACGCCAAAGGCCAAGGTGATGATCAGCGCCGGCATGCACAACAGCGCAGACCTTCCCTCAAAGGGGATCGAACGGAGTTTGCCGAAAGCAGCGTCCAACATGCCTCTTCATTACTTCGCCTGTGCCTGAACTGTAAGAGCCCTGTGATCGCCGTCCCGAAAAGCAACGCTTAGGATTCCGACTGAGCGTAAGCGAGGCTTTAAGTAGTTCTGCTGCAATCGCGCCGCGACGAGGTGAATGGGAAATTATCCCTGTTGTAAAGTGCGAGTAGATTTTTGTTTGGCTCCGATGCATCGCAGGGAACCATCGATGATTTTTGTCGTTTTCCTTGCAAGACGATCAATTTGACAGAAGGAGAGGTAGCAATGATGATGAAGCGCGTAACGCTTGCTACGGCACTGCTGGCGGCTGTGGCTGCCGGTCCAGCTCTTGCTCAAAACGCCACCAACCCTTCCACGACGGCACCGGGTAGCAACCCGCCCGCAGCGGCGCCTGCAGCTCCGATGGTTCCTAACGCCACGACGAGCGCGCCGGCCGCGCCTGGAGCGGGCGCTGTGACCTATATTTCGCAGCAGACCGATAACCAGTTGCTGGGTTCCAAGCTTATCGGCGCCTCTGTGGTGGGCAACGAGGATGCGTCGATTGGCGAGATCGAAGATCTGCTGATTGCCAAGACGGGTGCTGTCGAAGGCGTTGTGGTCGGGGTCGGTGGTTTCCTGGGCTTGGGCCAGAAGAACGTCGCCGTTCCGATGACGGCGCTGCAGATGACCCCGGACGGCAATGCGGCGAACACGCCGAAGATCATGATCCGGGTCAGCAAGGCTGATTTGCAGAACGCCCCGGAGTTCAAGCGCGCGGACGATAACACCGATACGATGACAACGGGATCCACGAGGCCTGCGACTCCTGCGGCACCCGGGGGCCCCGCTGCACCTGGCGCCCCCGCTGCCCCGGCACGATAAGTTGCGACAAGCAGCAGCTCCCCGTTGGATCAGCTGCTGCTCTGAACATTCGATAATCTCCAGTCTGAACAGGAAGCCCGCCGCCACGGCGGGCTTCTTTTGTAAGGGCGTGGCGTTCAGTGATAGGGGTCCGCCGCGTCCCGAAGCCCATCACCCATGAAGTTGAAGGCGAGAACGACCAGCACGACCGGCAGGATCGGCCACAGGAGCCAAGGCTGAAGATTGACGGCGGCCAGGTTCTGCGCCTCGTTGAGCAGAACGCCCCAGCTCGTGATGGGCGGCCGCAGTCCGAGGCCGAGGAACGACAGCGCTGTCTCACCCAAGATCATCGACGGTATGGATAGGGTCGCAGAAGCGATCAGATGGCTCATGAAATTAGGGATGAGATGACGCGCGATGATGCGTCGCCGGGAGGCGCCCATCAGCACAGCCGCGCGCACGTATTCCTCCTCGCGCAGGGCCAGCAGCTTGGAGCGCACGGCACGCGCCAGTCCGGGCCAGTCGAGTAGTCCCAGGATGATGGTGATGCCGAAGAAGACGAGAAGCGGGCTCCAGTTCGCAGGCAAGGCAGCCGACAAGGCGAGCCACAGCGGCAGTTCGGGAAGCGATCGCAGGATCTCGATCATGCGTTGCACGACATTGTCCACCCATCCGCCGAGGTACCCTGCGATGCCTCCAAAAAACAGGCCGAGCGCGAAGGACACGGCAATGCCGACGATGCCGACCGTCAATGATATGCGCCCGCCATAGATGATGCGGGAGAAGATATCCCGGCCGAGCCTGTCTGTGCCTAGCAGGAAAAAGGTTCCTCCCTCGGGTGGGCAGACGAGATGCGCGCGCGCGTCAAACAAGCCCCAGAAGCTGTAACGCTCACCCCGGCAAAAGAAGCGCAGCGGCTGCGGCTTTGTGCGATCGACAACATAGTCTCGGGTGAAAGTGTCGAGATTGAATGTGAAGGAATAAGGATAGACGAACGGACCGACGAAGCTGCCCTCGTGGAAGAGATGGACGCCTTGCGGCGGCGCATAGAGGAAATTGCCGTTGCGCTGGTTTTGTCCGTAGGGCGCGATCAGCTCCACGAAAGGGATGCTGAGATAGAAGAACAAAAGCAGGATCGCCGAAGCGACCGCGAGCCGATGGCGCTTGAACTTCCACCAGATCAGCTTGAGCGAGGAGGCCTGATAGAAGCGTTCATCCTCGCCAGTGCCGGGATCGCTCAGGCCAGGCTCGAAGGGAGCCTTGTCGACGAAATGCGCTGTCGCACTTGCCCCTGCATCACGGGTCATCGTCATCGTCTACCTCGCGATGCGCACATCATTGTAGCCCGCATGTTATCGTTGTCCGAGCCGGATGCGCGGATCGAGCCACGCAAGCAACAGATCCGAAATCAGCATGCCCACGACGGTCAGCACGGCGACGAACATGAGAATGAAGCCGGCAAGGAACTGGTCCTGGGACTTGAGCGCGGCGAGCAGGATCGGGCCGACGGTCGGCAGGCTCATCACCAGAGACACGAGCACCGAGCCGGACACGAGGTGCGGCAGGAGATTGCCGATATCAGACACGAAGGGGTTGAGCGCCATGCGGAAGGGATATTTCAGCAGAGCTTTGGTCGGCGGCAAGCCTTTGGCCTTGGCGGTCACGTAATACTGCTTGCTCAACTCGTCGAGCAGATTGGCGCGCATGCGCCGGATCATCGCCGCGGTTCCAGACAGTCCGATGACCAGCGTCGGCACGATGAGGTGCTGGAGCAGGGACTTGATCTTGTCCGGCGTCCAAGGCTCGTTGGCATAACGTGAGTCATAGAGGCCGCCGATGGATATTCCAAACCACCGGTTCATATAATAAAGCAGTATCAGCGCGAGCAGGAAGCTCGGCATGGCGAGCCCAATATAGCCGAGCAGCGTGAAAGCATAGTCGCCGAGGGAATACTGCCGTCTCGCTGAATAAATCGCGATGGGAATGGCGACGATATGAACGAAGGCGACCGTTGCCAGGTTCAGCAACAATGTCAGCCAGAGTGCGTCACCGACAACCTCGTTGACCGGCTTGTCATATTCAAAAGACCATCCCCAGTCACCCTGCAGCAATCCGGAGTAGCCGTTGCTCCCCGGCATCGCGCCCATCCAGACGAGGTATTGCTCCCAGACGGGGCGGTCGAGACCATATTGCTTGATCAGGAAGTCGGCGCGCGCCGCTGCCCCCGCGTCGCCCTGGGAGCGCAGCTCGGCGATCTGGTTCGACAGGAAATCGCCCGGGGGCAGTTTGATGATGAAAAAGGTCAACGCACTGATGAGCAGTAGCGTCCCTACCATCGTGGCGAAGCGCTTCGTAAGAAAGACGATCATAATGCCTGCGCCACTCGACGCTCCGCTTTGTCCCAATACACTTCGTCAACGCGATAGATGCCGACCAGCGATGTCGGGTCCCAGCTATACAGCGCCTTTACAGGAAAATTCTTGAGGCCGTCACGGAGGATGATTGGCTGCAGCGCATCGGCCACCGTGCCGATCGACCATTGCTGATCAGCGTGGTTCGACAGCATCTCCTTCCAGATCTTGGCCTGTTCAGCCTCGTCGGCGGTGCTGAGCCAAGTTATGTAAAGCGTCAGCAGCCGTTGGGCTTCCTGGACGTCGCAAGCCTCACCGTTTTTGCCTTTGGTCTCGATATATTGTCCCCATTTCGGCCAAGCGAAATTATCCTGGAAGATGGGGGCTAGTTCCGACGGCAGCATTTCCGCGGTCGGTATAGCGTTGTCGAGACCAAATCCCGCCACCATCACCGGCAATCCGGCATAGGCGCGGTTGCGCAGCACGTTGATGTCCTGCGGCTTGATGAAGAGCCCCACGCCGATCTCGCGCCAGAACTCAACGAGAAGCTGGAGCGTGTCCACCGTCATCCCACCTTCGCCGTCGACTTCGACGACGATTTCGAGCGGCCGCCCGTCCGACAGCAGGCGCGTGCCGTCGCCGCGGCGTTCCGTGAGGCCGATCTCGTCGAGCAGCGCGTTGGCGGCCTCGGGATCGTAGATGCCGTAACGGGTGCGAAAATCCGGCTCGAACATCGCGGAGCCTTCACGGACCGTATTGTTGCCCTCCTGGCCCAATCCGAAGAAGATCGCGTTGTTGATCGTGTGACGGTCGATGCCGAGTGACAATGCCCTGCGGAAGCGCACGTCGCGATTGAGCTTACGCCAGACTGGATCGGAAACGGTCAGATTGGGGTAGAGCGCGACCTGGGATCCCCGCGCGATGGGCCAGAGGAGCGTGCGGTAGCCCTGCGCCTTCTCGCCTTCCTTCAACACGGGGATGTCGGGCATGGACAGGCCGCGCGCCAGGAAATCGACTTCGCCCGCATTGGCCTTGGCCGGGAACAGGCCAGCCGAGGCGATGTCGACGATGACCTTGTCCGTGTAAGGAAGTTGCTGTCCCGCCTCATCGACCCGATGATAATAAGGATTGCGCTGGAAGACAAAACGCGTCGCCGGGCTCGCATTCATGATCTTCCACGGGCCAAGCGTCGGAATGTCCGGGTTCGAGTTCTCGAACATGTCGTCCATACGGTTGTGCAACGCAGCCCAAGATTTGAGCTTGGCGCGGGCGGCTGCCTGCGCAAGTGCTTCCGCATCGGAGTATCTGCTGTGGAACTGCTTCATGTAATGCGCAGGCCGGTAGATCATAGGATCGCGCGGCAGCGCCAGTGTCGGCAGGAAGCGCGGGTTCGGCCTATGCCATTCGTAGCGCACAGTGACTTCATCGACGACCGTGAACGTCGGCAGCTGGCCGTCGATCATCATGAAGATCGGGGGACCGGCCGGGAAGAGCGCCTTGTTCAGCGCGGCATCCTCCCACCAGTAGCGGAAATCTTCGGCCGTGAACGGATGTCCGTCCGACCAGCGGTGACCGCGCCGCAGGTGCAATGTGATGACACGGTCATCCTGGTTGTCGACGGATTCCAGAATATCCGGGCGCAGGACGAGCTTCTCGTCATAGCCGACCAGGCGATTATAAGCGATCGCCGAGAAGTAACGCAGGTCGCGCGCCCGCGCCGCGAGCGTGATGATGTCGCCGCCCTGCTTTCCGATCTCCCGGCCCCGGGCCTTGAGATCCACAACGAGGGGCTGTTGCGGCAGGCGATCGGCGATCGGCGGCAGCTTGCCCTCTTCCACCAGTTTCTGAAAGAAGGGTGTCTCCACCCAATGGCTGGGCAGGGGCATGGTGGAGGGGCCAAGGGCCGACTGGGCCTGCGCGCCACGCGCAAGAAGGGCGAGGCTGGCCGCGCCGAGACCCGCCCTTGCGAATGCGCGGCGGGTCAGGGGGCGGTTGAGGCAGGGAGGTAGGCGTGTCATGCAGCCCTCCTTTCACCGGTCAGGTTCATCCGAACGCGATGGCCCGGTTCGATCTCGCGCATCGTGCTCGCGACGCCCGGCGCGAGCCGGAAAGGTTCCGGCCACTTCTCCGGATCCGAGAAGCGGTCCGAGCGCAGGGCGTTGAAATCGAGGGGATGGTCAAGGTCTGGGCTGGGCACGGCCGCGAGAAGAGCGCGGGTATAGGGGTGGGCCGGGTTGCGGAACAGCGATGCTTTCGGCGCCTCCTCGACGATATGGCCCCGGCACATCACGGCGATGGTGTCGGCGAGATAGTCGACGACTGCCAGGTTGTGGGAGACGAACAGGTAGGAGAGGCCGAGAGCGCTCTGGAGGTCCTTCAACAGATTGAGGATTTGCGCCTGCACCGAGACGTCGAGCGCTGATACGGGCTCGTCCAGCACGAGCACCCGCGGCGACAGGGCAAGAGCCCGGGCAATGCCGATGCGCTGGCGCTGCCCGCCTGAGAACGAATGAGGGTAACGCCTGAGATAGCGCTTATCGAGGCCGACGAGCTCCATCAGCATCTTCGCTTTGGCAAAACGCTCCTCGCTCGTCCCGATGCCGTGGATAACGAGCGGCTCTATCAGCGCCTCATAGACGGTCATGCGCGGGTTGAGCGACGAGAACGGGTCCTGAAAGACGATCTGGATCGCGCGACGGTAGGCGAAGAGATCATCGCCCTCCAACTTGCTGATATCGCGGGGACCATTGCCATCGTCGAAGAGCACGCGCCCTCCGTCAGGGTCGATCGCGCGCATGATGATCTTTGAGACTGTCGTCTTCCCGCAGCCGGATTCCCCCACGAGGCCGAGGGTTGTTCCCGATGGCAGCGCGAGGCTGACCTCGTCGATGGCGCGCAGGGTCTTCGTGCGGCCAGAGAACCAGCCGCTCCGCAGGGTGTAGGTCTTGCCAATGCCCTCGGCGATGAGAACCGGGCCCTTCGGCTGCGCACGGGCCAACTTCGGCGCCGCCTCGATGATGCCGGTCGATGCGACCTCACGGATCGGCGTCAGCCGCTCTCCGGGAGGCATGTCGAAGCGCGGCACCGCGCGCAGCAATGCCTTGAGATAGGGATGTTGCGGATCGCGGAACAACGCCTCGCGTGTGCCGGATTCCACGATTCGGCCGCGGTACATCACGGCAATGTCATCCGCCATATTGGCAACGATCCCAAGATCGTGGGTGATCAAGAGTATCGCCATGCCGGTCTCGGCCTGCAGCTCGCGCATCAGGTCAAGGATCTGGGCTTGGGTCGTCACGTCGAGCGCGGTCGTCGGCTCGTCGGCGATAAGGAGCGCGGGGCGGCAGATCAGTGCCATCGCGATCATCGCGCGTTGGCGCATGCCGCCGGAGAGCTCGAAAGGATACGTATCGAAGGTGCGCTCGGGATTCGGGAAGCCGACACGCTCGAACACGGCGATGGACAGGACCTTCGCTTCCGCGGCGGAGACCTTCTGATGCAGCATCACCGCTTCGCTGACCTGGTCACCGACCGTGTGCACCGGGGACAGCGAGGTCATCGGTTCCTGGAAGATCATCGCGATGCGGCCGCCACGCAGCGCCCGCATGGCTTCCGATTCCGGGTCAAGGCGTGCGATATCGATCGGCTTCTCGGCACCGTGATGGGGCGCCGGATCCCTGAACAGGATCTCGCCCGCGGTGACGTGTCCTGTTTTTGGGAGGATGCCGAGAATGGCCTGCGAGGTGACGGACTTGCCGGAACCCGACTCGCCGACCAGCGCAACCGTGCGTCCGGCCTCGATCGTCAGGGACACACCATCGAGCGCGCGAAAGGCGGCGTGGTCACCGGTGAAGGTGACCTCAAGACCGCGCACGGCGAGCAAAGGCCCGCTTCGCGGCTTGCCCGTCTTATCCATCACACCCACAGCTTCCCCTCCGACGCCCACGGCGATCTTATCAACACTAATCTATTACAGGAGTCTGTCACTTTATCGAGACGGACTTTGCGTGCGTTTTACGCAAAGGGCAGTCCTTGCCCACCCTGGTACCTGATAGTTGTCCGCCTGGCGGACTAAATAATTGATCTGGCGCAACCTTCAGCGGGAGCGCGTGCTCCGCACAGGTTTTAATTGCCGATTTTTTTCATCACTATGGCGATGCTCCGGCGTCCGGATCGGCAGCATCGGCGGGAGTGAAGATGGCGCGTGCCGCGAGCGGCCTGACGATAGCCGAGGCCGTCAAACGTCCCAGGAGATCCTCGCAGAAGCGCCAGATCGCTTCATCATGGGCCAGATGATGGGTCAGGAGGCCGATGGGTTCGTCATCCGGCGCGGTGAGGATCACGCTTGCGAGGCGGCTGATGAGGATCTGCGGATCGAGGAGGCTGCGGCTTCCGCGCCAATCGATCGGGTCGCAGTGGCAATTGGCAATGACGAGGCCGGTTGCCGGCTCCCGCTGCTTGAAGGTGGACAGACCCGCATATCCCAATTCCGGGAGTGTCGCAGCCAGTCCCGGAGCGATCCGGTTCCACGGCGGCACGAAGGTGGGAACGAGCTTGGCTGGCAGGAGGGCGCGCAGACGTTCAAGTCCGGCCCGTGCTTCCGCATGCACGGCATCGAGCGGCCGATGGTCACCGAACTCTGCCTTCTTCTCGCCGGCGGGCGCGTGATTGCGGTGGCCAAACCCATGAACGAGCACGTCGACCGAGGGTTCCGCGCTCAGACGTGCCGCGAGCTCGGGGCCCGCGGCCGCGGGAATGACGGCGAGCGCGAGCGGCATTCCATGCCTTGCGGCCATCGCCAGGAGCTTGTCGAGCGCAGCCGTTGGCCCGACGGCGTCGTCATCGCGCCACCAGAAATCTAATGTTGCGCCGCGATGAGCGCGCCGGCTGAGGGCGTCGTCCAGGGCGGCCCAGCGTGAGGCGGTATCTGGGAAGGATCCGGGCGCGGCAAGCCGGGCGGTAGTCGCCTGACGGGGCATGGCGGCGAGTTCCGCGACTATGTCTAGGGTGCGGCTGAGCCCGTTCCGGTCGATCGATGCGGCCTGTGGTTGTGGTCCGGCCAGCGCGGCGCGAACCGTCTCGGCAAGCCGATCCGCGGACAACTCCTCCTGCGGCAGCACCGTGACGAGCCCCTCGCGCGCGAAACGCTCAGCGCGCAGGCGCTGTTCGGTCTCGCCGCCGTCCTCAAAAGGCACGACGACCGCACGGGTTCCGGCCCGCAGCAGGTCGACCGCGGTATTGTAGCCGAACTGGCTGACGGCGACTGCCGCACGGGCGAGCAAGGCGGGAAAGTCGCGCCGCGCGCGCTCGACCGTGAGATGGTCAGGCGCGGCCTCGAGGAGAGACTTAAAATCCGCTTCACTCACGCCCGCACCGACCAGAAGTCGCCAGGGGTGGCGGGCAAGGATCGCCGCTGCCCCGATCGCGGCACGATAGACCGGCAGGGACGCTGCGCTCCCCCCGCCGGATACGAGGATTTCGCCCTGAGGGACAGGGTCGATGGCGTCCGACCGCGCGATCGCCGCCGATCCATCGTCAATATAGCCCGTATAGCGCAGGAGGGCGCCCACACCATCATCGACCGGCCAGCTTGCCTCCAGAGGCAGCACCGCCGGGTCCCCGTGCACCAGCACCGCGTCATAGAAGGCGCGCAGGTGCGCATGGCTCTGAGCGATACGCTCCGGCCGGCGTGAGGCGGCCAGCACGTCGCGCGCCGACGACAGCACCAGCGGACGCGGCCGCAAGGCATGGGCGGCGTTGAGCAGAGCGAGATGTTCGGCGGCGAGCGCCCTGCGGCCGAAGGGAAACAGCTCGGTGATGACGACATCCGGGCGAAGCGCGCGAAGCGTCGCTACCAGTTTCGCGGCGCGGGCCTCAAGATGCGCGAGGGAAGCTGCTTCGCCTGACGCATCGAGAAGATGCGAGAAAGCAGTGCCCTCGACCCGCACCGGCGGGAGCTGGATGACCGTGAAGCCCGTGCTGTCGAGCAAGGGCGAGGGCATGCCGCCCGAAGCTAGGGTGACCTCATGTCCGGCCGCCGCGAACGCGCGGGCGATGGCCGCTGCCCGGTTGAGATGCCCGACCCCGAGGAGATGGGTGACGCTGACGAGGATCTTCATCCTATCCCTGTTCTCTCGGACGTATTGGCGATGAGGGGCGCGAGCGACCGACGCAGGATCTGGGCTGCGCCGGTGAGACTCCGTTCGCTCCGCACGAAGTTGCGAGCGGCTTTCCCCATAGCGGCACGATGCGCGGGATCTCCAAGCAGCTTGGAGAGAGCCGCGGAAAAGACGCTGGCATCGCCGGGAGACACCAGCACGCCGCTCTCACCGTCGCGGATCACCCCCGGCACACCGCCGTAGGCGCCGGCGATCGCCGGGCACCCCTGGACAGCCGCCTCGAGAAAAATCATGCCATAAGCTTCATTGACGGCCGGCCAGACGAGGAGCTCCGCATTGGCATAGAACCCCGCCATGCGGTTTTCGTCGTTCACCAGGCCGTGGAATGTGATGCGCTCGCCAAAGGGAGCAAACAGCGCCTCCACCTCCGCCCGGGCCGGGCCATCACCGACGACGTCCAGACGCCATGGCAGATGATAGGACACCTGTCGAAGCGCCTGCGCCAGGAGCCGGTAGCTCGCGAGCTTGTCGCCATGGCGCATCATCGCCACGGCGAGGAGGCGGCAAGGATCTTCGCTGCGCCGCGAGCGGCGATCCCTCGCGGCTTGTGGCGTATCGATGAAGGGGGGTAGCGCTATGAGCTGCTGGCCGGCGCGGCTCATCGCGGCGAGGGCAGGGCGATCCGCCTCATTCATCACGAAAACGATGGCCGCTGTGTCAAGCGCCGCCTCCGCGCCTGCGTGGCCGAGGTGCCATGGGCCATCGGCGCGTTTCGACGCGCGCGAACCCTCCGCGACCACATAGGGAATGCCGAGCGCCGCGGCGACGCGCGGGCCGATCCAGTCGGGTGCCTTGTAATAGACGTGATAGGTGAACCAGAGAGCCGGCCGGTCAGCCGTGGGCCGGGCGCTCCAGGCCTCGGCGAGTCGATCAGCCTCGGCAAGGCTCGCGTCTCGCAACGCTCTTTGCAGCGCGGGCTCACCGGCGCCGTCGAAGCTGCGCAGGGTGGTTGCGACGCGGGGGGCAAAACCTGCCCGCGCCAGCGCCTTCAGCAGCAGCCGCGCCATCCGACGGTCGCCGGAAGCGACGGGATGATCCGGCGGCTTGAGGGGAGCATAGAACGCGATGGCGCTCATTCCGTCGGCGCTGCCACCAGGGCGCGTTCCGTCTCAGCCTTGCCTGTGCCGTCCCCATCGACGGATGGCGCGCGATCGTCGCCGAGCTGCGCGCGAAATTTTGCCGCGAGAAGCTCGATCCCGGCATCCATGGAAAAATCCCGCGCAAGCCTGCTCGCCGCGGCCTGCCCAAGAAGCGCGCGACGTTTCGGGTCCCGCGCCAGCAGATTGATGGCATTGGCGAGAAGATCCCAGCGACCGGGCGGTACAAGCACGCCCTCGCGCCCGTCGCGCAGGAATTCGGGGATTCCGGCGAAGTCGCTCGCTACGATCGCGAGCTCCTGGCTGGCCGCTTCCATTAAAACATTGGGCAGCCCGTCGCGATCACCGGATTTCGCCTCCTTGGCCGGCAAGACGAACAGATCCGCCTCACGCATCATCGTGATGACGTCCGGCTGTGCCTTGGCGCCCAGGAACGCTACGCGCCCCGCTATCCCCTCGCGCGCGGCCTGCTGCTTGAGGTCACCAAGCAGTTCACCGCCACCGATGTGCACGAACTGCCAGTGCAGACCGTCGGGCAGCGCGGCAAGCGCCGCGAGAAGATCGTCGAAGCCCTTCTTGGCGACGGCGCGCCCGACGGTGACGATACGGACGGGGTCCGCCGGATCCGAGCCGTCGCGCGGCGGGCGTTGCGGCGGCGCCGGGAAGCGGCTGAGATCGAGCCCGTGATAGACGAGCTCGACACGTCCGGGCCGGGACGGTTCGGACGGCGAAAGCCCGGACAGTCTGATGTGCCCATCCCTCGTGCACGTCACCCCCCACGCACTGTCTGTGATCTTCTCCCGGATCTCCCAGTCTGGCGTCGTCCAGATGTCTTTCGCGTGTGCCGAGAAACTGAAGGTCAGGCCACGCAGCAGCGCCGCATAGCGCACAACCGAGGCTGGGGTGTGCAGATAGTGCACGTGGAGGTGGCCGGTATGCGCTGGGAGCTCGCGCGCCAGCACGAAGGCCTGGCCCAGGCGCCGGCCACGGTTCGCGGTCATGTCGCGCTTCAGGTCGCGCCAGAACGTGCCGAGCATGCGCCAGATCGTTCGCTGGCGCAGCCCCCAGAGAAAGCCGGCAGCGACGCGCAGGGGCTCCTGATAGAGATATTCTGGCAAGTAGTTTGGCCGGGCCTTGATCTTCTTGTGCATGGGATGCACCGCCTTTTCCGTCGGGTGACGGAGAGACCAGATCGCGAGCGGCAGGCCACGCGCCTCGAGCGCCAGGATTTCCTGTGCGATGAAAGTTTCGGAGAGACGCGGGTAACCCTTGACGACCACGGCGATGACGCCGGACGGATGTTGCTCCAACGGCATAGCCGGTTACTCGGCCGCCTGGTGCGTGACAACGGGTTCCGGCCGCTCGGCAAGCCAGTCGCCGAACCGGCGCCCGATGACGTCGAGGCCATCGAGAAGGCCGGGGACGAACACTTCCGATGGACGCTTCTGGCTGGCGAGGTCATTGATGGCATCGGCCATGGCCTTGGCCGTGCCGCTGCCTTGCACCAGCATGCGGATGAGGCCGAGGCGCTCAGCCTGCGCGGCGCGGATATACTGTTCCAGGCGCGGGGTGGTGCGCGGCACGATCAGCGTCGGCTTGTCGAGGGATAGCACCTCGCAGAACGTATTGTATCCGCCCATGGCCACCACCGCCGAAGCGCGGTTCATCAGCAGCTCTAGCTTGGAATCGAAGGAGATCGCCGCGAGCTTCGGGTGCTTGGCGATACGTGCCATGAAGCCGCGCCGCTGCTCGCGGTTGATGAACGGACCGAAAACGATGAGCGCGGGAATATCGGGGCAAGCCTCGGACTCATAGGCGGATATCGTCCAGTCGATCAGATCCTCG
This sequence comes from Chelatococcus sp. YT9, assembly GCF_018398315.1. Classification (NCBI taxonomy): domain Bacteria; kingdom Pseudomonadati; phylum Pseudomonadota; class Alphaproteobacteria; order Hyphomicrobiales; family Chelatococcaceae; genus Chelatococcus; species Chelatococcus sp. YT9. The sequence goes on from NZ_JAHBRW010000001.1 coordinate 3,123,083, forward strand.
CCGTCGCCCCCACCGCCTGTCGTCACGAGCACGAAGGGCCCGCGCGTAATCCGGGGATAGCTGGTGATGCTGGCCTCGCGTGGCAGGCCGCGACGCAAATAGCCCGTATAGAGGATCCGCTGCCTGACCTCCTCGGACAGGGGAAGGCAGGCGAGCGGCTCATAGAACTGCTGGAGGCCGTAGACCCATATTTCATCGTAGTAGGTGGACAGGGCTTCAAGCCCGCCTTTGCGTTCCCATTCGGGCTTCAACGCCGCGGGCTCATCCATCACGTCGCGGATACCCAGTACGAGGCGGGCTCCGTTGCGTTTCAGGATGTTGAGGGCAGGCAGAATCTCGCCACGAAAACCGGTAGGTTCCTTGTCGATGATAACGAGATCAGGCCGGAAACTTTGGGCTGTTTGCGCAATGATGGCGGCGCGCAGATTTGTCGTTTCCTCGATGCCGATATTCAGGTTGAGGCTTCGGTAGTCGCCGTTGCGCAGCTTCACGACCCCCGGCACGCGCACGTGATCGACGCCGGATCCGAACTCGAAATTGCCGATGACGGGCGAGCCCGAGATGATCACCACGGACACGCCGGCGGTACCGCCCGCAAGCGCATTGGCGATCGCGCGCGAGCGCCGGAGGTGCCCCAGCCCAAACGTGTCGTGGCTGTAAATGAGCACCCGCGCGCGCTCAACGGCAGGGGGTGCCGGGAGTTGTTGGTCGACGAGCCCGCCGATATGTTCGTCGTCGAATACTGCCGCCGGCATGGCAGCTCCCCGGCCGGTTGATCCCGCTATCCCCGTGTTATGGATTGGTTCGGCGCTTTCGTCCATGGTGGAGGAGCCTATATAGTCCTATTATTGATGACGACGCATCAGGTGCGGCTCGCATTGAGATGCCTTCTTTGTTGCCGTTGCGTGTCAGCCCGGAATCAACTGCGTGGATAAAAGTCTCTTCCGCTATATCTGGAGGTACTCCAGCCGCGAGCAGCTCGTCATTTTCGCGGTCATCCTCGCATCGCTGCCCTTCTATTTCTGGTCGCTGGACCTGCCCAAGAGCATCGTCAACGATGTTATACAGGCAGGCGCCTTCAAAAATGGCAAGACTGAAGCCGTTTTCCTGGAGATTGCCTTCACGCCGCCAAGCTGGCTGGGGGATTGGGGGCGGATCACGCTGTTCCCCGGCATCACGGTGGACCAGATCGGGCTGCTGCTCGGTCTGTCGATCATGTTCCTCGTGTTGGTGCTGATCAACGGCGGTTTCAAGTACTGGATCAACGTGGCGAAAGGCGCGCTCGGCGAGCGAATGCTGCGCCGCCTGCGCTTCGACCTGTTCGCCATTACGCTGCGCTTCACGCCCAATACGTTGCGCACCGTCAAGGCCTCAGAGACGGCGACGATCATCAAGGACGAAGTCGAGCCGATCGGCGGCTTCATCGGTGACGCCTTCGTCCAGCCGTTGCTGCTTGGCACGCAGGCCTTGACGGCGATGATCTTCATTCTGATGCAGAACGTGTGGCTCGGTCTCCTCGCCGGTGCTGTCGTCGGGGTGCAGTTCACCGTCATCCCGCGGATGCGGCGCATCCAGTTGCGCCTCGGCAAAAAGCGGCAGATCGCCTCCCGTCGTCTTGCCGGGCGCATCGGCGAGATCGTTGACGGCATGGAAGCGGTACATGTGCACAACGCCACCCGCTGGGAGCGGGCCGAGATCGGCGAGCGACTCTATTACATCTTTGACCTGCGTTTCCGCATCTACAAATGGAAATTCATGGTCAAGTTCCTCAACAACCTCTTGGCCCAGATCACCCCCTTCTTCTTCTATGTCGTCGGCGGCTATCTCGCTCTCAAAGGGCATCTGGACATCGGCCAGCTGGTTGCGGTGATCGGCGCTTACCGGGATCTACCGCCGCCGCTCAAGGAGCTGATCGACTGGGACCAGCAACGGCTGGATGTCCAGATCAAATACGATCAGATCATTCAGCAGTTCATTCCGGACAGGCTGCTGCCGCCTGAAGTCGTGGATGACTCCGGTGAGATCCCGGAACTGGATGGGCCGGTGGTGTTCAAGAACCTGCACGTGCTGGATGCCCATGGCGGCACTCTGCTGGAAGGGGTGACCCTTGGCTGGTCCTATCCAGCGCGGGTTGCCCTTGTCGGTGATAGTGGGCCAGGCCCCAGCGTCATGGCGCGCGTTCTGGGGCGCCGCATGGACTACGGCGGCTCGGCCACGATCGCAGGCAATGAACTGTTGCAGATGTCGGATGCGGTCGCCGGCCGGCGTGTCGCCTATGTCGGCAGCGAACCTATTCTGTTTCCGGGTACGCTGCGTGAAAATCTTGTTTACGGTCTGCGCTACGCACCCCATCCCTCGGGGGAAGACGGTGATGCTGCTGATGCGGAGCGAATTCTCGAGGCCAAACGCACCGGCAATCCATGCGACAAGCTGACGGACGATTGGATCGATTATCAGGCGGCCGGCGTGGACGGGGCCGAGGAGCTCGATGTCCAGCTCATCGAAATCCTGACTGAGCTGGAGCTTGCCGACGATGTCTATCGTTTCGGTCTGTCCGGCCTTGTGGACCTTGACCGTCAACCGGAGCTTGAGGAACAGGTCGTGGAGGCGAGACATCTCCTGCGCGCCAAGCTCAAGGAAGATGGGCTGGAGCGACTTGTCGAGCCCTTTGATCGGGATCGTTACAATCGCCAGGCTTCCATCGGTGAGAATTTGTTGTTCGGGGCTTCCACGGCGCCAAGCTTCTCCGGTCGCGGTCTGGTGGCCAACCCACTTCTGCGCGGCGTGCTCGACAGCCAGGATCTAACCCCTGAACTGGTGGAACTCGGTGCGCGTATCGCCGAGACCATGACCGAGATCTTCCGGGATTTGCCGCCGGGCCATCCACTCTTCGATCAGTTCTCCTTCATCGCGGCCGATGATCTGCAGGAATATGAGGACATCATGCGCCGCCGCTCCCTGCGCGGCACCGCGGCTCTGTCGCGAGAGGATAAGACGCGTCTGCTCGCCCTGCCGTTCGATTACATCGAGCCGCGGCATCGCTTGGGCTTCCTGAACGACGAACTGCGTGAGCGCATCGTCGCCGCCCGGCACTTGCTCGGCGAGCGCCTCAAGGGCAGCGTGTTCGAGAACGACCTGGTGCTCTATGACCCAGACGAGTTATGCAGCGCCGCGCCTCTACGCGACAACCTGTTGTTCGGCCGGGTAGCTTACGACATCGCCGATGCCCAGAGCCAGATCACGGCACTGATTTCCGAAGTCGTCGACGAACTTGGCCTTCGTCAGAGTGTCGAGGTCGTCGGGCTCGGCTATCAGGTCGGCCCGGCAGGGCGCCTCCTGACGCCGCAGCAACGTTCCGGCGTGGCGCTCGGCCGCTGCATCGTCAAGCGCCCCGATCATTTCATCCTGAACAACGCGCTGTCGGCCTATGGCGATGCACAGGCACGCCGTCTTCTGACACGTTTACTCGACACTCACCGCGAGCGGTGTATCGTCGTTGTCATGCGTCAGCTTCACAATCGCGACGAATTCGACGTGGTCGTGGAGTTCGATGGCGCCGGGGCACGGATTGTGCATGGCGTGGATGTTTCCCCGGAGGACAATGGGGAGCAGGATGAAGTTGCCCCGGCCGATGAGGATGAGGCGATTGGCAGCGTCGGTAGGCGCGATGACAGGGTTGAGGCCATTTTGGTGAAGGGCAGATCATGACATTGGAATCCGAAGTTCAATCCCTTCGCCAGGTTCCGATGTTCCGGGAAATTGATCCGGCGCGGCTCAAACTGCTCGCCTTCACAAGCGAACGCGTGGGCTTTGCGCCCGGCCAGCGCTTCTTCAGCCAGGGCGACGCGTCCGACGCGGCATATGTCATCCTGGCTGGCAAGGCGCAGGTGATGCTCGACCTGCCGGCTGGCGCGTTCAAGATCGCGGAGCTCGGCACAAACGACATCGTCGGGGAGATGGGTATCCTCTCGGATACCCCGCGTTCGGCAAGCGTGGTTGCCGAGGGCGAGGTGACGGCACTGCGCATCGACAAGCGGGTCTTTCTGGAACTGCTCGGTCAGTTTCCCCAGATGTCGATCGCTGTCATGCGAGAACTCGCGAAGCGCCTGGAGCGCACCAACGCGCGGCTGGCGGAAAGCTCAAGCTGAGCTATTCACGAACATAGGCGAGGGTTCGTGCCGTGCTTCCGTGGAAGCAAGGTGCCGGGACTTGCCTCGCAGCATTCGGGAGCGCCCCTCAGCTGGAAAGGCCGCCGCGCGAGAACAGCCATTGATCTTGCCGGCACCAGTCCGGATCGGACAGAAGGTCTTGTACAGCGATGGCCCTGCCTGTGCCGAAATCGCCGACCGGTTGGGCAAGCCATCCTGAAAATGGCGCCAAAGCAGCCTGTTCGAGCGATGCCCTGTCCGTGCCGGGGCGCGCTTCTGCGAGAATGCGCGGGTGGAACGATACGAGCGCCGTGGCTCGTGGATGCGCGAGAAGCGGCGCGAATGCGGGCAGCACGTCATATTCCGCGCCTTCGAGATCCATCTTGATGACCGGTCGCTCGCCGGGGCCGATGAGCGCAGCAATTTCAGCGGGTGTGACGGCCGGGGTTGTCCACGTCAGCGTTGCCGTCTCTGCGAGCAGCATGCTCGCCATCGAGTCGCCGGCCTTCCTGCGGGCACCGAATGTCACGGGTGCGGACGTTGCCGCCACGGCGCGTTCGATGATGGTGATTCGTGACGTGAGTTCGTGATTGGCAGCAACGTTTTTTTTCAGAACTGCGGCAGCGGCGGGATCCGCTTCGACCGCGATGACGCGTGCGCCGCAGGCGGCGGCATGCAGGCTCGTCGGGCCGATCCACGCGCCGAGGTCAATGAAGAGTGCATCCTCGGCGATTAGCTTAGCCTGCGTGCGGAGTGCTCCCGCCTCCCACGTGCCGGCATCCGCACGTGCCCAGAAAGTCGGATAGTCATCGACGACTGTCACCACGTGGCCACCGAGATGGACGGTTCGCGCTGCCGCGTTCGGTGCCGTCGCTTCAGACGTGATCGACGTCCCGCTCACGGCCGGCCAACGCTGACATAGGTGAAGCCCCGCTGGCGCATTTCCTGCGGTCTGTAGATATTGCGCAGGTCGACCACGACGGGAGCGGCCAGTGCCGCCTTGATCCGGTTGAGATCAAGCGCGCGGAACGCGTCCCATTCCGTCAGGATCACCAGTGCGTCTGCGCCGTTCATGCAGTCATAGGCGTCGTCGCTGAGATGAACACCCGGCAGAAGCCTCTGGATTTCCGGTGATTGCGCGGGTTCGAAGGCCCGCACGGTTGCCCCGGCCTCCTGCAGCGCGGGAACGATCGTAAGGGACGGCGCGTCGCGCATATCGTCCGTGTTCGGCTTGAAGGTGAGGCCGAGCAGGGCGATGGTCTTGCCTTCGACGTGACCCCCGCAGGCCGCGATGATCTTGTCGGCCATCGCGCGTTTGCGGCGATCGTTGGTCTCGACGACCGCCGAGACGATCGATAGGGAGCTGTTGTTTTCCTCGGCGGTGCGCAGGAGCGCCAGCGTATCCTTCGGAAAGCACGAGCCGCCATAGCCGGGACCCGCGTGCAGGAACTTTCCGCCGATACGATTGTCGAGGCCAATGCCGCGGGCGACCTCCTGCACATTGGCGCCCACGCTCTCGCAGAGGTCTGCAATCTCGTTGATAAAGGTGATCTTTGTCGCGAGGAACGCGTTGGCGGCGTATTTGATGAGTTCGGCGGTGCGGCGTCCGGTGAAGACGATCGGCGCCTGGTTGAGGTAGAGCGGACGGTAGATCTCCGCCATGACCGCCTGCGCGCGCTGTTCGTCCGTGCCGATGACGATGCGGTCGGGCCGCTTGAAATCGGTTATGGCTGCGCCCTCACGCAGGAATTCCGGGTTTGAGACCACAGAGATCTCGGTGTCCGGACGGATCTCGCGCATGATCCGCTCGACTTCATCCCCCGTGCCGACGGGGACCGTCGATTTCGTCACGACAACAGTATAGCCGTCGATCGCCGCCGCGATCTGACGGGCAGCCTGGTGGACGAAGGTGAGGTCGGCATGGCCGTCGCCACGACGCGAGGGTGTGCCGACGGCGATGAAGACCGCGTCAGCCTCGCGCACGGCATCCGTCAGATCCGTGGTGAAGGACAGCCGTCCCGCCCTGCGGTTGTTGTCCACGAGGTCGCTGAGGCCCGGCTCGAAAATCGGGATTTCGCCGCGCTGGAGCATGGAGATCTTGGCGGGATCGTTGTCGACGCAGGTGACCGCATGGCCGAAATCTGCAAAGCACGTTCCAGATACGAGGCCGACATAGCCCGTACCGATCATTGCAATACGCATCAGTCGCCTTCCTCGCGAGCCTCGCAACGGATTTAACGATCGTAGAGCCTGCCCGCAAGGACGGCTCATGCCGATGTATCCCCCTCGTCGCGGTCTACGCGCCGCAACCTGCGCGGAACGCTTTGACAAGCCTTGTGTTACACGGCACGAAGCCAGCAGGAGGTTGCGAATGGACAATCCTGTTCTCGTCGAGGTGCGCCGCGGTACGGTAGTCGAGTCACGCCACCGCGGAGCAGTGGCCGTCGCTGACGCGCGCGGCGGACTGGTGCTGGCCATTGGTGACGTGGAGAGGCCGATTTTCCCGCGCTCTGCTGTGAAGGCGCTCCAGGCTCTGCCATTGATCGAGAGTGGCGCCGCTGACCGCTTCGGCCTTTCCGGGGCAGAGCTCGCTCTCGCCTGCTCATCGCACTCCGGCGAGGCAATGCATGCCGAGACAGCCGCAGCCATGCTAGGGAAGGCAGGGCATCAGCCGACGTGCCTCGAATGCGGGATTCAGCATCCGATGGGCGTTGCGGCGTCCCGCGCGCTCGCTTGGCACCACCAGAAACCTTCGGCCCTTCACAACAATTGTTCGGGCAAGCACGCGGGCTTTATCTGTGTCGCGACCGCGATGGATGTCGATGTCGCCGGCTATGTGCAGGCCGAGCACCCGGTTCAGCGCGAGGTGCGATCGGCGCTAGAGACCATGACCGGAGCGCCTCATATCGATTCCCTGCGCGGTACGGATGGTTGCTCGATACCCACCTATGCCGTGCCGCTGCAATCCCTGGCGCTTGCCTTTGCCCGCTTCGGCACCGGCGTCGGTCTGTCTTCCCATCGCGCCGCGGCGGCCAAACGGCTGCGCAAGGCGGTTGCCGAGAATCCTCTCATGCTGGCGGGAACGGGGCGCTTCGACAGCCGTATCACCGAGATCTTCGGCGAACGGGTATTCCTGAAGACCGGGGCCGAAGGCGTTTACTGCGGGAGTTTGCCGGAGGCGGGGCTCGGCTTTGCGATAAAATGCGACGACGGCGCCACGCGCGCTGCGGAAGTGGCGACGGCTGCGCTCATCGCGCGTTTCCTTGCCCTCAGCGATACGGACAAGGCTGCCCTCAGGCCTTTCGTCAATCCCGGCATGACCAATTGGAACGGCATCGCCGTGGGCTCGCTGGCGCCCGCCAGCGCGCTGGGCTTATGAGGTGACCGCATTGCCTTCGATGCGGATGCCCTTCGCGCGCTCGTCGGCCCCACGGGTGAGATCGCCGGTCACCGCATCTGTGTAGCGGTAGCCGATGATGGCGCCTTTCGCTGCACCCGCAATGACATTGTTGGCGATGACCGCGTTGCGGATATCCGGCACAAGGCTTACGCCGATGCCGACCGGTGATCCGCGCACCATGTTGCTGGTGATGACAAGGTTGCGCATGGCATAGGACCAGCCTGCGCTGATACCGACGAAGTCGGCGCCGTCGATGGCGTTGCCGGTGACGGTGGTCTCCGCCTCGGCATGAATGCCGTAACCTCCGACGATATCCGGCGCATACGGAGACTTTCGCCGCGTCACATTGCGCACGAGATTGCCCGAGCAGACGGCGAGCCGGCCGCCCTGATCGAGATTGGTGATGGAGATCCCGGTCGCGGCATCGTCGATGATGTTGTTGGCGATCACGGCACCTTCAAAGGCGAATTCCGAGAAAATCGCAGTCTCGCCGAAATGGGCGCAATTGTTGCCAAGGATCTGGCAGTTCGCGCCCGAGTTGTTGCGGATCGCCGAGAGGGCGCAATCACGGACGACGTTATTCGCGATGACGACACCGCCCGCCCGGAACACGCTGATTCCATTCCCGTTCTCGCCGGTGCCACCCGCGTCGAAATGAATGTCCGAGATGCGGTTGCCGCGAACGATGGTGCTGTCCTCGCCGGCCGCGGAGCGCCAGATCTGGATTCCGTTGTTGCTGCAGGTGCGGATCGTGTTGTCCACCGCGGACAGGCCGGTGGCATCAAGGCTGAAGAGTGCCGACGAGCCCATGCCCGTAAAGCTCGTCGTGTCAACGCGTCCTCCCGAACCACGCAGCACAAGGCCGATCTGCGCAGAGTTGGTGAAGCTGCACGCCTCCACGATGAACTGCGGCGTACCGTTGATTTCGACGAGACCGCGGCCCTGGGGGAGAGGCTGGCCCATGCCGTCGAACATGAGATTGAGGAGGCTTCCGCGCCGGATGCCGTCGGCAAGCATGATGGGAGCATCTGCCGCCTGGACGAGACGCGCCTGCCCGCCGACACCGATGATCGTGCTGCCTTCCACCAGCGGAACCGCGGACACATGGTAGCGGCCCGGCTGCAGCACGAGCGGCACCTGGCGCTGGGCCGCCTCGCGAACCGCGGCGGTCAGCGCTCTGGTCTGATCGTCAGGGCTGTTCGCGTTAAGGCCGAGCGTCGCTGCGTCGAGACCGAGATTTCCCGCAGGAGAAGCTGGACGGCCCCGGTCGCGGGATTGGGCGAGGCCATCGGCTGACCGCAGGAGGGTGGTTCCCGCCGCAAGACCGAGCGCGCCAGCGCCTGCCAGGAAAATGCGTCGGCTGGATGCCATGTTCGAATGTCCTTTCACAGCCCTGCGCGGTCACGGGATAGGTATTGCCTACCGCATTTGGACGGCAAAAGCCTTAACCGCCCCCAGATTGCCACCAACTCGTAAAGGACGACCAAAACTTGCTGCGGCGCGCCTATTGACGGCGCAGTCCCGCCGCGCGATTGCCGCAATCGCCGCGCTCTATGGCGGCCCGATTGATGAGCCCTGCGTTGCCTATGCCGCTTCGTCCTGTGATGTCCCGCCGCTTGTTTCTCCGCCTTGCCGCCGTGCAAGGGGCGACCACCGCTCTCGCCGCCTGTGGCGGCGCGACCGCTGATTTTGCCGTGGGCGCCAGCACGACCGGTGGCGGTGCTGGGGGCGGCTTCGTCGTCGATGCGATCACCAACCGTAAGCCCGTGGACGGCGCACAGGCCTCTCCGTGGTTTGGCAGCGAGCGCAGCGGCGCTGTGCGAGCCGTCGAGGTCAAGTTCGCCCCTCCGCCCTCGAGTCTGATCGGACGCGCCTCCGCCTCGATCACGGGTCGCTGGCAGATCACGAGTGTGGAGCCGAACGGCTCGTCTGACCCGATCGCCGGCGTCGCGCAACGTGCCGTCGGTCGAGAGGTGCTTCTTTATATTCACGGATACAACGAATCGTTCGAGACGGCCGTCGTCAGCGCGGCTGAACTCTCCACCGGCATCCGCTTTACGGGCCTGACAGCGGCCTTCAGCTGGCCTTCTAAGAGCGGGCTGCTCGATTACGTCTATGACCGCGAGAGCGCCCTGTGGTCGCGGGATGCGCTACAGGATCTGTTGGAAGCCTTGGTGCGCAACGGCGCAGTGGGGCGCGTGCATATTGTCGCGCACAGCATGGGTTCACTTCTCCTTTTGGAAACCTTGCGCCAGCTTTGGGCGTCGAGCGCGAGCGCCGACATTCCCCCGCGCTTCGGCGCGATCGTGCTGGCCGCCCCGGATGTGGATGTCGACCAGTTCGCGGCGACGTTGAAGCGCATAGGACCTCTGGCCCAGCACATCACGGTGATCACCTCGTCCAGCGATCGCGCGCTCGGGGTGTCGCGGCGCATCGCCGGCGGCGTCGCGCGTGTCGGCGGGGCAGACCGCTCGGTGCTTGAACCGCTCGGCGTCAAGGTTGTCGATGCGTCGGACTACGGCTGGGGCGTCATCGGGCATGACGTCTTCCTGACGAATTCCGACGTGCGTCAGGTCATCGCCCGCGCCGTGGAAAGGCAGGGCGCGGTCGCCTCGCGCTGACGATCACTCCGTGGTTCAATAGGTCATCACCGGCGGCAGGCGCTTGGCCTGTTCGATCCAGCCCGTGACCACACTTTCGGGTGGGACGGCACGCACGAGCTTGCGCTTTTCATTGACGGCGGCGAGCGCCTTCGCGAGATGCGCAGCGTGGCGGTGCCGAAGTTCGTTGACCGTGTCGACGCCGGCGGCCTCCAGCAGTTCGGAATATTCCTCGGCGATGCCCTTGATCCGCATCAGGTCAGCATGGTTGGTCCATCTGAGGATGTAGCGTTCGTCGATCCCCGTCGCGAGGGCCAACTCGCTGCGGCCCTTTGGATCCTTGCCCCGCTCGAGAAGCTTCTCAGTCGTGGTCACGCCCGCTGCCTTGAGCCTCGCCGCATGGACCGCGCCAATGCCTTCGATCGCCACTATGGAATAGGACGCCATCGTGCTTCTCCCCCTTGTGCGGCGCCAGCGGGATGCCGGCGGCCCGGCGTTGCCCAATCCTCCTGAAACAAGCGCTTTGTAAATTCTTGGGAGCCTGGGATGGCCTCCGGAAGAGACGCGGCCGGAGTATTCGCCGGCCGGCAAGTGGTGTTCTGCCGAAGACGAAATCGGGCTCAGACGAACTGTGAAAGGCCGGGGATCTCGCCGACGATGGCGCCCATCACGTCCTCGCCGGCCTTTTCGCGGCCATAAGCGAAAAGCTCGTGGCCGAGCGTCTGCATCTGACCCATGGACAGCCCTGCGGCAGTTAATTCGCTGCCGAGCGCCATGATGCCGCCGGAGCCACCCATCAAACCTCCGAGGGCGCCCATGAGGCCGCCACCCTGCGATGACGAGCCCGCCTCGGCGATCGCCTGATCCGCGCCGGGCAACGCGGCGACGAGAGCGTTCACCTCGTTCTCCGGCCCCTCACGCTGGAGGAAGGCAAGTACGATCCCGATGGCACGGCGCGTCAATGCAGCGTCGAGGCCAACCTTTTCGCTGATCAGGTTTACGAGTTCATCCATGCTGTCCTCCATACGGCGCCATTGTCTCACGCCCACGTTTAAGATCAATGATTCGGATGTTCCGAGCGGGGCAGGCGGCCTGTTTGCGTCGTGAGGCCAGCGCCGAAGCCCCAGCTGCCAAGCCTCGGCACGTTGCGCTATGGAAAGGACATGTCTGATCACTTATAAATCCGGGGACGATTTTTGGCCCTTCCCGGATAAAAGCGCATGACCGATAGCGGCTCCATTTTCATCGGAAAGAGCACGAAGCCCGAAGAGCTCCTCCTCCGTCTCGCCAACCGCCATGGGTTGGTCACGGGGGCAACCGGAACCGGCAAGACGGTGACGCTGCAGGTGCTGGCCGAGGGCTTCTCGAATGCCGGCGTGCCCGTGTTCGCGGCTGACGTGAAGGGTGACCTTTCGGGCATCTCGCAACCTGGTGACAGCAAGCCCGCTTTCGTCAAGCGCGCCGCCGACATCGGCATTGACTATGTGCCAGACCGCTTCCCGGTGACTTTCTGGGATGTCTTCGGCGAGCAGGGCCATCCCATCCGTGCGACGATATCCGAGATGGGGCCTTTGTTGCTGTCACGCTTGCTCGATCTCAACGATACGCAGGAAGGCGTGCTGAACATTGCCTTTCGGGTGGCCGACGAGCGTGGCCTCCTGCTCCTCGATCTCAAGGATCTCCGCTCGCTGCTCACTTTCGTCGCCGAACAGGCGAAGGATCTGACCGCGACCTACGGCAATGTCTCCGTCCAGTCGATCGGCGCCATCCAACGCCAGCTCCTGGTGCTGGAAAACCAGAAGGGCGAGAAGTTCTTCGGCGAGCCGGCGCTGGACATCAATGATCTTCTTAAGACCGATCGCGACGGCCGTGGCGTGGTCAATATCTTGGCGTCCGACAAGCTGATGGCCAATCCACGGGTCTATGCGACCTTCCTGTTGTGGCTTCTCTCCGAATTGTTCGAGCAGATGCCGGAGGTTGGCGACCTCGACAAGCCAAAGCTCGTTTTCTTCTTCGACGAGGCGCATCTCCTGTTCGACAACGCGCCCAAGGCGCTGGTCGACGCGGTCGAGCGCGTCGTCAGGCTCATTCGCTCGAAGGGCGTCGGCGTCTATTTCGTCACGCAGAATCCACTCGACGTGCCAGATGCGGTGCTCGCCCAACTGGCCAACCGCGTTCAGCATGCGTTACGCGCCTTCACGCCGCGTGATCAGAAGGCTGTAAAGGCGGCCGCGGATACCTTCCGGCAGAACCCCTCGTTCGACACGGCCAAGGCCATCCTCGAACTGTCGGTAGGCGAGGCGCTTGTCTCGACCCTTGACGCTAAGGGTGCGCCCTCCATCGTCGAGCGGACATTGATCGCGCCGCCCGCGGCACGCGTCGGACCCTGCACGCCGGAGGAGCGAAACGCGATCATCGCAGCCAGTTCCATGCGCGGGAAATACGACGAGGAGATCGATAGGGAGTCTGCCTACGAGGTCTTGACCCAGCGCACCGCTGAGAACGCCGCCCCCGCTGGTGGTCAGTCAGAGGGCGGGGTGTTCGATACCATCTCCGGCATGCTTGGATCGATCCTCGGAACCAACGTGAAGCGCGGCACCCGTTTGACGACGACGCAGACGGTGGCGCGCAGCGTCACGCGCACGGTCATCAATAATGTCGCCGGCAACGTTGCGGCGCAGATCGGCAAATCAGTCGGCGGCGCGACCGGCAGCTCCGTTGGCCGCGCCATCGTCCGTGGCATGCTCGGCGGCATCTTGAAACGATAGCGGCGAGCAGCTCCGTCCATCGGCCGGCGCTCGTCTGTTCATTCATCATAACGCGGACGTGAGACGACCGCGCGGCTGGGCTGACTTAACCTTTGTTGCATCGCAACGATCGGGTGAAGTCATGTCGAAAGCCTCTGCCGTTCTTGCCGCCTTGATGACATCCCTCATCCTGTCCTTTGGAGGCCAGTCTACAAGCGCGCTGGCCGCGGACGAGGTCGATCTCGAACTGGTGCTGGCAGCGGACGGTTCAGGCTCTATCGACAATGACGAGTTGCGTCTCCAGCGGGAGGGTTGGGGCTCCGCCCTGACGAGTCAGGAGGTACTCAACGGTATCCGCGACGGCCTCATCGGCCGGATCGCCGTCGCCTATGTCGAATGGGGTGGCCCGGATTCGCAGGTGACGGTGGTCGATTGGCAGGTGATCAAGGATGCGGCAAGCGCCGCGGATTTCGCAGAGAAGCTCAGGACGCGCCCGCGTGGCGCCTATGGCTACAATTCGATCTCGAATGCCATCGACTACGCGGTGACCATGGTCGAGACCAACGCTTACGAAGGGATTCGCAAGATCATCGACGTGTCTGGGGACGGACCCAACATCGGCGGCCGGCCGCTGGCCGCCGCCCGGGGCGATGCGCTTGCCAAAGGGTTTACCATCAACGCGCTGGCGATCCGCCGGCCGGGCGGGCGCCCGGGTGGGCCGGGCGGCATGACGCTCGAGACTTATTATGCGGAGGCCGTCATCGGTGGTCCCGGGTCTTTCGTCGAGATCGCCGACAGCCAAACCCCCTTCGCCCTGGCGGCGAAGCGCAAGCTCGTCCAGGAAATCGCCGGACCGGCGCACGGGACGCACCGTTTTGCCTATGATCAGGCCGCCGCGGGGCGTGCATCATCAAATGCGGCGCAGTGAGAGCCTGAGGCCCCTGAACGCGAGGAGGATAGCCGCCGCATAGACGATGCCGCCGATCAGCGCATCGATGGCGAGCAGGAATTCGTCGTTGAAACGCGGCAGTCCGGCGCTCCAAGGACCGGCCACGCGATGGGTGGCGAGCGTCGCACCCGCGAGCGCAAGGCATGCGAGGGCGGTGGCGAGGACGGCACGCATGAGCTCTCCGTTGGGTGCAGTCCATCCGCGATGGAGCGCGATGCCGTAGAGGATCAGCACATTGGCCCAGGCCGCGATGGCTGTCGCCAGGGCCAGTCCCGCGGCGCCGAGAGACTGCGCGAAGATGATCTTGAGCGTGACGTTGACCGCGATCACCGACAGCGAGACGATCGCCGGGGTTGCGGTGTCGAGGCGGGAGCGGAAACTCGCGACCACGCTCGATATGAGAACGATGGCGGGCAGGCCTATGGCATAGGCCGACAGTACGGCGCCGGCGGCTTCGGCGTCAGCGGCTGTGAAGGCGCCGCGCCCGAAGACCGCCGACATGATGGTGGTCGGCAGCAGGAAGAAGGCCACGAGGCAGGGTGCCGACAGGGCGAGCGAGAAAATGAAGGCCCGGTTCTGCGCGCGATGCGCGCTGACCGTGTCTCCCGCCGACAGCCGCCGGCTCATTTCCGGCAGGAGCACGGTCCCGGCGGCTATGGCGATGACGCCGACGGGCAACTGATAGAGCCGATCGGCATAATAGATCGAGGCCACGGCGCCGGTTGGTAGCTGCGAGGCGATGATGGTGTCGGCGAACACCGCGATCTGGATGCCAGCCGAGCCGATGACGGCCGGGAGGAGCGCCTTCAGGAACACCTTCATGTCCGTGTCGAGGCGGGGTCGCACCAGCCGAGGCACCACGCCCGCGACGCGGGCGTCCGCCAGCACCATGAGGAGCTGCAGCAGGCCCGCGGCGCTGACACCCCAGGCGGCCGCATGGCCCGCCGTAGGAAAATAGGCAGCAAAGGCAAGCGCCACCACCATCGCGATATTCAAGAGGATGGGGGAAGCGGCAGCCGCCGCGAAGCGATCGACGGAATTGAGAATGCCGCTGACCAGCGTCACGAGGGTGATGAAAAACAGATAGGGGAAGGTGATGCGCGTCAGGGTGATGGCCAGCGCATATTTCTCCGGCTGGTCGGAGAACCCGGGTGCGAGCAGCGCGACAAGCCAGGGCATGCCAATGAGCGCGATGATCATCAGTGGTAGCTGCACGATGATCATCAAGGTCCAGACGCTGCTGGCGAAATGCTGAGCGGCCTTGTCGCCACTAGCTTCGCGCAGGCGCGAGATCGAGGGAATGAAGGCCTGGTTGAAGGCGCCCTCGCCGAAGATGGCGCGGAAATGGTTAGGTAGGCGAAGCGCGACGAAGAATGCGTCCGCCAGCATGCCGGCGCCCATGATTGCGGCGGCCATGAGGTCTCGGATCAGACCTGTGACGCGCGAAAGGAGTGTGAAGCCACTAACGGACAGAAGTTTTCTGAGCATCAGATATTCGCAGGCGTGACGGCCGCGGTGGGCGATGGGGGGGCTTGCGGGCGAGCAGGCACCTGCGCCTGCGCCCCGGCGGGGACGAGGCTTTCAGCGACGATGTAGAGCGGGCGGCGTTTCACCTCAGCGAAGATGCGCCCGACATATTCCCCGATCATGCCGAGCGACATGAGTTGAATACCTGAGAAGAACATCACCGACACGATCAGCGAGGGATAACCGGGCAGGTCGGAGCCGAGGAGGAGAGTGCGAATGAGAAAGTAGAGGGCTGTCGCGATGGAGGCGAGCGAGATGCCGAGACCGGCATAGGTCCAGATCTTCAGCGGGATGGTGGAAAACGAGGTTATGCCGTCGAAGGCAAATCGGAAGAGCTTCCGGAAACTCCATTTTGTGACGCCGTGGGCCCGATCTGCCACCACGAACGGAACGCCGACCGAGGAAAAGCCGACCCACGCATAAAGCCCCTTGGAGAAGCGCGCCCGTTCCCCCATCGCGCGCAGCGCGTCCACCGCGCGGCGGTCGATAAGGCGGAAATCACCGGCGCCTTCCGGCAAAGGCATCTCGCCGAAAGCGCGGAACAGGCGGTAGAACAGCCGCGCGAAGCCACGCTTGATCGGCGTTTCGTTCACGCGGTCCGTCCGCTGGCCGTACACCATGACGAAGCCTTCACGCCATCTGGCGACGAATTCGTTGATCGTCTCCGGCGGATGCTGGAGATCGGCATCCATGATCACCACGCCCCGACCCCGGGCGTAGTCGAGGCCAGCAGCAATCGCGACCTCCTTGCCGAAGTTGCGGCTGAACGCGACAACGCCGACCCGCGGCTCCTTCTCATGAGCCTCGCGAATCCGGGAGAGCGTCGTGTCGCGGCTGCCGTCGTTGACGAAGATGATCTCCCAGCTCGCCTTCCCCGTGTCCCCGGAGGGGGGCAGGCCGAGGCCTTCGAGCACCGGGATCAGGCGCGCAAGAAGAGGTGCGATGTTATCGGCCTCATTATAGACTGGCACGACGACCGACAGTTCCATGCGATAGGCCTATCCCTTGACCGCTCCACGACCTCAGCCGCATGAGGCAAGCGCCGAATTGGGCCGTCATCAAGACAACCTTTGCATCAGGACTTCAAGTGGGATCACAATCGCATCGCGCGGCGCAGTCACGCACATCGCATGTGATCATCGAGTGCGATCCGCGGCCCTTGGGAGAATGAAGCGTGCGCGTAGACGCCTTTGGTGAAAGATGGCCGCCGCGTCCTTGCACGCATCCGGCTTTTGCCCTCTGCGCCGACGACTTCGCGATGACCCAAGGGGTGAGCCAGGCCATCCTGAACCTGGCCGATCAGGGACGTTTGTCCGCGACAAGCGTCATGACGACCATGCCGCGCTGGCGCGCTCTCGCGCCTGCCTTGCGAGAGCGCGAGGCCGAACTCGCGATCGGCCTCCACCTCAACCTGACGCTTGGACGGCCGGCAACGGCGATGCCACGGTTAGCGCCCGGCGGCAGCCTTCCTGCTTTCGGCAGCCTGGCTGCGCAAAGCCTGACGGGCCGCTTGCGGGACCGGACTGCCAGGGACGAGCTGATGGCGGAAATAGGGGCACAGCTCGACCTGTTCACCGACGTTTTCGGGCGCGAACCGGACTATGTGGATGGCCATCAGCACGTTCATGTTCTGCCGGGCGTGCGTGGCGCTCTGCTCGCCTGTCTCGGCAACCGGGGGCTCGCGGGCCGTCTGTGGTTGCGTGATCCCTCTGATAAAACTGCGGCGATTCTCTCGCGACGCGGCCCGATGGCGAAGGCGCTGGTGATTGCGACACTTGCGAAAGGCTGGCGCGAAGCCGCGACGGCGGCAGGCTTCGCCACCAACCACGGCTTCGCGGGGGTCAGTGCCTTTCGATCCACAGGAGATTTCGGAACGGAGTTCGCCTCGTTCCTCGTCGCGCCAGGGCCACGCCATCTGGTGATGTGCCATCCGGGGGCGACGCCTCGCCCCGGCGAAGTCGATACGGAACTCAGAGCTCTTGATCCCGTCGTCGACAGTCGGCCGCTGGAGTTCGCTTTCCTGAAATCTTCGCGATTCGCTGAAGTCTGCGCTTCGGCGGGCATCGCGCTTATGCGGGGGAATGCGCTCAAGCTCCAGGGCGCAAGCGCCGGCACATGGCAGGCCTGAACTCCGGCACAAAAAATGGGGCCGCCAACGGCCCCATTTTCCAGAGCGGACCATCAAGAATGGCCAAGACCATGGTCATCCCCGGTCTGCCCTCTAAATCTGATCAATCCCGATTTCGGCTATGATCAGGAACTCGGCGGCACTCGAGTTACGGTGATCCCGACCGGAAAGGCGCTTCAATTTGTCGGGATGGCCGGGATGAGCCGGCCAAGACGACTGAGAACCAAGACGACTGAGAACGCTGAACGTCGACTGAACCTAGCCGATGATCAGCGAGCAGCGCCGTAAAGCTCGGCCACGTATTCCCAGTTGACCAGGTTATCAACGAAGGCCTTGAGGTAGTCGGGCCGGCGGTTGCGGTAATCGATGTAGTAGGAGTGCTCCCACACATCCACGCCGAGGATCGGGGTGGCGCCGTGGACGAGCGGATTCTCGCCATTCGGTGTCTTCATGACGACGATCTTGCCGTCCTTTACAGCGAGCCAGGACCAGCCCGAGCCGAATTGGGTGACGCCGCCCTGGATGAAATCTTCCTTCGCCTTTTCGACCGAGCCGAAGTCTTCCACAAGCTTCTTTTCGAGCTCGCCCGGAATCTTGCCGCCGCCATTCGGCTTCATCCACTTCCAGAAATGGACGTGGTTGTAATGCTGGCCGGCATTGTTGAAGAGGCCGGCATTCTTGCCATACGAGCCCTTGACGATCTCCTCGAGGGATTTGCCCTCGAATTCGCTGCCCTTCAGGAGATTGTTGCCATTGTCGACATAGGCCTTGTGGTGCTTGTCGTGGTGATACTCAAGCGTCTCCTTGGACATGTAGGGCTGGAGCGCATCATAGGCATAGGGCAGATCTGGAAGGGAAAAAGACATCGTGGGCTCCTTGGCATCCCCTGGCTGGATGCTCGACTTGAGTTCCTGTCTCCACCGGGATTGCATGTCTATCCCAAACGGTCAGGCATGCGCCAATTGTTCCACGGATGATCAGCAAAACCATCAGGCTTTGTTCGCCCCGTCAGATTTAGGCATTTCCCAGCTTCATCGGTGAAATCATCCACAGATTCTTTGAGGATGACCCGACCATTTCTTAATTATGATCCCACGGGCTCGGCGGCAAGCGTTGCCTGATTGAATGCCGGGAGTTGGCAGCGCGGGCCGAAAACTCTAATCTAACGGGCACTTGTGTGGGTCAGATAAGGAAAGTCGTTAGCCGATGGTCGTGATTTGCTTGCTGGTAGGCTGCTTAATGGTGGCCGGCGGCGTCACCGCGGTGACGACCGGGATGGGATTTATCGTTCTCGAGCGCGGCTGGTCGATGGTCATCGCCGGTAGCGTCGTCGCTACTGGCGGTGCGCTCCTGATAGGGATCGCGCTCCTCATCCGCGAGATCCGTAGGCTTCCCATGCACCTGGCGACTTACGACCAGCCCGAAGAATGGGAAGAGGCGCAGCAGCACGCCCACCATGTCGATGGCGCGTCCCATCAAGAGCATGGCGCCGGTTACCAAAGCGTTAATGAACCCCGGACAGAAGCCTTGCATCACGACATCCGGCAAGCACCTGCTGCCGGACGACGCGAGGAGGGCCGGGAGCTGCCGTCGCCTGAGCGCGCGTATCCCGAAGCCGTGTCGCCGCCGCCGGTTTCCGACACGGTGCCCGCCGCCGTCCGCGGCTCGATTGCCGGTGCAGCTGCCACCGCCGCGCTGGCGACAGCGGCCCCGGTTGTCGTCGCTGCCGCCACACGCAAAGCCGATGCGTCCTCCGATGCCTTGGCCGACGACGTTGCTGATGAGGCTGTATCCGTTTCCGAGGTGCAAAGCTCCACCGCTTCCGGCGCTGATCGCGCGGGACTGGACCGGGCGCTTGCGTCGGTCGAGGAAGCCTTCGCGGCGAGCTTTGATTTCGCACCAGGCTCTGCCGGAAAGCCAATAGATGCCACCGGCGAGCACGGAGGGGCGGCGGAAGCGCAGTCCAAAGAGGATGTCGAGTCCTCACGTGAGGACCTGGGCAGGCGCGAGCCGGCCGTCGATCAGGATCCCCTTTTCCAGGATCTCACGGCCGAGAAGGCCCCGCCGGTTGAGCCGGAGCCGGTTGCGAGCGCGCCGGAAGCTTCGCGGCCATCGCTTCCCTCGTGGTTCTCGCCGTCGCGCTTTACGCGCGCTGCGCCGCAGGAACCGCCTGCGCCAGAACAGGTGTCGGAGCCCGTTTCAGAGGTTGCATCAGCCCGTGTGGAAGACGCGACCAACGCCGACCAAAGCCCGGCTGGGCCCGCTGGTCACGAGGGATCTGACCTCGCTGCGCCCGAACGGCCAACCTTCCCCGACCTCGCCGTCGCGCGCGATGCTGAGCCCGCTGGGAACGATGCCGTCCCGGCGCCTCACGTAGGATTGCCGGGTTCGATCCCTGCGGAGAAGACGCCGGAGCAAACGGCTGCCGAGCGGAAAGCGCGTTGGTCCCTGTTCCGCAGGCGCAGTGAAGTGGCCACGAGCTCCGAGACGGATGCGGAACGCGCTGCCCGGATAGCAGCCGCGGCTCTGGCGGTGACCCCAAACCGCGCGTTCTCCAGCGAGGAGCCTCGTCTCGACGTGCCCGCGCCGGTGGTCGAGGATGCCGAAGCCCGTCCGGCAGAGGAAGATGTTCGCGAGGACGGTGCCAGCACGCGCGAGGCGCCATGGCGCGGAATGACGCCGGTCAATGAGGAACGCGCCTATCTGCAGGTGGATCGTCCCTCAGCGGCCGAAGAAGACAGGCTTCCCTCCGACACCGCCGCGCCGCTTGTGGACGACGAGCGAGAGATGGTCCGCCCGGCTGCCGCGGTGGCTGACGACGATGAATTCTTCAGCGGCGGCGGCCGGCAGCGCGAAGAGGACAGTGCTTCCCTCGCAGAGGGGGAAGCTCCGTCTGGTCATGAGCCCTCATCGCCGCAGCCCGTCGAGGCCGAGATATCCGAGCATGAAGCTGCCGGCGCCGAAGACTTGACGGTGGAAGACGAGCCGGCCTCGTCGGATTTCGTGCCCGACCCCGTGCCGACCGTGGTGGGAACTTACAGCGCGGGCGGCAATCTTTACGTCATGTTCTCCGATGGGTCCATCGAGGCAGAGACGAGCCGCGGCACCTATCGCTTCCGCTCGCTCGATGAACTCAAAGCCTATGTGGCGGCGAGCGAGGAGGGGGGGGAAAGTGCCGAGGCGAGCGCCCACGCTGATGACGATCGTCAGGAGGCGGAGGCCGAGACCAACGTTCCCTGGACGACTCCGAGGGCGAACGCGTAGACGAGAGCGATCTCGTCAAGCCGATCGAAACGGCCGGCCGCACCACCGTGGCCGGCCTCCATGTTGGTGCGCAGCAGGAATGGGCCACCGCCGGTTGCCGTAGCACGGACCTTCGCGACCCATTTCGCCGGCTCCCAATAGGTAACCCGCGGATCCGACAAGCCACCGAGCGCCAGGATCGCTGGATAGCGCTGCGGCCTCACCTGATCATAGGGCGAGTACGCTCGGATACGCGCGAACGCGGCTTGGTCTGTGATGGGGTTGCCCCATTCCGGCCATTCCGGCGGCGTGAGCGGCAGATCGCCGTCTAGCATCGTATTCAGCACATCGACGAAGGGCACTTCCGCCAAGATCCCGGCGAAGAGTTCAGGCGCGTCATTGGCAACAGCGCCCATCAGCATTCCGCCCGCGCTGCCGCCGTGAGCGGCGATCCGCCCGGCGGCTGTATAGCCGGCAGAGATGAGGTGGCGGGCAGCCGCGATGAAATCCGAAAAGGTGTTCGGCTTCTTGTCGCGCTTGCCGTCGAGATACCAGTGCCAGCCTTTCTCGTTGCCGCCTCGCACATGGGCAATGGCATAGACAAAGCCGCGGTCCACCAGGGAGAGATTGTTGGCGCTGAAGCCGGCAGACAGCGCGTGGCCGTAGGCCCCGTAGCCGTAGAGCAGGCAAGGGGCGCTGCCGTCGATTGGGGTTTCGCGGCGGTGGAGAATGGAGACGGGTATCAATTCGCCGTCGGCCGCGGTGGCGAAGAGGCGGCGCGTGACATAGGCGGCGGGATCATGGCCGGATGGGATGGTCTGGCGCTTCCTCAGCACACGCTCATGCGTCGCCATGTCGTAATCATAGGTTTCGTTGGGCGTCGTCATCGAGGAGTAGACGAAGCGCAACTGATTGGTCTCGAATTCCAGGACCTCACCGAGAGAGAGCCGATAGGCTTCTTCCGGGATGCTGATGGCATGCTCCTCACCCGTAGCCAGCGTGCGAATGACGATGCGTGGCAGCGCATTCTCGCGTTCAAGCCGAACCAGGTATTGCTGAAGGACGAGCTGGGCCAACACGAAGATGCCCCGGCGATGGGGCACCGTATCTCGCCAATGCGCGCGCTCAGGGCTCGCCAGGGGAGCGGTGACGATCTTGAAGTCCTCTGCGCCATCGGCATTCGTCAGGATGAACAGCGCCTCACCGTGGTGTTCTACCTCATAGCGAAGATTGTCCTCGCGAGCGGCCACGAGGCGGGGCTGCGGCGTGTCTTCATGGAGATCGAGGAGGTGGGCTTCAGAGGTCTCGTGGTCGCTGACAGAGATGATGGCGAAGCGTCGCGATTGTGTCTGTGTGAGATTGATGAACCAAGCGGGGTCGTTGCTTCTGAAGATCAGCGTATCGTCTGCTGCCGGCGTTCCGAGACGATGCAACAGCACCTCGCAAGGGCGATGGTTATCGTCGAGCCGAACATAGTAGAACGCCGTTCCGTCGGCAGCCCAGACAACATCATCGGAGGCCTTCTCTATCCGGTCGTCGAGATCGCACCCGGACGCGATATCGCGTACGCGGATCACGTTGAACTCCGCGCCGGTGTCGTCGGCGCACCAGGCGAGGCGGCCGTGATCGGGTGACTGGACAGCCTCGGCGAGATCGAAGAAGGCTTTGCCCTGCGCGAGCGCGTCACCATCGAGCAGGATATCCGTGTCGTCCGCGGGCGGGGCTCCGAATGCCGGGCCGATATCCATCGTCGACGCCGAAGCCCGGCAGATCAGGGGGTGTTGCCCCCCTTCGCGATACCGCGTGTAGTAATAGAACGGGCCATCGCGAGCCGGGACACTCGCGTCGTCTTCGCGGATACGTCCGCGCATCTCAGCAACCAGGATCTTGCGCAGGTCGGCGAGGGGAGAAAGGACGGCATCCGCGAATGCATTCTCTGCCTCCAGATGGGTGCGGATGTGGGCAGGCAACGTGGAAGGATCTGCGAGGACTTCCCGCCAGTTATCGGCTTTCAGCCAAGCGTAGTCGTCACGGAGCGTCACGCCATGGACGATGGTCTCATGGGGGCTGGTGGGAGCAACCGGCGGCTCGGCGAGGGGCTGGTTCTGCTTCATATGAGCCTCCTTGGAGCTCCGGCGTTCGCGCCTCTCCGCTCCGTGCGCTGACGAGGCCACCTTACTAGAACATGGTGCAGAGGCCTGTGAAGCCGTATTTGCCAGGGTCGATTCGGCTCGAGGCGTCCGTCGCCCGGAGAGCACGGAAAGGGCGATTGCAATTCCTCGTCGCATTCCGCTTCTCCCATCCAGCGCAACTTTTCATTCCAAATATGTACCGGGGAACTGCGCTCGTGGGGGATCGAAAATGCCCCACAGCACCAGGCGCAAAGCGCTCGTTGTGCAGCAGTACTGTCATCGACAGGTAATGATTGGATCGATTTCCTGATCAATGGGGTAGGTTCAATAAAATAAGATGCCTCATTGTTGCGAAGTATATCTTTATACATAGTGTGTCTGATCGATAAGATACAAGGCAATTGTTTTTCTTTTATTGATTATCAAAGTATTATCCAATATTTACTTTCTGCAGGGATGTGGCGCTTGGGCGCGTTGCTTTTGTCGTGGGGTTCGTCTGCGGAGGCGTGAAACGTTACTGCGCGCGGGCGCTATTGAATGGGGAAAAGGAAAGCAAGCTGTGATAAACGACGCCGAGACTAATACGAACTACGTTGAACTCACCGCTGATATCGTGTCGGCCTATGTCAGCAATAATACTGTCGGGCCGAGTGACGTGGCTGCGATGATCGGTGAGGTGCACGCCGCACTGGCGCGTGTCACCAGCGGCCCGATCGAGGAGCCGGTGGAGGCGCCGAAGCCGGCGATCTCCATCAAGAAGTCTATTACGCCGGATTACCTCATTTGCCTTGAGGACGGAAAGAAGTTCAAGTCTCTCAAGCGGCACCTGCGTACGCAGTATGATATCACGCCGGAGCAATACCGCGAGAAATGGGGTCTGCCATCTGACTATCCCATGGTCGCCCCCAACTATGCCAAGGCACGCTCGCAGCTTGCCAAGGATATGGGTCTTGGCCAGCAAAGGCGGAAACGGCGCGGCGGTCGCGGTTGAGCTGCTGAGGCCCTTCAGAACAGAGCGACGTAGCCAACCTCATGTGGAATTCGGTGATCGTCTAGACCATGTGAACTCCGAGAAGGCCGAGAAAAGGGCCGTTTTGAAGATAGGGCTGAGCCTGCTCAGCCCTGTTTCGTGCCCCAGCGGTAACAAGACGGGCACCGCCTCGCCCGCATGCCTGCATACGACGGGCGAATTGAGCGCGTCACTCCCGCGTCGGCCTTCCAGGCCGGCGTTTTTTGTTGCAATTTCGAAAATAGGAATATATTCATATTATATCACGCCGATCGACTTCCGACGGGCCTTCACCGGGCCAGATAGGAAGCGATAACTAGAACATATCATGAACATTGCCGAGGTGCACGATGCGAAATGATGATCGAGCAAATGGAAGCGGGCAGCTCTCCGCAGCGGCGGTGCGCCTCCTGACCCATATTGCGGCTCGCGGAGCAAGCGCCCGTCAACTCACGGAAATGCCCGATGACATCAACCTTTTTGTCGAGCGCAAGGGCGTGACACTGGGTGCGGGACGTTTGCCTCTCGCTGCGGCGGGCATGCTCGTCGCGCATGATCTCGCGATATGGGAAGGGACCGGTCCAAGGCGCGTATTGGTGATCACGTCAGCGGGCGTCGCACACTTGCGCAGGCGGTCAGCCGAGCCGGAGGAGCGCTTTGCGAGTCAGCACCTCAACACCGCAGAAAGGACGCTGGAGGTGGCGGGCGTGCGACGAAAGGTGCGCGTCGACGAAGGGGAGAGTCCGCTTGCCTGGCTCAGGGCTCGCCACGATCGTAACGGTCGACCTTTTGTCGATGCAGTCTGTTTCGAGGCAGGCGAGCGGCTGCGCGCGGACCTGACCATTGCTCAGCTCCTGCCCAAGGTCACGATGCGTTGGACGGCAGGGCCAGTGGGTCAAGGGGGGCAAGGCCCCGCCGCGGCGACGGATGCAATGATCGCCGCCCGGCAACGCGCCCGGCGTGCGCTTCAGGCTGTCGGCTCTGATTTCGCTGGCCTTCTCATGGATGTCTGCGGCTTCCTGAAGGGGCTTGAAACGGTTGAGCGCGAGCGGGGCTGGCCGCCGCGCTCGGGCAAGGTGATCCTGCAACTAGCCCTGCGGCGATTGGCAGAGGCTTATGGGTTGTCCGCCGAGGCAAAAGGAAGCGCTGCGGCCAGTGGTATTCGCTGGTGGCATGCGCCGGTCGATCGCATGGAAGCCTGAACGTTGCATTGAGCCCTCGCAGGCGGCCACGGTCAGCTTGTCTTGCTCACGTTGCCGCTTCGGCAAGGGCAGTTCGTGCGTCGGTTTTAATGCGCTCGACCATCGATCGCAGGCCGTTCGAGCGCTGCGGGGTCAGATGGTCACCAAGCCCAAGCTTGTTGAATAGCGCGAGCGCATCCGTTCCGACAATCTCGCGGGCGGTGTGGCCGGAGAAGATGGCAAAAGTCAGCCCGACCAACCCTCGGACGATATGCGCGTCGCTGTCGCCACGGAAACTCACCACCGGCTCGTCGTCGGCATTGCGGGTGATCTGCGTCTCGAGCCAAACCTGGCTGGCGCAGCCTCGAACCTTGTTGGCCTCGGAGCGGGCGCCATCCGGCAGCGGCTCCAGCATCCGCCCCAGCTCGATGAGGTAGCGGTAACGATCATCCCAATCGTCGAGGAACTCGAAATTGTCGAGTATCTCGTCGAGCGGCGGCTGCATGAAACTATCCTTGGTTCGGGCTTTTGCTTCGATGTCTTGGCAGGCCGGTGTTGACCCGCTCCGTCAAGGTTCAGAGGTGATATGGGCCCTCCACATGCAAAGGGCCAGAGCATTTTCGTCTGTCAACGCGACGGACATCCATTTCTCGGGCCCACGAGAGCGGAAAGGGAAGGAAGATGCCAGACAGGCCGGAAGGGAGAGTTATTTCTGCCGAGCTCCGGTTGCGCCGCCGGCCGGTGTGGCGATCAGCGCATCGATCAGGTGTCGGCGCGTCTCCGCATCGAGTGAATTCAGGAGACGCGTGGCTTGCTCGGCGGCGGTGATGAGATCGCGGGCGTTATCCGCTGGGGATAGAGGGCGCGTTGTTCCCGGACCCGTCTTGCCAACACTGCCGGTGATGGCGCTGCGGGATTGGGCCGCGGCTGGGGGAGTGGCGTGATGCTGTTCCTCCGCGCGGTCGTGAACGGGCGAGAACCAGTAGATCGCCGCGATGCAGATGGCGCAGCGCCATAGCAAACTCATGGAACATCGCTCACATCACGTCTCCCCGACGGCAAAATGGCCGTCTCACGCAGGCCTCTCGGCGTTGCCGCACTGTCGGGGTAAGATGCAAAGCGTTTCTTAGCGTTCGTTTAAGCCGCAACTGCCATTGTGTGGGCTCAATGGAAAGGGGCGCGCCTATCGAGCGTGTGACGACCGTGACCGCTTTGATCTCTGGATTGTCGTTGCGTCAACGCCTGGCGAACTTGATTCACCCCTCGGTCGGGGAGGATGAAGATGAACGCGCGCGTCACGAGCATTTCATCGTAACACGCCTGATCGTTGCTTTCGTTGCCCTGACGGCGCTACCGCTCTATCTCGCGGTTTTCGGCGTGCCGTCGCTCGCGCAGCTCCTCGTGCTCATTCTCCTCGCTGCCCCGATCGGCGCCGTCGTGCTGCTGTCGCAGACCGGCCGGCTCGATGTTGCCTACGGTCTGTCGTCGGCATCCTTCGCGCTGCTCGTCCTAGTGCTCGCGACCGCTTCCGGAGGCACGACCTCGCCCGCGCTGATCTGCCTCGTGGCCCTGCCGGTGGAGGCGCTTCTGTCAGGCTCGACACGCCTGGTGCTGGCGTCGAGCTTCATGGGTGTCGCCGCCGCCTTTACCGTCGCGATCCTTCAGGCGCTCGGCTTCGTGCAAGCCGGTGGTGTGCAGCCGGGGCTCATGATGCCGCTCTGCGCGTCGGCGGCGATCGGCTATGTGGCGACGCAGGCGCTCGCAGCCTGCCGCCGAGAGGCCAAGGACCGTGCCGTTATCGCCCAGCACGACGCACGCGATCAGGTGGTTCTGGAGACGATAGGCGATCTCGTCACATGGCATGATCGCAGCGGCTCGGTGGTTTTCGTCAGCTCGGCCGCCGAAATCCTGACCGGCCTTCCGGCGCAGCGGCTTTATGGGCGCGGCCTGTTCGATCTCGTCCACATCGCTGACCGCCCCGGCTTCATCAAGACGCTGACTGATGCCGTTTTCACCACAGGGCCCTTGAACACGCAGTTCCGGCTCAACGTGGCTTCCTCCGACCCGGAGACAGGCCCGGCCGCGAGCAGCTTCATCTGGGTAGAGATGACCGTCAAACGCGCCCAGAATGCTGCGGGCGAACTTCTGGACGATACCTATGCTGTCGTTGCGGTGACGCGCGACATCACCCCCCTCAAACAGCATGAGGCTGAACTCGACGAGGCTCTGAGCCAAGCCGAAAGCGCCAATGAGGCCAAAAGCCGCTTCCTGGCGACCGTCAGCCATGAATTGCGCACGCCCCTCAATGCCATCATTGGTTTTTCCGAGATCCTAGCGAGCCCCGCACTATCACCGCACGATCAGGCGCGGCAGCGTGAGTATGCAATGATCGTGCAGAACTCGGGCCGCCATCTCCTGGAAATGGTGAACATGCTGCTCGACATGTCGCGGATCGAGGCGGGCAATTTCGAGGTTGAATTCGAGCCCTTCGATGTGAGCGCCTTGCTCAATGATTGTTGCGATCTCATGCAGCTCAAGGCCAAGGATGCCGAGATCGTCCTCCGCCGTCAGTTCGAGCGTAACGACCATGTGCTGGTAGCCGACCAGCGCGCTTGCCGGCAAATTGTGCTCAACCTCATTGCGAATGCGGTGAAATTCACGCCGCCGGGCGGAGAAGTTCGTGTGAGTGCAAAGGTCGAGGGCGAGCGTTTCGTTCTCAGTGTCGCGGATACCGGGATCGGCATCGCGGAAGAGGATATTCCAAGGCTCGGCTCTCCGTTCTTCCAGGCGCGCTCGTCTTACGACCGGCCTTATGAAGGAACCGGGCTGGGCCTATCGGTCGTTAATGGGCTCATATCGCTGCACCATGGCACAATCGATATCGCGAGCACCGCCGGCAAGGGCACAACAGTGACCGTGTCGCTGCCTCAGGATTGCCGCACCGGTGTCGTGGCCCGGCCAACGCGCCAGCGACTGGACATAGGGCTGCCAATGCCCTGGGCTAATCGTCGCAAAGACGACCATGAAAAAGAGGCTGTGAAGCGTCGTGCGTGAAGTTCTAGCTCGTTCCGATCACGATTTCAGGATCTACGACAGCGCTCCGGAAAAGCCGCGAGCGCGCACACGCGGCCAAACGACTGCCCAAGCTCGCAGTGCGCGCGGGAAGGGGGCGAAGACATCGACGTCCCGCTCGATCGCGGGCGCTATCGCGAGCGGGGTCCGCCCTATCGCTATTCTGAAGATAATCGCCATCCCGCTTGTCCGACGGCCCGCGACGGCCCTAACCACCCTTCTGATGACGAGTTGCGCGGTTTTCATCGTGGTCAATGCGGTTGCGCTGCAACCTGGCCAGCATCCGGCGCCGCTGTTCGGTTCCGACCGTGGCCGCGCGGTGTCGGAGACAACTCAACGGCCAGCTGAATCCCCGACCCCGGCGACGGTGCCGGTTCCGCCGCAGCGAGTCGCTGTGCCCACGGCGCCGGCTGCCGTCCAGCCACCAAACCGCCCGGAGCGAGTGCCGCCGGCACCGCGCGAGACGACCGCTGCGTTGCCGCCCGCGCGGCCGGACGCTATCGGCGATTTCATCCGCGGTGGTTTGCCAGCCACCACGGGCACGATCAATGCAACGCCGCAGGCCTCGCTCGTGCTGCTCAATGCGCAGAAGGCCCTGCTCAAGCTGGGCTACGTCATCAAGCCTGATGGATTGATGGGGCCGGCTACGCAGAAGGCGATCGAGATCTTCGAGAAGGACCATGGCTTGGCCGTCACAGGCGAACTCGGCGCGCGGACGCTGGAGGCCCTTGCCGCGGCTAGCGGCATGCCGGTTGAATAAGGGGGACCGGGACATTCGCCATGCGGCTGAGGACTGATTTCTGGGTGCCTGCCTATATCAGGCGCTGTTCAGTAGAGGGCGCTTATGCCGTTTTGCGCCGGCGCGGTGCCGCCGAGGCCGGAGCGGTTTTCATCAAGGTTGATCCGCTGGATGGCACCTGCGCGCTCTACGGGCCAGCACCGCAGAGCCTGACAGGCGATCAGCCGGAAGAGCGCTTTTTCCTCCAGGTCCCGCTGGGCGACCCAAGCCCGCTTGCGGCGGAAGAAAAGCTTCAGCGTGAGATCACTTTCGATCCGGATTTATGGATCGTCGAGGTGGAGGATCGAGAGGGGCGCCATTTCCTCAACCTGGCCAAGGAGTGATGACGCCTTTCAAAGGTTGGATGAAAGATTGCGCGCTCTGCTGGAATATTGACGCAGGCCGCGCGTCCGTCTCGTCGAATGGTTAGCGGAACATGAATCGATCGCGGTGAGAAGGTCCCACCCCGGCCGGCGGCCTCTATTGCGCCGGCTGGACGTGCTATAGTTGCGGGCGAAATTCTCGCATCCCGCAAATTCATGGCCGGGGTGCAATTTCTGATTGTGTTTTTGCAGAGCAAGTCACCTCCATTTAAGGAACATTTAACCACGCCGTACGATTCCTAATGAGGATGGACGCAACCCGGTTCGGGACGCTGTACGGAGGCCGCGATGGACCAAATTGCCGGTACTCAGTTAGGGCAGGTTGTTCAGTTGGCGGATCAAGCCGCATTCAAGTCTCGGATGCGCCGTCCGACGGTCCGATCGGACAAGCCTGCCGAGCTCCTGCTTTTCATGGGCGTTCACTATGAGCGGCATGAGACGCCATCGCGGAAGCTGCCGCGGCGCGGCAAGAGGCAAGCACCGCAGCGTGACAAGAATGTCTGCTGACGTGCGGGCCTACGCGACAGATCTGACCGCCACCGCGATGTTTGCAATCCATCAATCGTCTTAGGTTTTCCAGGATTTATCCTTACGACCGAGGGTTTGGCGGCTGCGGCGCACAGAGCAGGCTTTCCGCAGTTTTCTTCGCCTCCGGCATTTCGGTCGGGAAAGCAGCGAGAACGCGGATCACGACGAGCCCGGTGTTCTCCGTCGTCACGAGGCGCAGGGTGTTGGTTGCCGTCGCGTCTTCGCTATCCGCGACAAACTCGTCGAAATAAGCTTGAGACATGAGCGTGAGCTTCACCTGACCTCGGGTCGCGGCCTGGTCGGTGATGGCATAGAGCACTTGGCCTCCACGCGCGTGAACGGATAGGGACGCGAAGCTCGCCTCAAGCTTGGCCGAGGCAATGATGGGGCCTTTGCTGAGGTCGAACGAGCACGCTGCCACCGCCACAGCCGGATCTGGCTGGGGGAAGGGCGGATGCTTCGCAGGGTTGGGGAAAAGAAGGTCGCTCGCGCCGTCGTCCGTGCCAAAGCGAGCGTACGCATTATGCTCTGCCAGATAAGGGATCGCAAAGATCGTCAGGATATGGACCGCTGCGCCGAGAATAAGACCGGCGACCAAGGTCAGCGTGAATGAACCGAGGATGCGCCCCATTAGCACGCCGTCCGCTTCAGTGTCGGAAGGCCGATGCTGCTGATGGCTCCGGACGTCGGAGACAAGGCCGTGTCGTAAAGGCGAAGGACCGCTGAAAATGCCCGCGTTGCCGGCAAAGGAAGCCAGTCGCCGGGCGTCGCTTCGCGTGAAAGATTGATGTTGATGGTGCCATCGGCAGAAAGTGTCAGCTCACGAGAGGTGAACCCGTCCCGCTGCAGGGCATTGGGCGACAGCTCGCCGTTCGCATCATAGATCGTTACTGTCCAGGCGCGTGCCCGCGGCGAGGGACCCGACAACGTGTAGCGACAGGTACTGTCGAGGGGACGGCCGGCTTCGTCCGTGCTCGCGGTGAATACATAGCCTTCTCCCGACGCAAGCGGAATCCGGGCCGAACGCGCCAGATTGGCGAGCGCATAGGGATCGATCGTCACTGAGCCGAGCTCCGGCCACGTCACCCATTGACCGGATTTGACAGCACCGAATGCCGGATCCCCCTTCACGGCGAAATAGGCCGAGCCGAGGCCGGTGGCGGCGCCAATGGCGAAGATCAGGGGCAGGGCGATGAATGAGCGCACGGCAACGGCGGGTCAGGATCGAGCGAATCGAGGGTGGAGGAGCACAAGGCATCCGCAATCATCAAGCGGCGGCGGGGTTGCAGCGTCAACCCCGGCTCGTCCGGGGGCACCCTGCAATCCCTGCATGCTGATAGGCTGCTGGAGTACGGCGCAAATGAGATGATGCAATAGGTTCACCACGGTGCCGTGAGAAGCATCGTTTCTTGAGTATCAGGGCATGGCGACGGGCGGCGTGGCCGAGCCGAAAACGTTCGGTGTGGCTGGCACGCGCGCTCCCGCTGCCTGTCGGCGCGGCGGGGGGCCGGCGGCCTTGATGAGATCGGTCACGCTGTTCAAAGCCTCATAGGAACGGCGTGACAGCGTCATGGGTCCGCCACGTCCGCTTTCGCTGGCGGCGGGCGCGTTGGCGGCAACCGGCTTCTCCCCGGCGCCGGGTTTCACATCGATTCCCAGAAGGGGTTTCTGGTCCGTGCCGACCAGGATCGGCGCCATCGTGTCGTGCCAGATCTGGGCGGGCAGAACGCCGCCGGTCAGGTTGCGGGTGGAGGTGTAGTCATCATTGCCGAGCCAGACGCTCGCGACGAGGTTGCCCGTGAAGCCGACGAACCAGGCGTCGCGGTAGGCATTGGTCGTGCCGGTCTTGCCTGCGACAACGATCCCGGGAAGGCGTGCGCGGCCGCCTGTGCCGCCTTCGACAACGCGCTGCAGCATGACATTCATGTCCGCGATCACCGATGGGGCGATGATCTGCTGTGGCGGCGCCTCGCTGTCGTGACGCCAGATGATCTCGCCGCGCCCGTTCCGGACTTCGATCGCGCTATAGGGTTTCGCCCTTTTCCCGCCATTGGCGAAGACTGCGTAGCCCGATGCCATGTCGAGAACGGTCACAACACCGGCACCGATCGGCAGGGAGGGCGTATCTTCGAGATTGGTGGTAAGCCCCATGCGGTGGCTCATCTCGATGATTTTGGCGCGACCGACCCTGGCGTTGCCCTTGCCGAGCGCCAGCGACATTCGGACGGGAATCGTGTTGATCGACTTCGCAAGAGCGGTAATCAGCGGCATCGACCCGCCGTAAGAGCGGCCATAGTTGTTCGGGCACCAGTTGCCGATGCAGACCGGAGCGTCGGTGACGATTGTGTTGGGTTTATAGAGGCCCGCTTCCAGCGCCGCGGTGTAGACGAAGGGCTTGTAGGAGGAGCCGGGCTGCCGAAGAGCGTTTGTCGCCCGGTTGAACTGACTCGCGCCGTAATCGCGGCCGCCGACCATGGCGCGTACATTGCCGTCTGGCTCAAGCACAGCCATCGCGCCCTGGCTCGCATTGAAGCGCTTGCCATCCCGGCGCAGGTTCTCCTCCAGCGCACTCTCGGCGCTGTGCTGAACAAAGATGTCGAGACCCGTCTTGACCGTAAGAACGCGTTCCTCGCCGAACTTGCCCTCGTCCGCGAGCCGTTTGACCTCTTCGAAGGCCCAGTCGAGGTAATAGTCCGGGCTGACCTCGCGGCGACGGTCGATCGGCGTTGCGGGGTTGCGGCGGGCCATCTCGGCCTGTCCCTCGCTCAGCACATTCGCCGCGACCATGTTGCTCAGCACGTCCGCAGCGCGGGCACGGGCGGCGGGCAGATTGACGTGGGGAGCAAACTTCGAGGGCGCCTTGAACAGGCCGGCGAGCATCGCGGCTTCCGGAAGCGTCAGATCCTTGACCGATTTGCCGAAGTAGAATTCGGTCGCGGCGACCACACCGAAGGTGCTGCCGCCCATGTAGGCGCGATCCAGATAAAGCTTCAGGATCTCGTTTTTCGTCAGGCGCGATTCCAGCCACAGCGCGAGGAAGGCTTCCTTGACCTTGCGCTCCAGCGATCGCTCGTTGTTGAGAAAGAGGTTCTTCGCAAGCTGCTGCGTGATCGAAGAACCGCCCTGCACCACGCCCTCAGCGCGGGCATTGGCGGAGGCGGCGCGCAGCGTGCCGATGACGTCAATGCCGAAATGGTCATAGAAGCGCCGGTCCTCGGTCGCGAGAACGGCCTTTATGAAGACGTCGGGGATGTCCTGGATAGCCAGCGTATCATCATGGAGGATGCCGCGCTTGCCGATCTCGTTGCCGTAGCGGTCCAGGAAGGTGACCGCCAGCTCCGGCCGCTTCAGCCAGTCCTCGCTCGTCTCCCGGAAGGCGGGAATGGCGAGGGCGAGCATCAGGATACCACCGGCAAGCCCAAGCGTCAGGCCTTCACAGGCGAGCTCATTGGCAATACGGGCAAAGCCACGAACGCGCAGCCTGTCGGAATAGGCGCAGATCCGTAACCACACCTCATTGAAGTCTCGGCTGGCATCGTAGAGGCTCGAATCCACCTTAGAGTCGAAGGCCAGGGCCCGACGCTTAAGGCGCTTCCAAAACGAGGCTCCACCGAACGATAGCACGCCAACCCGCCTTAATGTTTGCTATTACCGATACATAAGATGGATACGATAGCGCTTATCAACACCATGCACGACGCAAAAGACGGCCATATTGACGCGATAAGTGCTGCTTTATCGGGCTGCACTTCCACGCGCCGCCGGGATCCGTTATGCGACGCATACCTTTCGCATCCCTTGCATCATTTGTGTGTCTGACAAGGTATTATGGTAAATGGCCGCCGCCGAATTCAAAGATAAGATCTGCGGTAAAGAGTCGATAAATGCGGAGCCGCGTGACTCGGCGGAGTTACCGTTCTGGAAGACGAAAACGCTGGCCCAGATGGATGAGACCGAGTGGGAGTCGTTGTGCGACGGTTGCGGCCGCTGCTGCCTCGTCAAGCTTGAGGATGAGGACACAGGTACCATTCATTTCACGGACATCGCTTGCCGTCTTCTCGATACCGACAGCTGCCGTTGCCGCGATTATCCAAATCGCCAGGCCTACGTGCATGACTGCATCCGCCTGACCGTCGAGGAGGTCGGGCGGCTGTCATGGCTGCCTCCGACCTGCGCCTACCGTCTCGTACGCGAGGGCGTGGATCTCTACTGGTGGCATCCGCTCGTTTCGGGAGACCCGGAAACCGTTCACATGGCAGGCGTATCGCTGCGCGGGCGGTCCGTGACGAGCGAGGAGGACCTGCCGGAGGAAGACTTTCCGGATCGGATCGTCAGCTGGCCGAACAAGGTACCCAAACGTGCGCGCCGGCGCTCCGACTGACCCCGGGATTGCTCCAGAGCATTGGAGCGATCCCGGTGCCTTCGAGATCATGGTGACGCTTATGCTGGTGACGTCGGCGTGACCGCTGTCAGCCCTGCGCCATCAGATCGGGATCGCTGCGGAGCACGAGGACCTTGGTGCCCGTGGGAACCCGCGAATAGAGGTCGATGATATCCTGGTTGATCAGCCGGATGCAGCCCGACGACACGGCCTGGCCAATCGTCCAAGGCTCGTTGGTGCCGTGGATGCGGTACAGAGTATCGCGATCGCCCTGATAAAGATAAAGCGCGCGCGCGCCGAGCGGGTTTTCCGGACCGCCGGGCATGCCTCCGGCATACTGGCGCAGTTCCGGCTGGCGCTTGATCATCTGCGCGGGAGGTGTCCAAGTCGGCCATTGCGCCTTGCGCCGCACCTGGGCGTTGCCGCTCCAACCGAAGCCCTCGCGCCCGACCCCAATGCCATAGCGCATGGCGCGGCCGTTCGGTCGCACGAGGTAGAGGAAACGATCGTTCGGATCCACCACGATGGTTCCCGGCTGCTGGGTCGTATCATAGGCGACTTCCCGCCGCAGGAATTCCGGATCGATTTCCGACAAGTCGACAGCAGGAACAGGAAAGCGCTCGTTATCGATAGCGGCGTACATCCGCTCGAAGGATCGATCATAGGCAGGCCCGACTTCCACCGGAACCGGCGGGCGTGAAACGCATCCACCCAAAGCCACGAGCCCGCCGCCCATCAACATACGCCGTGTCAAACCAACCATAATTGACCTCTGCCGGGGAAAATCTTGGAGCCGCGTAGAAAACGGCCCCTGATACATTGAGAACTAAGGCCAAAAGTTCCTTGAACGTGACCGTACTGGGGCAAATACCGCTCACGGCTCGGTGAAGTGTGTTGTTTGGCAACAGGTGTGACCTAAACAACGCAGTTTTGGCCCGCAATGTGACCAGGATAGCGCGTTATTCCTAGAATAGGAAAATTATCCTTGACAGCGAGCCGCTGGTGAGGTAGGGTTCAGCCATGCTCAAGAATTACGCCTGAGCCCGACTCATTGGTGGGGTCGCGCCGGTCGGCTTATCAAAGGGGAGCGGTGCGGCGCCGTTGGCAGCGGTGCCGCCGCCGCTCTGGAGCGGAAAACCTTCAATTCCCTGGTCTGACGCAATTCCGGAAGCAGCTTCGTCTGCTCTTGGGAGTTGGTCAGCGTTGACAGGACAATTTCATGGCCTCTCCATCTGCGGACGACGTGGCGGACATGCGCCGCCGCCGCGCTGAAGGCGCTTCCATTGCCGGGATTATGGCCGCCACCGGGTGGGGCCGGACTGCGGTGCGAAATGCCCTTTCAACTCCATCCGACAGGCCGGCCGCCTCGGCGTGCGCAAAGACTTCGGCTTCAGCAAAAACCCCTCGCAGTGCAAAGACGAAGGCGAAGTCTGTGGCGGGAGGCAGGCCGCCGCCGTCCGCGGCGCCTCCAGGCGCTAAAAGCAAGAAACCCAAAAGGGGATCTCTCGTCGCACGCCTCTGGCGCACCGCGGAAGCGCAGGTGCGGGAAGTAGAGAGACGTCTGGCCGACGGCAAGACGGAGCCCGGCGAGCGCGAGAAAGATGCTCGCACCCTGGCCATCGTGGTGAAGACGCTGCGCGATCTCCTCGCCCTTGAGGCAGACGAACACACTGTCGAAGCGACAGCACCAGAAGAGGAGGGCGGCGATGTCCGGGATCTCGACGATTTCCGACGCGAGCTTGCGGAGCGCATTGATCGACTGCGCCGCGCGCGGGATGCTGACGCCGCTGCTGGCGAGCTGTGATGCCCGGCTTCTTGACTGGCTGATGCACTACTGGCCTCTCTTTGCCCGTCCCGATCAGCTGCCACCCCCTTTGAGCGCGATCCAAGACGACTGGACCGTCTGGCTGGTGCTTGGCGGACGCGGCGCGGGCAAGACGAGAACCGGCGCGGAATGGGTACGGGGAATGGCGCTTGGACACCCGTCCTTTGCGTCGGCCCCGGTCAGGCGGATCGCTCTCGTCGGTGAGACAGCGGCCGATGTTCGCGATGTGATGATCGAGGGCGTTTCCGGTCTTCTCGCCATTCACCCTAAACATGAACGGCCCACCTGGACGCCGACGCGGCGTCGGCTGGAGTGGCCGAACGGCGCAGTTGCACAGGCCTTCTCCGCCGAAGATCCCGAACAGCTACGAGGGCCGCAGTTTGAGGCGGCCTGGGTCGACGAACTCTGCAAATGGCGTTACGCGCAGGAGACTTGGGACATGCTGCAATTTGGGTTGCGCCTGGGCACGCGTCCCCGGCAGGTGGTGACGACGACGCCGCGCCCGATCCCCCTCTTGAAGAAGCTGATGGTGGAGCCGCGCACAGTGCTGTCGCGGGCAGCCACCCGCGCCAATGCCTTTCATCTGGCTCCGGCTTTTCTCGATACGATCGTCGGCCGCTACGCCGGCACGCGTCTCGGCCGGCAGGAACTCGACGGCGAAATCGTCGAGGAGCGCGCCGACGCCTTATGGAACCGCGAAGCGATCGAATCTGTACGCGCCGACAAGGCCCCCCCGCTGACGCGTCTCGTCGTGGCCGTCGATCCGCCTGCGTCATCGGGCCGAAGGGCTGATGCCTGCGGCATCGTCGCGGCCGGCATCGATACCGGAGGCCAGGTCTTCGTGCTGGAGGATGCGACGTGCGAACGGGCGCGTCCCGCCGAGTGGGCCGAGATCGCGGTCGCACTCTATCGCCGGCTGGAAGCCGATGCGCTCGTGGCAGAGGTCAACCAGGGCGGCGAGATGGTGGCCGCCGTCATCCGGGAGGTCGACCCCGCGGTGCCCGTCACGACGGTGCGCGCGACGCGCGGGAAATATTTGCGTGCCGAGCCGGTCGCAGCCCTCTACGAGCAGGGGCGGGTGCGGCATGTGGGTATGCTCCCGGCGCTCGAAGACGAGATGGCCGACTTCGGCCCCGGTGGCCTCTCCTCCGGGCGCTCGCCCGATCGCCTGGATGCCCTGGTCTGGGCTGTAACGGCGCTTGCCTTGACGGGGCGGGGGGAGCCGCGCGTGCGCCGCCTCTGATCACGCCGTTCCGTATTCGCAGGACGGCCCTACCGGAAAGCTCAGTTCATGTCGAACTTCCTCACCCGCCTCATCGGGCGCGCGGTGAACGCGCCGCCACGCCCGGAAGGCATTTTGTCACCCGAGGCCAAAGCCTCACGGACAGGGCCCCTGATCGCGCTTTACCAAATGGGCAAGCCGGTCTGGACGCCGCGCGATTATGGAGCGCTGGCGCGCGAGGGCTTCCAGCGCAACGCGGTCGTTCATCGCTGCGTCCGGCTGATCGCCGAAGCCGCCGGCTCCGTGCCTTGGCTTGCCTATGACGGCCGCCGGGAACTCGATGATCATCCGCTGCTCAAGCTTCTCGCCCGGCCCAACCCACGCGAGGCTGGAGCCGCCTTTCTCGAGGCCGTCTACGGCCATCTCCTGGTGGCCGGCAATGCCTATCTCGAAGTGGTCACTCTGGACGGCGAGCCGCGCGAGCTATTCGCACTGCGGCCGGACCGCATGCGCGTCGTGCCGGGCGGCGATGGTTGGCCGGAAGCCTATGACTACACCATCGGCGGCGGCACGGTGCGCTTCCGCCAGGACGAGCGCCTGCCGCCCATCCTGCATCTCGCCCTGTTCAACCCGGTCGATGACCACTATGGGCTGTCGCCCATGGAGGCGGCAGCGACCGCGCTCGACATCCACAACGCGACGGGCGCCTGGAACAAGGCGCTGCTCGACAATGCGGCGCGACCGTCCGGCGCGCTGGTGTATGCCGGCCCGCAGGGCACCAATCTCACCGATCAGCAGTTCGAGCGGCTGAAGGCCGAGCTCGACGAGCAGTTCCAAGGTGCGGCCAATGCCGGCCGTCCCCTGCTGCTCGATGGCGGGCTCGACTGGAAGCAGCTGTCGCTCTCGCCGAAGGACATGGATTTCATTGAGGCGAAGGCAGCTGCAGCGCGCGAGATCGCGCTGGCCTTCGGCGTGCCGCCGCTGATGCTGGGCCTGCCCGGCGACAATACCTACGCGAATTTCGCCGAGGCCAACCGCGCCTTCTGGCGGCAGGCGGTCATCCCGCTCGTCAAGCGCACGGCCCAGAGCATCGCTCAATGGCTTGGACCAGCCTATGAGCCCGGGTTGACGCTCGTCCCGGATGTCGATGGCATCGAGGCGCTGTCCAGCGAGCGCGAAGCCCTGTGGCGGCGCATTGCTGATGCCGATTTCCTCGATCGCGACGAGAAGCGGGAGGCAACCGGCTATGGCCCGAGCCCAGGCTGAATCGTCGGAGGCCTGTCATGGCCACTATCACAGAGATTTTTATCGCGCGGGGCGATCTCGCGCATCTCGCCCTCTTTCTCTGGGCGAGCGGCGCCTCGACCCTGCTCGTGCTCATCCTGCGCGAGCTCAGCGCCGCGAACCGGCGCTTCGACGTTTTCGTCGGCGAGCTCGCCCGCTTCAACCTTCGCCACGCGGCCCATTCGCCGATCGAGCCGCTCCCTGATCCCAGCAAGGAGACAAAAGCATGAATGCTGCACCCGCGCGGCAGGCCCGGCCTGCACAGCGCCGCCCCCGCCAGCCCCATAAGCCGGACGAAGCCATCGCGACGTTCTTGCGCATCCTGGAGCAATTGGAGGCGGGCGCCGCCGGGCTGGCCAGCGGCCGCCGGCAGCCGGCCCGAGCCGGCCGGTGAAGCCGGAACCACGCGCCGCACCCACAGTAAAGCTCATCCCGACGGCTACAGCGCCCGGTCTGTTCGAAGGCTACGCCAGCTTGTTCGGCGTGCCCGACCTCGGCCGTGATGTCGTGGAGCGCGGTGCCTTCCGTGCAAGTCTGGAGCGGCGCGGCATCCAGGGTATCAAGCTCCTGTGGCAGCACAATCCCGGGGAGCCGATCGGCCGCTGGCTCGCGCTCGCGGAGGATGCGCGCGGATTGAAGGTGCGGGGACAGCTCAATCTCGCTGTGGCGCGCGCCCGCGAAATCTATGCACTGATGCGGGATGGCGCCGTGGATGGGCTTTCCATCGGCTATCGCACGGAACGTGCCCGTACCGATCCGCGCGATGGCCTGCGCCATATCGCCCGGCTCGATCTCTGGGAAATCTCGCTCGTCACCTTCCCGATGCTGCCCGGAGCGCGTGTCGGCAGCGTCAAGCGTGACCTGTTGCGAGAGCGTTTGCCGCATCCCTTGCCGATCCCAGGGCGGCCCGCGGGGGATCTCGCCGCTGTCATCCGCGCAGCCGCTGGGCGGCTGTCCGCCTCTCTCTCTGATCCATGAAGGAACGATTGTATGCATACGGATCTGATCGCCCCTGAAACGAAGGCCGCCGGCACGGAGGTTGCGGCCGCCTTCGCTGATTTCGCCACGACGTTCGAGGCCTTCCGCGAGACGAATGACAGCCGCCTCAGCGAGATCGAGACCCGCCTTGGAGCCGACGTGGTGACCGAGGAGAAGCTCGGCCGCATCGACCAGGCGCTCGACGAGACCAAGCGCCGGATCGACCGGTTGACGCTGGCCGCGCGCCGTCCGGCGCTCGGCGCGCCGGCAGCCGGGGAGGGGGCCGATGATGCGGCCGCGCAAGAGCACAAGGCGGCCTTTGCCGGCTATATGAAATCCGGCGAGGCGGGCGGCCTCAAGACGTTGGAAGCCAAGGCCCTGTCGGCAGGCTCCGGCCCCGACGGCGGGTATCTCGTTCCGGCCACAGTGGAGCGTGAAGTGCTGCGGCGTCTGGCGGCGATCTCGCCGATCCGCGCCATCTCCGGCAACCGCGTCATTTCGGGCGGCCTCTACAAGCGCGCCTTCTCGACCACGGGGCCGGCCTCCGGCTGGGTGGCGGAAACCGCCGCGCGGCCGCAAACCAACAGCCCGACGCTCGCGGAACTCAGCTTCCCCGCCATGGAGCTCTATGCCATGCCGGCAGCCACCCAGACGCTGCTCGACGACGCGGTCGTCGACATCGAGCAGTGGCTGGCCGATGAGGTTGAGACGGTTTTCGCCGAGCAGGAGGGCACGGCCTTCGTGACCGGCGACGGCACTAACAAGCCCAAGGGCTTCCTGGCCTATGACACGGTGGCCGAAGCCAGCTGGAGCTGGGGCAAGCTTGGCACGGTATCGACCGGCGTCGACGGCGCCTTCGCGGCGAGCAACCCTTCCGACATCCTGATCGATCTCATCTATGCGCTGAAGGCCGGCTATCGCCAGAACGCGGCCTTCGTGATGAACCGCAAGACGCAGAGCGCGATCCGCAAGTTCAAGGACAGCCAGGGCAATTATCTCTGGCAGCCGCCGGCCTCCCTGGGCCAGGCAGCGACCTTGATGTCCTTCCCAGTCGTCGAGGCCGAGGACATGCCTGACATCGCGGAGGATAGCCTCTCGATCGCGTTCGGCGATTTCCGGCGCGGCTATCTCGTAGTGGACCGCGCGGGCGTGCGCGTCCTGCGAGATCCCTTCTCATCGAAGCCCTATGTGCTGTTCTACACGACCAAGCGCGTCGGCGGCGGTGTGCAGGATTTCGCGGCGATCAAGCTGCTGAAATTCGCCGCGAGCTAGAGCATCTTCGAGCGAAGTGGGAACCGGTGCGCGTGAAGAAAATGCGTAAAAACAAAATATAGAGCAAGTCCGCGACAGACGGACTTGCTCCAGGGTGGTTCAATCCCCAACCCAGCTCGCGCGCCGGCCCCAGCCCCCCAGCGTCCTGTCGATGAAGGCGCGCTGCGGACCGACGAGCACGCCCTGGCTGAGGAGGCCGCAGTCACGCTTGCCCGGCCCCTTCGACCAGGTGCTGATGGCAATGATGGCGCCTGACTTAAGCGCGATAGGCCCGCCGGAATCGCCCCGGCAGACGCCGGCGCCCGCGGACTTGCCTAGCCCTTGTCTGTCGGCTGCCCAGATCAGAATGCTGCTCGGTCCGTAAGGTTCTACGACGGCGAGCGGTGCCGTGCGGAAGGTGCCGCTCGAGGCGCCGTCGCCCTCGCGAGCCACGCCCCAACCCCCGAGCATCAGGGACGTACCAGGCGCAGGGGATCGCTGGGCGGCCACGAGACTGGCGGTCGAAAACTGCACCGGCAAGGGCGATGGCAGGCGCACCAGCGCCAGATCTATCGATCTTTGACGCGTGCGGATGGCGTTTGGGACGTAGCCCGGATGAACGGCTATGGAGCGCGGTTCGATGAGGACCGGCTCGCCCCGCTCGCGGAAATGCACGCGGAAGGCATCGGCGCCGGTTACACAATGAGCGGCGGTCAGAACAGCGTCAGGTGCAACGACGACCGCCGAGCAGACGCTGCCGCGGGATCCGAGGACCATGACGCTCGCCGCGGCGAGCGATCCCCCAT
Organism: Chelatococcus sp. YT9; assembly: GCF_018398315.1. Classification (NCBI taxonomy): domain Bacteria; kingdom Pseudomonadati; phylum Pseudomonadota; class Alphaproteobacteria; order Hyphomicrobiales; family Chelatococcaceae; genus Chelatococcus; species Chelatococcus sp. YT9. The sequence goes on from NZ_JAHBRW010000001.1 coordinate 3,164,655, forward strand.
CGCCGGTGGCGCCGACCACCGCCTTTGCCGAGGGCGCGCCGGCGAGGAGAGCGGACACCAGGAGGCTGAGCGCCAGAGCATGTCGCGCGATGGTGCGGGTCTTCGCACTCAGCTCATGCATGGCGCTCGTCTCAAACATGCGGTTGCTCCCTTTCGGCGCGCCAACGCTTAAGCGCGGAGGCGCCGGAAGGGAAGTGCCGATCGGCAACGCGTCTCGCCAAAAGAGCTGCGCGAGATTTGTCCAGGAGCTGCGAATGACCGCGACATTGATCGAGGGGCCGGAGCGGGAGCCTGTCTCACTGATCGACATGAAGACCTATCTGCGCGTCTGCGATGACAGCGACGACGATTTGATCGCCTCGCTGATCACCGCAGCGCGGGGTGCGATCGAAACCACGACCGGACGCCAGATGATGCGCCAGACCTGGCGGTTGGTGCTCGACGCCTGGCCGCTGGCGCGCATCCTACGCGTGCCGATCGGCCCGCTGCTCGGGCTGGCGGCCGCGCGGATCGCCGACGCAACTGGCGGTTTGCAGGCCGTGCCCCCCGGCTATTTCGTGGTAGGCGCGCTCTCGGGTGTCGGCCGCATCGCACTCGGCCCGGATGTACCGGAGCCGGGGGTGTCCACAGCCGGTATCGAGCTCGATCTCGTGGTGGGCTACGGCACAGATCCCGAGCGTGTGCCGATGCCAATGCGGCAGGCCCTGCGTCAGCTCGTTGCCGGCTGGTACGAGCGCCGGGGCGATACCGCCGCCGCGGCCACGCTTCCCGATGAAGTCGCGGCTTTGCTCGCGCCCTATCGCCCGGTGAGGCTCTGACATGGAGATCGGCATGATGCGCCGCCCGCTCATTCTGGAGCGGGCGGTCGACACCCTCGACGACGTCGGCGGCGTCACACGGCGCTGGTGCAGGGTCGCCCGGCTGTGGGCGGCGATGGAGCGGACGCAGGGTACCTCCAGCGAGCGCGACCGCAGCGACCGGCGCGAACTCGCCATGGCCTATCGCGTCACGCTGCGCTGGCGCGGCGACATCACCGGCAATCACCGGTTCCGCGACGGCAGGCGCCTGTTCGCCGTTCTGAGCGCGGCGGATCCCGATGGCCGCCGGCGCCGGCTTGTCTGCACCGTCGAGGAGGTGACACCATGAGCGACACGATGAGTGATCCATCGTCGGCGGAACTGGAAAGCCCGGTGCTGGCGCTCCGCCGCGCCATCCTTGGCCGTCTCGCGGCGGATGTGGATCTCACCGTCATTCTCGGCGGAGCACGCATTCATGACGCGGTGCCGCGTGCGGCGTCAGGCGTGTTCGTGGTCTTCGGGGAGGCCCGTTGCCGCGACTGGTCGACTATGACGGACCGGGGGCACGAGCAGGACATCAGCCTGACGGTCTGGTCCAGGCCGGGCGGAGCGCGGCCGGCACTCGCCGCCGCGGCGCGCATCGAGCGGCTGCTGCATGACGCATCGCTGCCGCTCGCGGGGCATCGCCTCGTCAATCTTCGCGTCACGGCGACGGAGGTGCGGCGCGACGAGCGCGCCGACCTCGCCCGGGTCACGGTGCGGCTGCGCGCCGTCACAGAATGTCTCGCGACGCCCTGACCTCAAGAAGTTTCCCGATATTCAGCCAAGATTTCGGCCAAGATTCAGCCAAGAGGACGATTGGACATGAGCGCCCAGAAAGGCAAGGACCTCCTGCTGAAGGTGGCGGGGGATCCCGCCGGCTTCGTCACCGTGGCGGGCCTGCGCAGCAACCGGCTGGCCTTCAACGCGGAGACCGTCGACATCACCCACCAGCAATCGGCGGGGCGCTGGCGGGAACTGCTGGCAGGGGCGGGCGTGCGCCGCGCCAGCATCGCCGGTGCCGGCGTGTTCAAGGACGAGGCGTCGGATCAGCGCGTGCGGCAGATCTTTTTCGATGCTGTCATCGTGAGCTGGCAGGTCGTCATCCCGGATTTCGGCACCCTCGAAGGGCCGTTCCAGATCCTCTCGCTGGAATATTCCGGCGACCATGCGGCGGAAGTCACCTTCGAGCTCGCGCTGGAATCGGCCGGCGCCTTGACCTTCACTGCGCTATGAGCCCGGCGATGACCGCGCGACGCGCCAACCGCCACCGCGGCGAGGTCGAGGCCGAGTTCGGCGGCGAGCGCCATGTGCTCTGCCTGACTCTCGGGGCGCTCGCGGAGCTCGAGACCGCCTTTGGGGCAGACGACCTTGCGACGCTCGGCCAGCGGCTCAGCGAGGGGCGGTTGTCCGCCCGCGACATCATCCGTATTCTCGGGGCCGGCCTTCGCGGCGCCGGCACGACGCTCTCGGACGCGGAGGTGGCCGGATTGCCTGTCGCCGGCCATCTCGATGCCTATGCGCAGGCGGTTGCGGATCTGCTCGCGGCGGCCTTCGGCATGGGCGCCCCCGAAATCCCCGAGACCGCCGCAAACCCTTGATCGCCGCAGGACGCCCCGAAGCCGGGCCGTCGCCCGTCCCGCTGCCGTGGGATGCGGCGATGGCCTTCGGCCTCGGCGTCCTGCGGCTGGTGCCCGCTGACTTCTGGGGGATGACGCCGCGTGAATTTGCCGCCGCCGTCAAGGGCCTGACCGGGCGAAATCTGCGGTCCATGCCACTGGATCGAGCGCGGCTCGCACAACTGATGGCGGCTTTTCCGGATCAGACCAGGTCTCAGTACCAAGAGGAGCAATGATCATGGCTGACGGCCATCTGCCGGACGACGACCTTGTGTCGCTGGCCAATGCGCACGATGCGCTGAAGGATCTCGATAGCCTGTCGCGTCAGTTCGGCCGCTCCATCAGCGATTCCTTCGCCAAGGCGGCGACGGGCAGCCGGCAATTCGACGACGTGCTCCGCAATGTCGGCTCTCGTCTCACGGAGATCGGCCTGAAGGCGGCGCTGAGGCCGCTCGGGCAGGCCTTGACCTCGGGGCTCGAAAGCCTCGTGACGTCGGCGGGTGGCTCCCTGCTCGGCGGCCTGTCCCTCAATGCCACGGGCAATGCATTCTCGCAAGGGCGCGTGAAGCCCTTCGCCGCCGGCGGGGTGGTGGCGACGCCGACCTATTTCCCCATGCAGCGCGGTGTCGGGCTCATGGGCGAGAGCGGCCCGGAGGCGATCCTGCCGCTTGCGAGAGGCGCGGACGGCCGGCTCGGCGTCGCGGCTTCCGGGGGCGGGGCCGCAACATCCATCGTGGTGAATATCGCCACCAGCGATGCCGAGAGCTTCCGCCGGTCGGAGGCACAGGTCTCGGCCGCCCTTGCCCGCGCCGTGGCGCGTGGCCAGCGCGCCCTGTGAGGAGCCGCCATGCCCGCTGATTTCCACGATGTCCGCTTTCCGCTCGATGTCGCGCTGGCGGCGAGCGGGGGGCCGGAATGGCGCACCGACGTCGTCATCCTCGGCTCGGGCCACGAGCATCGCAATGCGCGCTGGGCCCATTCCCGCCGCCGTTATGACGCGGGCTACGGCGTGAAGTCGCTCGACGCGCTGGCGGCGGTGCTCGCCTTCTTCGAGGAGCGCCGTGGCCGCCTCTTCGGCTTTCGCTGGCACGACCGGCTCGACGGCAAATCCTGCATGCCCTCCGGGGTTCCCCAGCCGACCGACCAGGTGATCGGGCAGGGCGACGGCGAGCGCGTCGCCTTCCCGCTCGTCAAGACCTATGGCTCCGTCCACGACCCCTACGCGCGCCGCGTCGCCAGGCCCGTTGCCGGCTCGGTGCGCGTGGCGATCGACAGTATCGAGCAGTCCGCCGCGACCTTCACCTGTGACGCCGCGACGGGCCTCGTGACCTTTGCCGCGCCGCCGGCGACCGGGCAGGTCGTGACGGCGGGCTTCGTCTTCGACGTGCCGGTGCGCTTCGACATCGACCGGCTGGAGGTGGACCTCGCCGCCTTCACGGCCGGCAGCATCCCGAAGATCCCCCTCGTCGAACTCATCGACTGACAAGGCAGGAAACCCACCATGCGCCTGATCGATCCCGGGCTCGCCGGCCATCTCGCCGGCGGGGTGACGACCTTGTGCCATTGCTGGAAGCTGACGCGCCGCGACGGCGTCGCCATGGGCTTCACCGACCATGATCGCGATCTCACCTTCGCCGATGTCGTCTTCCGGGCCGGGACAGGCCTGGAGGCGGCTGAAATCACGGCCGAGCGGGGCTTTGCGGTCGGCGGCGGCGATGTCTCGGGGGTTCTGACCGCCGCGAGCCTCACCGAGGATGATCTGGCCTCCGGCCTCTACGACGATGCCAATATCGAGCTTTGGCTCGTGAACTGGGCTGACGTGAGCGAGCGCCTGCTGCTGGAGGTCGGCTCGACCGGCGAGGTGCGGCGCACGGAACACGCCTTCGCGGCGGAAGTGCGCGGGCTCATGCATCGCTACGGGGAGGAGAGGGGACGCGTCTATCGCACCACCTGCTCGGCCGATCTCGGCGACCGCCATTGCGGGATCGACCTTGCCGATCCGGCCTTCGCCGCCGAGGTTGCGGTGACGTCGACCGACGGCCGCCTCGGCTTCGGCGCGACGGATCTCGGCGGCTATGCGGATGACTGGTTCACGGCGGGACAGGTTCGCTGGCTCGACGGCGCCAATGCCGGGATGCGCGTGGATGTGAAGGCGCATCGCGCGGCGACCGGGCGCGGCGAAGTGCTGCTCTGGCAGCCCGTGCCGCGCGCCATCGCCGTCGGCGACCGGCTGCGCATCACGGCCGGCTGCGACAAGCGCTTCGCCACCTGCCGCACCAAATTCGCCAATGCGGCCAATTTTCGCGGCTTTCCGCACATGCCCGGCAACGACTTCGTGGTGCGCTATCCGCTGCCGGGCGAGGCTGGCCACGACGGCGGCAGCTTCTTCCGATGAGCACGTCACCCACTCGGGAGCAGGTCGCCGAGGCCGCGCGCGGCTGGATCGGCACGCCGTACCGGCATCAGGCCTCACTGCGCGGCATCGGTTGCGACTGCCTCGGGCTGGTGCGCGGCATCTGGCGCCAGCTCTACGGCGCCGAGCCCGAGGCTCCGCCGCCCTATGGCCCGGACTGGGCCGAAGCCGGTCGCCGGGAGATGATTGGGGAGGCGATGCTGCGCCACTTCCGGCTCGTCGACAGCGTCCCGCACCGCCCCGGCGACGTGCTTCTCTTCCGCTGGCGCGCGCATCTGCCGGCGGGCCATCTCGCCATCGCCACGGGCAACGCGAGCATGGTGCATGCCCATGCCGGCGCGCGCGTCGCGGAGGTCGCCATCGGCGCCTGGTGGCGCCGGCATCAGGTCGCAAGCTTTGCTTTTCCGGAGATCCTGGACTGATGGCAACACTCGTCCTTCAGGTTGCGGGCTCGGCGCTTGGCGGGGCCATCGGGGGGCCATTCGGCGCCATCATCGGCCGTGCCATCGGCGGGCTCGCGGGTGCCGCCATCGACACCGCGCTGCTCGCGTCCGGCAGCGGCACGCGCTATGTCGAGGGGCCGCGCCTCAACGACGTGCAGGGGCTCACCTCCACGGAGGGTGCTGGCGTGCCGCGCGTCTATGGCCGCGCCCGCGTCGGCGGCCAGCTCATCTGGGCGACGCGCCTCGAGGAGGTCGCCCATACGAGCGAGGCGAGCGCGGGCGGTGGCAAGCTCGGCGGTGGCGGCTCGACCGTCACCACCAACTACAGCTATTTCGCCAATCTCGCCGTGGGGCTGTGCGAGGGGCCGATCGCCTTTGTCCGCCGCGTCTGGGCCGACGGCCGCGAGCTCGACCAGAGCGGCTTCGTCATGCGCGTCCACCAGGGCCACGAGGATCAGGAGGCCGACCCCCTGATCGTGGCCAAGGAGGGCGGGGACAACGCGCCGCGCTATCGCGGCCTTGCCTATGTCGTGTTTGAGCGCTTGCCGCTTGAGGACTTCGGCAACCGCATCCCGCAATTCTCCTTCGAGGTGCTGCGGCCGGTCTCCGGCCTTGCCGAGATGGTGCGCGCGGTGGATTTCATCCCCGGGGCGAGCGAGTTCATCTACGAGCCGCAGGCGGTTTCGCAGGTGCTCGGCCCGGGCGTCACGCGCTCGGAGAACCGCCACCAGCTGTTCCGGCCGAGCGACGTCATCGCTTCCCTCGACGTGCTGCAGGCGCTGTGCCCCAATCTGGAGCAGATCGCGCTCGTCGTGAGCTGGTTCGGCGACGACCTGCGCGCCGGCCATTGCACAATTACGCCGCGCGTCGAAAGCCATCTGAAAACGACAGAGGACCTGCAGTGGCAGGTTGCCGGGCTCGACCGTGCCGCAGCCAGCCAGGTGAGCCAGCTCGATGCGCGCCCTGCCTATGGCGGCACGCCGTCGGACAACTCGGTGATCGGGCTCATCCGCGAGATCAAGGCACGCGGCCTGAAGGTTGTCCTCTACCCCTTCTTGATGATGGACGTGCCACTGGCCAATGACCTGCCGAACCCTTATGCCGATGAGCCGGGCCAGCCGGCCTTTCCTTGGCGTGGCCGAATTACCTGCCATCCCGCGCCGGGGCAGGCGGGCTCGCCGGACGGCGCCGCCGAGGCGGGCGAGCAGGTCGCCCAGCTTTTCGGCGAGGCCTTGCCCGGCCATTTCATGGCCGCAGCGGAGGGCGTGCTCTATGCGGGTCCGGACGAATGGAGCCTGCGCCGCCAGATCCTGCATTATGCGCATCTCGCCACGGTCGCGGGCGGCGTCGATGGCTTCATCATCGGCTCGGAGTTCGTGGGGTTGACGCGTGTGCGACGCGGCCCCGGCCTCTATCCGGCAGTCGAGCAGTTGATGACGCTGGCGAACGATGTTCGCGGCGTTGTCGGATCGGATACAAAGATCCTCTATGCGGCCGACTGGACCGAATATGGTGCCCATGTCCGCGAGGGCGGCGAGGTGCGCTTCCCGCTCGACCCGCTATGGGCCTCTTCGGCGATCGACGCGGTCGGAATCGATTTTTATCCCCCCTTCACCGACTGGCGTGACGGCACCACCCATCATGACGCGGCAGAGGCCTATTCGATCTACGATCCGGACTATCTGAAGCGACGGATTACGGCCGGCGAGGCTTTCGACTGGTATTATGCGAGTGATGCGGATCGCGATGCACAGATCCGCACGCCGATTGCAGATGGCGACTATGGCAAGCCGTGGATATATCGCGCCAAGGACCTCGCCGGCTGGTGGCAGAACCCGCATGTCGAGCGCGTCGGCGGGGTGGAGACGACCGCGACCGCATGGGTGCCTTGCGCGAAGCCGATCTGGCTGACCGAGATCGGCATACCGGCCGTGGACAAGGGCCCTAACGGGCCGAACGTCTTCCCTGACCCGAAATCATCAGAATCAGCCTATCCGCCCTATTCGCGCCGAGTGCGCGATGATCTGATCCAGAATCGTGCGCTGGAGGCGCTCATTGGTCATTACGGAGAGGGCGGCGAAGCGGTCAATCCGACCTCGCCGCTCTATGGCGGGCCGATGGTCGATCCCGCCGGCGTTTTCGTCTGGGCCTGGGACGCGCGGCCCTTCCCCGCCTTTCCCGACCAGGCGGGCACCTGGTCGGACGGAACGAACTGGCAGAGCGGCCATTGGCTGACTGGGCGGTTGGAGGGCCTCCCGCTCGACCGGCTCGTAGCCCAAGTGCTCGGTGATTTTGATCTCCCAGCCGCCTCCGTGCTTGCAATAGACGGCTTTCTCGACGGCTATGTCGTTGAGCGTCCGATGAGCGTCCGCGCCATGCTGGAGCCTTTGGCCAACGCTTATGGCTTCGATGCCGTTGCTAGCGGGCAGGCGGTGCATTTCCGTGGCACCGGCCGCGGCCCCCTCGTCCAGTTGGAGCCGGGCGCTCTCGTTCCCGACGATGCGGGCACCGGCTTGGCTCTACGCCGTGCGCAGGAAACGGATCTGCCGCGCGAATACCGTATCGGCTTCACCGATGGCGACCGCGAGTACAGGCGCAGCGCCGCCGCCTCGCGGCGGCTGAGCGCCGGCAGCGCCCGCGAGCAGGGGAGCGACCTCGCCGTCATTACCGGTCCGGCCGAAGCGCAACGTCTCGCGGATCTCGCCTTGCAGGACGCCTGGATCGGCCGCGAGACGCTCGATTTCGGCGTGAGTCCCCGGATGGTGGAGCTCGAGCCTGGCGATCTGCTCGATGTGCCCGTTGGCAGTGGGCGTCGGATCTACCAGATCCAACGAATTTCGGATGGCCTCTCCCGTCGCGTCAGCCTGCGCGCCATCGAGCCAACGTTGCATGACGGGGCTGCGCCCCATATCCCCCGTCATACAGCGTCGTCGCCACCCGTCCCAGGGAGGCCGGCCGTTGTCATTATGGACTTGCCGATCGCGACGAAGAGCCCCCCAACGCTGCAGCATATGGCCGTCGCGGCCAGCCCCTGGCCGGGACGCGAGATTGTCTGGCGCTCTGCTAACGGCACGAGCTTCGTGCAGCACATGGTCGCCCCCCTGTCAGCTGACCTCGGCGAAACGTGGGATCTCCTGCCGCCCGGGCCATTGTGGCGTTGGGATAAGGCGAGCAGTCTGACTGTTCGGCTCTGGGGCGGAGCGCTGGCAAGCGTCGACGACACGTCCGCGTTGGCAGGTGCCAATAGCTTCGCCCTGAAGGGGGCTGACGGGCTGTGGGAAATTCTGGTCGCAGCACGCGCGGAATTAATTGGCGATGGGGTCTACAGGCTCAGCCGCTTGCTGCGCGGTCTTGGCGGTTCAGAGGAAGCCGCCGGGCGGCCGGTGCCTGCGGGCGCGACAATCGTGCGCCTCAACCGCGCAATCCTTGACCTCACCGATCGCACGGCTGATCTCGGACGCACCTGGCACTATCGCGTTGGGCCGACCGGACGCGACCACGGCGATGCCATCATCCGCGCGGTGAGCGCGAGGGTGGGTCCGCTGGCGCTTATGCCCTTCTCCCCGGTTCACGTCCGCGCTCGCCGTATTGCGGGGGGCATCGCGATCGCCTTTATCAGGCGCAGTCGCATCGATGGCGACGCCTGGGAGGCGGCGGAGATCCCACTCGGTGAGGATGCGGAAGCGTATGAGGTTGATATCCTCGACGGCGCGACCATAAGGCGCCGGCTGACGAGCGGCTCGCCCGCCGTCTTCTACTCGGCAGCCGATGAACTGGCCGATTTCGGCAGCACCCAGGCAACGCTCACGCTCGCGCTCGCGCAGATCAGCACCTTGGTCGGGCGCGGTTTCGCGGCCCGCGTCACCATTCCCATCCTCTAGTTTCCGGATCTTTCGATGACTGAGACGCCCAATCTTGCGCTGCCCTTCATGGCGGCGGCGCAGGCCCAGAAACACGTGACCCACAATGAAGCGCTGCTGAAGCTCGATACGCTCGTGCAGCTGGCGGTGGAGGATCGCCATCTCACCAGCCCGCCGTCCTCTCCGTCCGAAGGAGCCGCCTGGATCATCGCGACGCCGGCGACGGGCGCCTGGGCCGGCCATGCGCATAAGGTCGCGGCGTTCCAAGATGGCGCCTGGACCTTCCTGACCCCGCGCGTCGGCTGGCAGGCCTATGTGCGGGACGAGAACTCGCGCGTGACCTGGACAGGCGCTACCTGGACCGCGGTGGTGAGCGATGACGGCGTCGTGGCGAGCTCAATTCATGGGGCGACGACGGAATTCGCAATCGCGGAGGAAGAGCGCACGCTGGCCGGCGCTAGCGTCACCTTGGGCATCGCTATTCCCGACCGCGCGATCGTACTGGCAGTGACCGAACGCGTCACAGAGGCCGTGACGGGCGCCACGTCCTTTTCAATTGGCATTGCCGGCGAGCCTACGAAATTCGGCAATCTGCTCAGCGTGAGCCTCGGCTCGCACAATATCGGGGTAGTCGGCCCTACCGCCTTCTACGCCGAGACGCCTCTGCTGATCACAGCGAACGGCGGTGCCTTCACCGGCGGCAAGCTGCGCGTCGCCCTCCACTACGCGCGCTTCGGCGCTCAACTCGCCTGATGGTCGCTTTGAGGATCCGATCAATGATGCCTGTATGCTATGATTTTGCGGTGGTGCGCGGCAACAATCGGCCTATCACCTTTCGTTTCAGCACAGTGAGGGATGGCGAGGCTGAGCCGGTCGACTTCAGCGGCGGCGAAGTTGTATTGACCGTCGTCTCGCGCCTTGGCGTCCTGCGCAAGTCCACTGACGATGCCGACGGCCTGGCGGTCGTCCCGCTCGCAGGGGAGGTGACTTGGCAGCCCACTCTTGCCGAGACGCGTGCGATCCCCGAGGGGCGTCGCTCGACCTACGAAGTCGAGTGGCGGCAGGCAAGCGGCCAGCAACTCACTCTCCTGCGCGGCGCCGTCACCGGCGTCGGCGGCATCGGCGATGACTGATGGAGGTCACCATGTCCTGCGACAACGACGTCATCTGCGACGATGACGCCCCCCTCGTCATGATTCCGGACAGCGATGAGCCGTTGATCATCGAGATTGTCGTGCCGGGTCCTCCCGGCCCGAGCGGCCCGCCGAACCAACTCGCCATCGGGACGATCACGAGTGGAGCGCCCGCAGCCACGATAACGGGCATGGCGCCGAACCAGGTCCTCAATCTCACGTTGCCGGACGGAGGCGGACCAAACACCGCCGCGGCGGCAGAACTCGGGGCCTCGCTTGGGGCGTTGCGCGCAAGCGGCGTCACGCGACGTCCAAGCCGCGTCATCGACTTTGCCAATGGTGTTTTTTTCCTGCGGCACAGCCTGGCAACGGCTTCCTGGTCTGCAATCGTTGCTGCGCTGGGCGCGACTTTTTCGCGGGCCACGGCAGCTACCTCTTGGGGCGAGGGCGGCGACATGGAGGTGGCTGGCCCCGATGTCCCAAGATTTGACTATCGCTTCAACAGTGGCGTCGCGGAAGGCATTCTGCTTGAGGGCGCACGCACGAACGCCATTCGCAACAGCATCTTTCGCGGCGTCACGCCTGGCGTGATCGGCGCGGGTGGAGCATGGCCAACCAATTGGCAGAATGGCGGCGCCAGCGGTCTTACCCGCACGATCTCCGCGCCCTACCAGTATCGGGGAATGACCTGCATCGATGTCCGCTATCACGGCATCACGACGGACGCAGGCGGCTACCCTTTGATTTTCGAACCACCCTCAGCCATTGCGGCATCAAGTGGACAGAGCTGGACGATGAGCACCTATCTGGCGCTCGTCGGTGGCTCGATGGCCAATATCTCGAGCTTCCGCTTCTATATCCCTCCCCAGCCGTCCGGCGTGGCCGCCGCCTCCAACTCGATTGGGCCGGAGCTGACGAGCGAACTGAAGCGCTTCGCTTTCACCTTCAGCTTCACCACGGCCATCACCCACATCCAGCCGCGCTTCGCCATGAATCACGCCGTCGGGGCGGCGATCGATTTCACACTGCGCATAGGCCTGCCGCAGATGGAACTGGGCGCCTTCCCTTCCTCGCCGATCGCGACGGAAACGATCGCGGTGGATCGTGGCCCCGATCATTTGCAGCGGCCCCGAGCCGGGGTCGGCGCGATATGCCGTTTGCTGACAGCTCGCGCCGCCGGAGGAAAGGGTGGCGATCAGGTCCTATGGCAGGCCGATGATGGCAGCGAGGCCAACAGCCATAGGCTGCTTCGCGATTCAACGGGCATGCTGCGCTACCTCGTGACCGCCGCGGGCACTGCCCAGGCGAATCTGGCGCTCGGCAATGTTGCGGATGGAGCCCTGTTCAAGGTGGCGATCCGTGCCGCGCCGAATGATTTCGGCGGCTCCTTGAACGGGGCAGCCGCGGTCGCGGATGCAAGCGGGGCCATGCCGTTGATCACAAGGGAGCGATGGGGCGGCGGTACGATACCCGGCACAGAGTGGTGGGGCGCATTGGCGAGCGACCTCGAGTTCAACACCGTGCTCGCCAATGCGGAATTGCAGGCTCTGACACTGTAAAAGCAGCCTGGCGCTAACGCGGCATGAGGAAGATCCCCGTCGCCCGCTCTACCAGCGACGTTCGCCGAATGAGTCGGTTGCGCGTTGCCGCGTCTGCACCTGCACATATTCCGGAACGCCTTCGGCGCGCTGCTGGCGACGCAGCGCCTCGCGCTGGGGGTCATTCGCGCAGCCGGCAACGGCCCAGGCAGCCACGGCGGCGCCGAGCGCCACGACGATCTTCAGCATCTCAAACTCTCGTGTTGGGCGGGGAGGCATCCTGTCTCCGCGTTCCGCGCGACCGATCCATGCCCGCCGAAAGGCAGCATTTTTATGGGGAGCCGACCATGGTGGCAACCAACTTCCAAAAAGCGGTGGATCATGTGCTCGCCAGCGAGGGGGGCTACGTCGACCATCCACGGGATCCTGGCGGTGCCACCAATCTCGGGATCACACGGGCAACCCTGGGGCGGTTCCGGGGGCGGGAGGTCACGAAGGCGGAGGTGCGGGCGCTGGGCCTCACCGAAGCGACGGCTATTTACCGGCAGGACTACTGGACGGCTGTTCAGGCCGACGCCCTGCCGGGCGGCGTTGACTTCGCTGTTTTCGACTGCGCGGTGAACTCCGGGCCGCGGCGCGCCATCCTCCTCCTGCAGGAGGCACTTGGCCTGACCCGTGATGGGATCATTGGCCCAGCGACCCTTCGCGCGGCCGCGACCGCCGAGCCGGTCGCCTTGATCAATCGATACTGCACACTGCGGCTCGCTTTTCTCGGAAAGTTGCCGACCGCATCCGTGTTCGGCAACGGCTGGCGCAAGCGTGTCGCAACCGTGCAAGGCAACGCATTGGCGATGGTGTCGCTAGGGGTGCGCCATCCCGCTTCCAAAAATGAGGAGTACGGATCAATGGTCAATTTGCGTACAATCCTGCTAAGCCGGCCGATCTGGGCCAACCTTGTCGGTCTGGCTTCGATCATGCTTTCCTTGGCTGGCCTCGATACGACCGGCCTCGATACCGCGGGCTTTTCGGATGCGCTCCTACAGGTGGTCGCCGGCGGCAGTTTCATCGCGTCAAGTGTGTTACAACTCCGCCGGCGCAACACGTGATTGATGCAATTGCACCCAGGGGGCGAGGCATGAGATGTATAGAGGACCAATCGGTTCTATGATCCGCTGCTGATGTTGGAGTTCCATGGCCAGGTTGTCATCCGCAGCCAAATCGCCGCCCTCGCCCTGCAGGGCCTTCCCCCGGACGCGGCGTTTCCTGGTCCATGCTATCTTTGCCAGCTTGGGTCTTCTGTCCGTCGCCGGTGTCAGTGCCCCTGATTCCTCACAGGCGGCGGTCCAGTGTCTCTCCGCTCAGGAAACGCGGGAGGCGGTGGCACAAAAGCTCGTGGTTTCACCTGCCGCTGCGCTTCGCGCCGCGCGGGCGTCAACGGGAGGGGGGCAGGCCGTCCAAGCGCGTCTATGTCGGAATGACAGCAATGCATTAATCTATCAATTTGCCATATTGCGCGCTGATGGGAAGGTGGTGCGTCTGACATTGGACGCCGTAAGCGGCAAGGTCATGCGGCGTCGGGAACATGTGGGGCAGAGAAAGAGCGCGAAACCGGTGAACGAGCAGCCATCTGATGCGACAACACCTCTCGCGCCTCCGCCCGGGAAATCAGGCCTGTGATGCTGCCGAACTGCGAATGGCCCCGATGCACCGAGCTTATAGGACAGAGACAGAGCCGTGCGTATTTTGATCGTTGAGGATGACAGGGATATCAATCGCCAGCTATCGGATGCGCTGACCCAGGCCGGATATGTCGTCGACAAGGCCTTCGACGGCGCAGAAGGCCAGTTCCTTGGGGAGACGGAACCCTACGATGCGATCGTCCTCGACATGGGCCTGCCCACCGTGGATGGCATCGCTGTGCTGCAGGCCTGGCGTGCGGCCGGCCGGACCATGCCCGTGATCATTTTGACGGCGCGCGATCGTTGGAGCGACAAGGTTCAGGGTTTTGATGCCGGCGCTGACGATTACGTCGCGAAGCCGTTCCATATGGAAGAGGTCTTGGCGCGGCTGCGAGCCCTGCTGCGCCGCGCGGCGGGTCATGCGACCAGCGAATTGTCGTGCGGGCCAGTGCGCCTCGACACCCGGTCGGGCCGCGTCGTCGTCGATGGCACCGCGATCAAGCTCACGTCTCATGAGTATCGATTGCTCTCCTATCTCATGCACCACACCGGGCGCGTCATCTCACGCAGTGAACTCGTCGAGCATCTCTACGACCAGGACTTCGATCGCGATTCAAACACCATCGAAGTTTTTGTCGGGCGGCTTCGGCGGAAGCTTGGCGTAGACGTCATCCAGACGGTTCGTGGGCTTGGCTATCTTCTCCAGCCACCAGATGTTGCATGACCCTTAAGATCGCCTCGTCTCTTCGCATTTCCGGGAAGGCGACTGAGCGCTCCTTCGAAACTGCCTTTCTTTGCTCCGTTCCAAGCCTCCCCATTCCCTGATCGGTCACATCTCCCGATGCGACGCAAATTCTTCTCGAGACTTCCCCCCCGTTCCATTGCCACGCGCCTGCTGTGGTCCGGTGGCTTGTTGAGCATCATCATTCTTGCAATCGCAGGATCGGTGCTGTCGACGCTGTATCGACAGACGACGGAAGGTGGTTTCGACGAGCGGCTTAACGTCTACCTCACCGATCTCGTTTCAGATCTCGCCATTGCGGGGCCGTTTGATCGCAAGGAGATCGCCGTTACCGCCGAGCCGCGCTTCGATTTGCCACTGTCGGGCTGGTATTGGCAGGTTGCGCGCGCGGCAGGCGACGCGGAAATCCGTACGTCCCGCTCTCTGTTTGGTGGGCAGCTCGCAGAATTGCCAGCAGCACCGGGTGAAACTCCTGGTGCTATCCGCAAGGCTTATATCGCCGGTCCGGACGAACGGCAGCTGCGCACCATCGAACGGGTCATCGATCTCGGTGAGGAAGGCAGTTATCGCGTGACGGTTGCCGCACCCGCAGATGAAATCGACGCCGAGACGCGGCGTTTCGGCATCACCTTGGCGGTCACTTTCGTTTCGCTTGGTTTGGCTCTCGCGATCATCACATTACTTCAGGTACGCTTCGGCCTGCGGCCGTTGGTGCGTTTGCGCAGCGCGGTCGGGGATGTGTGGCGTGGTGACGCTGCCCGCATAGAAGGAAGCTTTCCGAAGGACATTGCTCCTCTCGCCGATGAGCTGAATGTGCTGATTGAAGCCAATCGCGAGATCCTGGAACGGGCTCGCACCCACGTTGGCAATCTGGCGCATGCACTGAAAACGCCACTCAGCGTCATCTTGAACGAGGCCGATGCCAATGGCGGTCCCCTCGCAGATACGGTGCGCGTGCAGGCCGCCATCATGCGCGATCAGGTAAATTATTATCTCGATCGCGCCCGTGCTGCGGCACTCGCCGGCGCTCTTGGATCCATCACCGAAGTCGTACCCGTCATCGAGGGTCTGCAACGTGCGTTGGAGCGCATCTACCGGCAGCGCGACATTGCCGTCGCAGTCAGCGTTCCCGCCAGCATTCGCTTCCGCGGCGAGAGGCAGGACTTCGAGGCGATGGTCGGCAATCTCATGGACAACGCCTGCAAATGGGCAGAGGCGCGCGTCGAGGTCCGTGCCGAGTTGGAGACCAGCGGCGAGCGCTCGATGCTCGTCGTGACGATCGATGATGATGGCCCCGGACTGATGCCTGAGGTGAGATCGGAGGTGCTGCGACGCGGCCGCCGGTTGGACGAGTCAAAGCCGGGATCGGGCCTTGGCCTTGCGATCGTCGCGGAACTCGCCGGCCTCTATGATGGCTCTCTTAAATTGGACGATGCTCCACTCGGCGGATTGCGTGCAGTATTGGTCCTTCCTGCCCCATGACCGAGTCGTGCAGAGAATGCTATAGTAATTGAGCTAAGTACGACGCTGCAGCCTCCCTGGCCTCCTAATCTAAAAAAAATGGGGGCTTTTCATGAATAGTTTCATGCTAAAAAAGTATATCAAAGTGGCCGCCTTGCAGGTGCCACCTGTCCGGAGACTTTTTCAGCAGCGCGACGAAGCGCGGCAGCGCGTTGGAGACATGCAGACCCAAGCCGCGCGTATGATACCGGATTGCGGGAAAGTGGCTTTCGCCCACTGGGGCGAAGATGCTGTCATCGACTATTTGTTCCGAGACAAGCCCTCGGGCCGCTATCTCGATATAGGCTGCTTCCACCCAGATCTATACTCAAATACCCGTCTGCTCCATGCCAGGGGCTGGAATGGCGTGAATATCGATCCTAATCCCTTCATGATTGAGCAATTCCGTCAACGGCGACCGAACGACGTTAACTTGAACGTGGCCGTTGGGAAGGAGCGCGGTTGTCTTGACTTCTTTGTGTTCCATGAATGGGGATCCAGCAATACCCTTTCGCCGGAGTTCTCCGACAAGATCGCCGAGAGCCAGAACATTCAAGTGCAACGTCGCATTCCCACACAAGTTGTTACGCTTGCTGATGTGATGGAAGAGAACTTCTCCCAAAAAGCTCCCGATTTCATGAATGTCGATGTCGAAAGTCTCGACCTGGAAGTTATTCAGTCTAATGAATGGGAAAAATTCCGGCCTACAATTATTGCTGTTGAGGATTTTGATTTTGACTTCGCCGCCCCGGATGCATCACCAATTTTCAGATTTATGAGATCCGTCGAATATAAGATGATCTCGCGAACGATCTTTACGAGCTTCTTTAGCGAGCAAGGCTTCCGTTTCAGCTGAGGTCCCGTCGCAAGATCGCAGCGAAGGCATCTCTGCAATCTATTAACTGGCTGATTTCGCAATTAAAAAATCCCGCGACAGAATGTCGCCCGATCATGCCCTGAAGTCGGCCGGCGTCCTGCTGTACAGAAGAGGGCATGGTGCTTTGGCTCGTCTTCGCCTTGATGATGGGTGCGGCTATTCTCGCTGTGCTCTGGCCGCTGTCGCGGCCGCTTTCCGTCGATGGTCCGTCGACGGGAGAGAAATCGTTCGTCAAGGATCAGATCCGCGAAATCGAACGCGATGTAGCGCGGGGCTTTCTGTCCCCGGCGGAGAGGGATGTGGCGATTGCCGAAGTCGGGCGCCGTTTTCTGAGAACGGTCTCTGACGAACCGGCCAAATCGCCGGCTCAAGGTGAACCCGCCCTGCGTCGCCGTCGCGCGGCATCGGCTGTCGCCCTGTCGATGATTCCTCTCGTCTCGCTTGCCTTCTACGGCTTGCGAGGCTCCCCGCATTTGCCTGCTGCGCCGTTTTCCGAGCGGTTCCTCGATACGGCGGAGATCGACCTCCAGCAGGCGGTCCGACGGGTAGAGGCGCATCTGGCCAACGCTCCGGAGGACGGGCGGGGCTGGACAATCCTCGCCCCGATTTACATGCGTATGGGCCGTCCGGACGATGCGGTGCGCGCCTATACGGCCTCGCTTCGTCTGGAAGGAGACAATGCCGCCCGTCGCGCAGACTTGGCAGAGGCACAAGTGTTGAGCAGCGGCGGGCTCGTCACCGCGGAAGCCCTGGAGAATTTCAGGGCCGCGCTGAAGCTGGATGCCAAGCTCCCCAAAGCGCGTTACTACATCGCGCTGGCGGCTGAGCAGGACGGGCGTGTGGAGGAGGCTCTAAGCCTTTTCAAGGGCTTGCGTGGCGACGCCGGTCCTGACGCCCCATGGGTGCCGACTGTCGAGACACATATAGCGAAGTTGGAACGCAACGCGCCCGCGGAGGCAATCGCGCGCTTACCGGACGCCGAGCGCGATGAAGCGATCAAAGGGATGGTTGCTGGCCTTGCGGCGCGGCTTGAGGCCGACGGCGGCAATATCGAGGACTGGGTCAGGCTTGTCCGGTCTCATATCGTGCTTGGCGCAAGGGCTGAAGCGCTCGCCGCGCTCTTGAAGGCCCGCGAGCGGTTCAAGTCGGATGAGGCCGCTCTCGCCAAACTCGCTCCGCTAGGGGATGTTCTGCAATCGCCCGCAGCGGATCAATCGCCATGACGCCAAGCGTGGATCCCGGAAGTGTGTATTGGCACAGGTTGCATGGTCGCTCTCCGCGCCTCAAGATCACAGCGTTATTTCCGTGAGCGCCAATGACCCGTAAGCAACGTCGCCTTACCTTGATTGCTGCAGGCGGTGCGGTCGTCGCCATCGCGCTGGCGCTCGTGCTGGTCGCGATGCGGGATACGATCGTATTCTTTCGGGCACCGAGCGACATCGTGAGCATGAATATCCAGCCCGGTACGCGGCTGCGGCTCGGCGGGCTCGTGGCTGAGGGCTCGATTGTCCGAGAGCCCGGTCAGCGGGTCGTTTTCGTTGTGAAGGACGCCAACCATGGCATCACCGTCAACTACACAGGCTTGCTGCCGGATCTCTTCCGTGAGGGGCAGGGCGTGGTGGCGGAGGGTGTCCTGGGAGCGGACAGGCGGTTCACGGCCGACAGTGTCCTCGCCAAGCATGACGAGCGCTATATGCCCCGTGAGGTTGCTGATGCCCTTAAGCAGCAGGGGCTCTGGCAGCATACGGGCGAGGCAGGCCAGGCCGGGGCAACTCAATGATAGTGGAACTCGGCCATTTCGCGCTGACCCTCGCGCTCGCGTTGTCCCTGGTGCAATTTGTTCTGCCGCTGTGGGGGGCGCTTGCCAATGATGAGCCCCTGATGAACGTTGCCGCTCCGGCGGCCCTTGGTACGTTCGGGGCGGTGGGCTTCGCCTTTCTGGCGCTCGCGCATGCCTACGTGACGTCGGATTTCTCGGTTCTCAACGTGGTCGAGAACTCACACACCTTGAAGCCGACGCTTTACAAGATCACCGGTGTGTGGGGAAACCATGAAGGCTCCATGCTGTTGTGGGTCTTCATCCTCGCGCTCTTCGCCGCGCTTGTCGCCATGGCGCGCCACTCGCTGCCACTGCGTCTCAGGGCACTGACCCTCAGCTTCCAGGCCTTGATCGCCAGCGCATTCCTGCTTTTCCTCCTCGCGTCGTCCAATCCCTTTGCGCGGATCAACCCGGCGCCCTTCGAGGGGCAGGACCTCAACCCCATTCTTCAGGACATCGGTCTCGCCATCCATCCGCCGCTCCTCTACATCGGCTATGTCGGCATCTCGATATCCTTCTCCTTCGCGGCCGCGGCCCTTGTGGAAGGACGTATCGACGCGTTGTGGGCCCGGGCTGTCCGACCTTGGACCCTGACGGCATGGGTCTTCCTCACGCTCGGTATCGCGATGGGCTCTTACTGGGCCTATTACGAGCTCGGCTGGGGGGGCTGGTGGTTTTGGGACCCGGTCGAAAACGCCTCGTTCATGCCTTGGCTCGCAGCAACGGCGTTGTTGCACTCCACCGTGGTCATGGAGAAGCGGGATGCGTTGAAAGTTTGGACGATCCTGCTCGCGATCGTCAGCTTTTCGCTTTCTCTGCTCGGCACCTTCCTCGTCCGCTCCGGCGTGCTGACCTCCGTGCACACCTTCGCGACCGACCCGGCACGCGGCGCCTTCATACTCGGTATCCTCGTCTTTTTCATTGGCGGAGCGTTCGCTCTGTTTGCCTGGCGCGCACCGCTCCTGCGTCAGGGAGGGATCTTCGCGCCCGTATCGCGGGAGGGGGCGCTCGTTCTCAATAACCTCTTCCTGGCGACAGCCTGCGCGACCGTTCTCATCGGCACACTTTATCCACTCGCGCTCGAGTCGCTGACTGGGGAGAAGATCTCTGTCGGTGAGCCCTATTTCGAGGCGACCTTCCTCCCGATCATGCTGCCGCTGCTCTTTCTTATCCCCATCGGCCAGACGCTGGCGTGGAAACGAGGGGACCTGCTCGGCGCAGCCCAACGCCTGATGGGGGCCTTCGCCCTCGCCATTGGCGTCGCTCTGGTGGTGATCGCGATCACCGAGGGTGGACCAGTCCTCGCCATCGTCAGCATCGGGCTGGGTTTTTTCATCATTTTCGGTGCCGTGTCCGATACGATCATGCGGTGTTGGCCAAGGGGCGCGAAGCTCGGCATCGTCTGGCGGCGTGCCATTGGCCTGCCCCGGTCCGCATGGGGCACGACCCTGGCTCATGCGGGCGTCGGCGTCGTGGTAATCGGCATCGCCGCTTCAGCCTGGAGCACCGAGGACATCACGCTCGTCAGGCCGGGCGGGAGCATCCAGACCGGCCCCTATACTCTGCGCCTGGAAGGTGTGTTTCCGCGTGCTGCCAACAACTACCGCGAGGATGTGGCTCGGTTCGCGGTTTCGCGTCATGGCCGGCCCCTCGGCACCATGGAGGCATCCAAGAGGTTGTATACGACGCGTGGCACGCCGACGACCGAAGCGGGGATCATGACGATCGGCTTCGGCCAACTCTATGTCAGTCTTGGCGATAACGAAGCCGAAGGCGCCATCGGCCTGAGGGCCTATTGGAAGCCTTATGTCACCCTGATCTGGCTGGGGTCTATCATCATGGCCGTGGGCGGGGCGTTGTCCCTGACCGATCGGCGCATCCGCGTCGGAATCCCGCGCCGCCGCATGGATGTCTCTGCCGTGCCTGCGGAGTGAGCGATGTCTGGGCTCTCGATAGCAGGTTCTCTCTCCTTTCGCCGCTCGTGTGACCAGTCCCGGGGCAGGGCGGTCGCGGCTGTCCTTTTCATTGCCGTCCTGTTCTTTGCCAGCAGTGTCTCGCCGACGCGAGCCGTGGAGTTCGACGAGATCCTCCCCGACAAGGCGCTGGAGGCTCGGGCTCGCACGATCTCGTCCGGCCTGCGCTGTCTTGTTTGCCAGAATCAATCAATTGACGATTCGAACGCGCCGCTCGCGCGAGATCTGCGTATTCTCGTCCGCGAGCGTTTGAAGGCCGGCGATAGCGACGATCAGGTCCGGGCCTTTTTGGTCGCGCGCTACGGTGAGTTCGTGCTGCTCAAGCCTCCGATGACAATGACGACGGTGCTGCTCTGGGGAGCGCCGTTTCTCATTCTCGGCTGCGGAGCCATTGCCATCGCGCTTGGCGTGAGACGTCGCCGCCGGCAGACCCGTGCTGTTCCTCTCAGTGACGAAGAGAAAGCGCGGCTGGAAGCTGCGCTGGGCGGCGATTGAAGGCCCTTGAGCATCGGCGCGGCCTGCGCTGTTTGCCTGTCTCACGTCCCCTTTGAATCTTACGAAGAATTCATGGTTTTGAGAGGGTGCTGTAAGGGGCGGTTTGTCATTGTCTGTTGCGAAGAGGGGGCGCGATGACCGCGTCCTGCGCACGGGAGCCTTGGGGGATGGGGCTTTTGTGTGAGCGTGACTGGAAAGACGATGATGATGGACAAGAATTTGCAGAGCCCTGCCGCGTCTCGGACGGATCGCCAGGCTGGCGTGTCGGCGCCCCGGTCGAACCGGCGCAAGTCTTTGTTGCTGGGGGCGGTGGCACTGGCGGCCCTGGGCACGGCGGGCGTGCTGCAGGGTCTGGTTGCCCCGCCTTATGGTCCGGCCTATGCGCAGCAGATCGCGCCGGCGCCAGCGGTGACGGTGCCCGGTCAGGCCTCCTTCGCCGATCTCGTCGACCGGGTGAAGCCGGCTGTGGTGTCGGTTCAGGTGAAGGTGGCGATCGACAACGTCCGCGATGAGGGCGGCATGCAGCGCTTCGGCGGCCAGCCGGATGACGGCGAGTTCGGCATGCCCGGCATGGGTCCGGGTGGCCCTGGCAACCCCTTCGAGCAGTTCTTCCGCCGCTTCGGTGGCGAGGGCGGGCCGCGCGGCGGCCAGCGCCAGCAGCCGCGCCGCTTCGGCGAGGCGCAGGGGTCGGGCTTCTTCATCAGCCAGGACGGCTATGTCGTCACCAACAACCATGTGGTCGAGAAGGGCTCGGAGATCCAGGTGAAGATGGATGACGGGCGCAGTCTCACGGCCAAGGTCATCGGCACCGACCCGAAGACGGATCTGGCGCTTCTGAAGGTCGATGAGGCCGGCCCGTTCCCCTATGTGCCGCTGGCGGGCGTGGCCCCGCGGGTCGGCGACTGGGTGGTGGCGGTCGGCAATCCCTTCGGGCTTGGCGGCACGGTGACGGCGGGCATCGTCTCGGCGCGAGGCCGTGACATCGGAGCCGGCCCCTATGACGACTTCATCCAGGTCGATGCGCCGATCAACAAGGGCAATTCCGGCGGCCCGACCTTCAACCTGTCCGGCCAGGTGGTGGGCGTGAACACGGCGATCGCCTCGCCATCGGGTGGCAATGTGGGCATCGCCTTCGCCATTCCGTCGGAGACGGTGCAGTCGGTGGTGCAGCAGCTGAAGGACAAGGGCGCGGTGAGCCGCGGCTATATCGGCGTGCAGATCCAGCCGGTGACGGCGGATATCGCGGCGGGCCTTGGGCTCGACAAGGCGGAAGGGGCGATCGTGGCGCGCGTCGAGGACAATGGTCCGGCGGCCAAGGCCGGCCTGAAGGCGGGCGATGCGATCGTGGCGCTCGATGGCAAGGCGGTCAGCGACGCGCGTGCCCTGTCGCGGGAGATCGCCGGCCATGCGCCGGGCTCCAAGCTCGACCTGACGGTGTGGCGCGACGGCAAGACGCAGAAGATCGCGCTGACGCTGGCGACGATGCCGGGTGAGAAGACGGCGGCGCTGAGCGAGGAGCAGGGCGCCGGCCAGGGCAAGCTCGGGCTGCAGCTGGCACCTGCGGCCAGCGTCGGCGGCGCCGGCCAGGAGGGCGTGGTGGTGATGGGCGTTCAGCCCGGCTCGCCTGCCGAGGAGCGTGGCCTGAAGACCGGCGACGTCATCGTCGAGGCCTCCGGCCGCAAGGTCGAGCGTCCGGCCGACATCACCAAGGTGATCGCCGACGTCAAGAAGGAAGGCCGCAAGGCTGTCCTCTTCCGCCTGAAGACCGACGACGGCTCGCGCTTCGTCGCCCTGCCGGTGGCGTAAGGCCCGACAGCCAGGACATTGGGGGAGGACGGCGCGCCGCGCAAGCGGCGCGTCGGCCCCCTCAAGCCTCGGAGAGCCAGGACCCCTGCCGGGGATCGTGACCGCGTACCAGGCTCTCCAAAACGCGGCAGGCCGGACACCATCATCCCGCCTGCCGCTCTTCTTGTGAATGCTTATGGCGCAGAGGCGAAAATGCAGATATTTCCGCTCCCTCAGGACGACTCTTCGCCTACACTCGACGCCATGCGGATTCTCGTTATCGAAGATGATCAGGAAGCGGCCGCCTACCTCGCGAAGGCGCTGCGCGAAGCTGGCCATGTCGCGGACCTCGCGCCTGATGGGCTGGAAGGCTATGCCCTCGCTCGAGAGGGCAGCTACGATGTGCTCATTGTCGACCGTATGTTGCCGAAGCTTGATGGGCTGTCGGTAATCCGGTCGCTGCGTGAGCAACATATTGATACGCCGGTTCTCATCTTGTCGGCCCTGGGTCAGGTCGATGATCGCGTCAAGGGCTTGAGGGCTGGCGGCGACGATTATTTGCCCAAGCCCTACTCCTTCACCGAGCTGCTTGCCCGCATCGAGGTTCTGTCGCGCCGCCGCGCAGCCCCCACGGGGGAGGCGACATCGTACCGGGTCGGCGATCTCGAGCTCGACCGCCTGTCGCATCGTGTCACGCGCTCCGGCCAGGAAATCGTCTTGCAACCCCGCGAGTTTCGCTTGCTGGAATATCTCATGCGCCACGCAGGGCAGGTGGTCACGCGCACCATGCTCCTCGAGAACGTATGGGACTATCATTTCGACCCTCAGACGAATGTCATCGACGTGCATGTCTCGCGACTGCGCTCGAAGATCGATAAAGGCCACGAGCGCCCGCTGATCCAGACCATCCGGGGCGCGGGATACATGGTTCGTGACAGCGCTCACTAAGCTATTTCGCGCAACGGCCTTCCGCCTGTCCGTTGCCTATCTTCTCGTGTTCGCGCTCTTTGCGGGCTTCATT
Source organism: Chelatococcus sp. YT9 (assembly GCF_018398315.1). Lineage (NCBI taxonomy): Bacteria > Pseudomonadati > Pseudomonadota > Alphaproteobacteria > Hyphomicrobiales > Chelatococcaceae > Chelatococcus > Chelatococcus sp. YT9. The sequence continues at coordinate 3,188,388 of NZ_JAHBRW010000001.1, forward strand.
TTGGGCTATGTGGCGTGGAACGCGCGCCAGGTCCTCGACGATCAGATCCAGGGCACCATCGAGGCCGAGATCACGGGACTTGCCGAGCAATATCGGCTCGGCGGCATCCGCCGCCTCGTCGGCGTGATCGATCGCCGCACGCGCGAGCCCAGCGCCTCCCTCTATCTCGTCACGACAAACGCCGGCGAACGGCTGGCAGGCAACGTGGGCAGCTTGCCGGCAGGCGTGCTGGATGATCCTGGCGTCCGAGAGACGGATTATCGCCAGAGCGATGAGCCTGACGCGCAAATCCGCCGCGCCCTCGTGCGTGTCTTCATTCTGCCTGGTGGTTTCAGGCTGCTTGTGGGCCGCGATGTCGAGGAGCGCGAACGGCTGGGTGCGGTCATCCGTCAGGCGCTTGGCCTGTCGCTCGGCCTCGTCACGATACTTGCCTGCCTTGGCGGTTGGTTCGTGACACGGCGCGTGCTGAAGCGGGTCGATGCGATGACGGAGACCACGCGTACCATCATGGCAGGCGACCTCGACGGGCGCCTGGCGGTCAGCGGCAATGGCGACGAACTGGACCGACTGGCCACCAACCTCAATGCCATGCTGGACCGTATCGGCGAATTGATGTCGGGCATGAAGGAAGTCTCGGACAATATCGCCCATGACCTCAAGACACCTTTGACCCGGCTGCGCAACCGGGCGGAGGAGGCGCTGCGGACGGCCAAAACGCCCGAGGATTATGCCCGCGCACTCGAAGGCACTATCGATGAATCGGATAATCTGATCCGGGTCTTCAATGCCCTCCTCATGATCGCGCGCCTCGAGGCCGGGAACGCCGCCGCGACCATGGCTGATTTCGACCTTAGCGAGGTTGCTCAGAGCGTTGCCGAACTCTACGACGCTGTCGCGGATGAGGCATCGGTTCCGCTGGAGGTTGCGATTGAGCCGGACCTGTCCCTACATGGCAACCGCGAGCTGGTTGGCCAAGCATTGGCGAATCTTCTCGACAACGCCCTGAAATACGGCGTGTCCGCCGAAGATGTCTCAGGTGGACCGCCGTCGATCACCATTGCCGCGATGCGTCGGGGTGATCATGTCGAAATCTCGGTTGCCGACAGGGGGCCGGGCATCCCTGAACACGCGCGCGCCCATGTGCTCGAGCGTTTTGCGCGGCTGGAGGCAGCGCGGTCGCGGCCCGGTTTCGGGCTCGGTCTCAGCCTCGTTGCCGCCGTCGCGCGCCTGCATGGTGGCGAATTACGGCTCGAGGATAATTCTCCCGGCTTGAAAGCCGTGCTAGCTCTGCCTGCCAAGGTGCCTTGAAGAGGCGCAGGGATCGGTACGCATCGCCGGGGATTGAGACGATGGCCAAGCGCGCGCAGGACGAGGAAACACCCGTGGGGCTCGGTGCGAGGATCGCGCCGGGGCTGATGCCCTTTGACGCCACGTCTGCGGAGCACCGCCTTGAAGACCTCGTCGCGGACGCGGCTCGGCATGCCGCGTCCAGCGCGCTCATCGAGCGCCTGTCGCAATGGCCGGGTGCGCGCGATATCCTGCTGGCGTTCGCCGATCATTCTCCCTTCCTGTGGTCTCTGGCGACAACTGATCCGGCGCGGCTGCTCGGCCTGCTCAGCGACGATCCGGAGGCGCGCCGGCTGCGTATTGTCCAGGAGACGCGGGACTGCTGGCGCGATGCCGTGGATCAGCGGGCACTCATGAAGCACCTGCGCCACCTGCGCGGAGAATATGCCTTGCTCGTGGCGCTCGCTGACTGCGGCGGGCTCTGGCCGCTGGAAGCGACCACGGGCGCGCTTACCGACTTTGCCGATGCCGCCGTCGGCGCATCCGTGCGCTTCCTGCTGAAGGAGGCCGCCGAGGCGGGCCGCTTCATCCCCGCCGATCCCGAGCAGCCCGAGGTCGGTTGCGGCATTGTGATCCTGGCGCTCGGCAAGCACGGCGCCGGCGAACTGAACTACTCCAGCGATATCGACCTCGTCGTCTTCTATGATCCTGACGAGGTGCCGGTCGCCGGCCGGGCCGAGCCGCCGTCCTTTGCCATCAAGCTGGCGCAGGGGCTCGTCAAGCTGCTGCAGGAGCGTACGGGCGACGGTTATGTCTTCCGTGTTGACCTGAGGCTTCGCCCGGATCCAGGTTCGACCGCGGTTGCCGTGTCGCTGCCTTCGGCATTCACCTATTACGAAACCGTCGGCCAGAACTGGGAGCGGGCGGCTTTCATCAAGGCCCGCGCGATCGCGGGTGATGTCGCACGAGGCGAGCGCTTTCTCGCGGATCTCACGCCATTCATCTGGCGGAAGTATTTCGATTTCGCCGCGATCGCCGATATTCATGCCATGAAGCGCCAGATCCACGCGGCGCGTGGCCATGAGGCGATTGCCGTCGCCGGCCATGACATCAAGCTCGGACGTGGCGGCATCCGTGAGATCGAATTTTTCGTCCAGACACAGCAGCTTGTGTTCGGTGGAAGGCGTCCGGCGTTGCGGGGCAGACGTACGCTCGAGATGCTCGACGCGCTTGTGGCAGAGGGCTGGATCACCGCGCAGGCGCGCGATGACCTTGCGGCGGCCTATCGCTTCCTGCGCACGGTCGAACATCGTCTCCAGATGGTCGCGGACGAGCAGACTCAGCGTTTGCCGCGTGACTCCGGTGATCTCCTCGAATTTGCGAGGTTCTGCGGTTATCCCGATGACACGGCTTTCGCTGATGCGCTGACCCACCAGGCGCAGGCGGTGCAAAAGCATTATGCGCTCCTGTTCGAGGAAGCGCCCGAGCTGGCAAGCGATGTCGGGAGCCTCGTATTTACAGGCACCAGCGATGATCCAGAGACCCTGGAGACCTTACAGGCCCTTGGCTTCCAGGATCCGGCACGCGTCGCGGAGACGATCCGTGGCTGGCATTTCGGACGTCGTCCCGCCGTCCGTACCGCCCGTGCGCGCGAGGTGCTCACCGAACTGACGCCCGCACTCCTGACCGCCCTCGGGCGGAGTGCCGATCCGGATGGCGCGCTCGCGGCCTTGGACCAGGCCTTCGGGCACATGCTGGCGGCCGTCGAACTGCTCTCCATGCTGCGCTCCAGCGAGCGGCTTCTCACTCTCTTCGCGGACCTTCTCGGCAGCGCCCCCCGGCTTGCTGATGTTGTCGCATCGAGCCCGCACGTGCTCGACGCAGTGATCGATCCGGCCTTCCTGGACCCCACGCGCAACGAAGAATCGACGGAAGCCCGCCTTAGAGGGCTCGTTGGCGAGGCAGCGTCCTTCGAGGATTTCCTCGATCGCGTTCGCGGCGCCGCGCGCCAGGAGAATTTCCTCGTGGGAGCACAATTCCTGACGGGCATCCTCTCGCCGAAAGCTGTCGGCGAGGCCTATTCCGCGGTTGCGCAGGCCGTCGTACGTCTCTGCCTTGCAGCAGTCGAGGCGGAGTTCGCCGCGCAGCACGGTCGCGTGCCGGGAGGGCGCGCCGCAGTGTTCGGGTTCGGCCGCCTCGGCTCCCGCGAGATGACGGCGACCTCCGATCTCGATCTGGTCGTGCTCTATGATTTCGATCAGGACAACAGCCGCAGCGACGGCGAGCGGCCGCTTGAGGCGCTTGTCTATTACACACGATTGACCCAGCGGCTGGTCAGCGCACTCACCGTGCCGACCCGCCGCGGCCGCCTCTTCGAGGTGGACATGCGCCTGCGGCCTTCAGGCAACAAAGGGCCTGTGGCGACGCAGTTCCGCAGCTTCCTCGCGTATCACGCCGACGGCGAGGCGGAGACATGGGAGCGGATGGCTCTGACGCGCGCCCGCGCCATCGCCGGCGATCAGAGCCTTTCCCAAGAGGCGGCGGCCGCGATGCAGTCGATCTTGCGGACGCAGCGTGATGCCTCCAGCCTCGCGCATGACGTCGCCGCCATGCGTCATCTCATCGCCGTGGAGAAGGGGGATGCCGGACCTTGGGATCTGAAGATGGCTCCTGGCGGCCTCGTCGACTTGGAGTTCATCGCCCAATATCTCGTTCTTGCTCATGCTCACGCCAATCCAGCCATCAGCGCGCTTGTCGGGACAGGTGAGGTGCTGGCTTTCGCGGCGCGCAACGGCCTCGTTGCGCCTGAACAGGGCGAGGAATTGCGCGCGTCCTACGTCCTTCTGTCAGATGTCTTCCAGTGGCAACGGCTGACCGTTGACGGCCCCTTCGACGCGAAGGCTGTGGCACCTTCCGTGCTAAAGCGGATCGCAGCCGCGATCGGCGTGCCTGACGTGAAGGTGCTGGCGAGTGATCTCAAGGATACACGGGCCCGTGTGAGGGCGACTTTCCAACATGTGGTTGGGCGTGTTGGCGGTGGTCCCGCCCGATAACGAGGCAAGTTCTTTACGATGGGTTAGATCGTCTGCTGAGATCGTCGCGCTACCGGAACATAAATGGCAACAGGCTGGGCCGGGATTGGGGGGGAGTTGTCGTTGGAAAGGTGAAGCCTGGTACGTGAAAGATGCCGAACTCGCGCGAGCGGCCCGTACCTTGTGTGCCACCGATCAGGGTGAAGTCTGCAAATTTCGTTCGGCCCTGAATGAGTGCTTTTTCCGCTTCTGGATCATGGCCCGATTCCCAGACGACGTAATATTCGACCCGCTTGTTGACTTCGTCGAGCACGCGTTCGGCCTCGCCTGATGCCATGAAGTGATAAAGGAATGTCAGCATCAGGCAGCCGGCAAACAAGGTCTGATCGGTCGCGAAAAAGTCGAGTATTGTTTTGCGATGAAAGGTCGGCTTGAGGCGGTAGAGCCCGGATATGGCGCAAGCCAGAGCGTGGTGGTCTGGGTCGGGCTCGACTCCAACCGCTTTCACGCCTTCTCGCGCCAGATGATGACAAAAGAATCCAATATTTGAACCAATATCCAGCACCGGGCCAGGAAGTCGGCCAGGCCCAAGGTGTCGAAGGAGTTGTTCGAGGCGGGTTCGGGAAGCAAAGTCGCGGTGCGTCGGCAGGTCGAACAGCAACGGGTTGAGGATTGGAGTATAAAGCTCTTTTCGCTCTTGTGCCGCGAGGATGCGATGTATGTCCCGGACGACCGTGATATTCAGCCACTCACTCAGGTCCTCGAACGGCATCGCCGCTGCGATCTGACGCTGTCCGCGTGTGTGTAAGAACGTCGCGCGGTGATGTCCGTCTTGCAGCATGAAGAGATTGCGATCCTTCAGCCATTTTACGCAAACGGTGAGTGATGGTGCGGCGACGCCTTGCGTGCGCAGTGTGTGATCGAAAAAGCGATAGCGCTCATGCCGGTCATGGAGAAGGTCGGCATCGTTGAGGGGAGGCGTGAGCCCACGCGTGTCAAACAGAGCACGATACCAATCCCGATATGCTTGGGGGAACACAGGTTGACCCCTGCTGAAGCATTCGAATAGTTCGATATGCGGCGTCAGGGAGGCCAAAGGGCGGCCATTCCAGAGGGAGTGTTGTACATCCCATTCCGGTGTACGGTTCGGAACCACGCTACCGGTTATGTCGCAGTGTTCAGTCCAAATAAGATCGAGCGGGACGAGTGCGGTGGCAATCCCAGCCGATCCCATCGCAAACTGCGAAGAGAAGGAGAGGCCGTCCATAATAAAAATCTCAACAGAATGATGATTTGAATTCAGAACTTAAATTTTTCAGAAAAATAGTTTGAAAGTGAAAGCCGCCACAACGTTTCACAGCAGCGGATGTATTAAGATGAATGTAAATCGCGACGACGTCAAGCTGCGCGGCGGCGCATCTGCTCGAGCGGCAGATGGACCAGCACGATTGTGCCGGCGCCCACGCTGGAGCGGATCTTAAGCGAGCCGCCGTGCAGTTCCGCAAGCGACCGCGCGATCGCGAGCCCCAGCCCTGATCCTTTGTAGGTCTTGGACATTTCGGTCTCGACCTGTTCGAAGGGGCGTCCCAGCTTCTTCACCGCCTCGCCTGGAATGCCGATGCCATTGTCCTCGATATAGATGTTCACCGCCTCTGCCGCGAGCCGAGCGCGCACAGATACACGTCCGCCATCCGGCGTGAATTTCACGGCATTGCGGAGGATGTTGACCAGCATCTGTTGCATGGCGCGCCGATCCGCCTGCAAGCCAACGCCAGGTAGCACTTCAACTTCGACCGTTATGTCCTTGGCTTCGGCATCCTTCATGACGGCCTGCGCGGCGTCAGCCAGAATATCGTCGATCGTCAGGGCTTCCTTGTCCAGACGTACCCGGCCCGCCTCGATGCGCGACATGTCAAGGATGTCGGTGATCACGCTCAGCAGGTATTGGCCGCTCTGACGGATATCCCTGCAATATTCGTTATACTTTTGGCTTCCCAATGCGCCGAAAATGCCGCTTTCCATGACTTCCGAGAAGCCGATGATGGCGTTGAGCGGTGTCCGCAGCTCATGGCTCATGTTGGCCAGGAACTCCGATTTTGCGCGATTGGCGCTCTCGGCGGCGGCCTTCTGTTCGAGGTAGCGCTCCGCGAGGTCTGCAAGCTGGGTAGCCTGGGCTTCGAGCTTGTGACGTGAGCGACGGAGGTCTGAGACGGTCAGAAGCAGCCGCCGTTCAGAATCGATGAGTTGCTCTTCATGGCGTTTGAGGTCGGTGATGTCCGTACCCACCGAGACATAACCGCCGTCTTTCGTCCGTCGCTCATTGATCCGCAGCCATCGCCCGTCTCCAAGCTCGGCCTCGAAGGAACGAGCACCGATCTCTGGCGTATCGTGGGCGACAGGATGAGTGGCGACAAGCGGTGCATCACTCGCCGCCATGAGATCCTCATAGGCCATCCCGGTGATGATGGCATCGGGGGAGAGATCGCGCAGTTTCTGGAATTTCGAATTGCACATCACGAGCCGGTTGTCGGCGTCCCATAAAACGAACGCCTCCGAAATCGTCTCGATCGCATCCCGGAGCCGCATGTCGGCGGTCGCGGTCCGTTCGGCAAGGCGCTTCTGTTCAGTGATGTCCATCGCGATGCCCACGAGATGCGGGCCTTCGCCTTCTTCCCCCTCGACGATCTCCGCACGAGCCTTGATCCAAACCCAGTCACCGGTCGCGTTGCAGATACGGAAGTCATGGTCGATAGCGCTGGCCTGGGAGGACGCAAGCAGATCCGCCATGCCGTAGAGGTCCGTATCGTCGGGATGTACCAGACGGTTGACCTCGCCGAACGACAGGAATTCGTTACGGCGCTCGTAGCCAAGCATGGCGTACATCGAGTCAGACCAGTAAAGCCGGCCTCTCGCGATATCCCAATCCCATAGGCCGCATCGCCCGCGGTTCAGCGCCGCATCGACGCGGTCTTTCACCCGATCGCAGACTTCATCGGCGGCTCGGGCACGTTCTGCCTGCATGAAGTAGGCGAGGGCGATGGATAAGAGCACGAAAGCGGCCGCGGCGAGGAGCGTTGCTTGTCCGTAAAGGCGCGTTTTCCATCCGGCCAGCACCCCGCTCATGGGTTGAACCACGACGATTTGCCCGAGCCCTGGTAGACTGCGGGCTGTTGCGAGCGCGTCCTGGCCATCGGGCAAAGCAATTTGCATGACCCCGGCGCGGTCGGTGAAGGTGGTGAGTGGCTGGCCAGGGCCGATGATGTCGATGAGCGAGGCATTCTGGCCGAAGTCGACATGAGAAGCAGCGACAATGCTGCCGTCCTTGTTTGCGACCAGGATCAGGCGCTGGTCATCCGTTGCCGCGTCAGGCAGCGCGCTGGCGAGTACGCCCGCTGCCGTCTCTCCCAGCCGGGCCACGTCCGGCGTGCGTTGGACGACAAAGCTTTCCGTCAAGGCTGCGATGAGGGCGATGTTCTGGGTGGCCTCGTGGACGGCATCACGGCGCGCATCGAGTGACTGGAGCACGGCGCCGGCAATCAGGGAAGTCAGAAAGACGCCCAGGAGGGCGGGCACCGCGAGGCGTAGCCAGGGTTCCATCCTGGCCAGGCGCCGGTAGGCGGGATTAGCAATCGAACGTGCTATCCCTAGTATCGTGCCCGCGCGTGCAGGCACGCACGTCGCGTCGATACGCGCCATGCCTCACCCTTTCGGAATCCAATCGCCGCTTCGGTTCGACGTGCCGCATCTCTCCGAATCATGCCTATCTGAATCCTCTCTGAGCATTTTGTCCAGAGGTTGATGAAGTGTTGATAGATTTAAACAAAAGCCCGGAGCGATGCTCCGGGCCAGAGTGCTTCCCGCAGATGGGTCAAGGCTCCGGATCTAGTCGAGTGAACGTCCGGCGATATCGGACACATCGGGGGATAGACCTTGCGTAGCGGCCACGCGGCGGAGCGCTGCCTCTGCCTTGCCGCGACGGACCGGCTCCAGGATTCGCCAGGTCCGGAAGGCGGTCAACAGCCGCGCCGCGACCTGCGGGTTGCGCGGATCAAGCGCTAGCACGGTGTCCGCGATGAGATCGTAGCCGCGGCCATCTTCTCGGTTGAACTGTGTCGCGTTGGTCATAGCAAAACTGCCGTAGAGCGACCGAATGCGATTGGGATTACCCATCGAGAATGCCGGATGGCGCGCAAGTTCGGCAATGCGGTCCAGGATGTCCTCCTCGGGAATGGCGGCTTGCAGGGCGAACCATTTGTCGAGAACGAGGGGATTGTCCCGGTAGCGTGAGGCGAAGGCGGCCAGCGCCTCCTCGCGGGCCTTCCCAGGTATCAACGCAAGGACGGCGAGGGCACCGAACCGCTCCGTCATGTTGTCGGCGTGTTCGAACTGGCCAACAGCTAGCATTTCTCCTTCGGCTGGATCGCCCGCCGCGAGAAGATCGAGCGCGGTATTGCGCAGGGAGCGGCGGCCGGCGCTCCCGGCGTCGGGGCTATAGGCGCCGGAAGATTGCAGCGCTGCATGGAGAGCTTTGAGACGGGGCGCCAGCTCCGCGCCCAGTGCCCGCTTCACGGCACGCCGCGCCTCATGGATCGCGGTCGGATTAATATCTCGGCCGATATCCCGGGCGATGTCGGCCTCGCTTGGAAGCGCAAGAACCTGCGCGGCAAAGGCGGGATCCTGGGTGGCGTGCTGATCGAGGAAATGCCCGAGCCCCTTGCCGAAGGCGGCTTCAAGATTCTCGCCGCGCATCGCCGCCCGGATGTGCCGTGTCGCCAGTGTCTGACCGGCTTGCCACTGGTTGAACGGGTCACTGTCGTGGCTGAAAAGGACGAGAAGGTCATCGTCGCTGAGGCTGGCTTCGAGCCGCACTGGCGCCGAGAACCCCCGCAGAAGCGAGGGTACGGGTCGTTCGGGAAGGCCGGTAAAGGTGATGGTCGCGGTTTCCTTGTCGAGCACAAAGAGCCCGTTCTCGTCGACGGACGCCTCGTTCGTGGTCACGATCGGCAACTTGTCGCCTGAGGCACCGACAAGGCCGAGGACAACCGGGATTACCATTGGAACTTTGGTCGGTTGGCCGGGCGTGGGCGGCGTGACCTGCCGGAGAGTGAGACGGTAGGTGCCGTTCGAAGCCTCATATTGCCCCGAAGCGGTTACGACCGGCGTGCCGGCCTGCTCGTACCATTGCGAGAAGTGAGCGAGATCACGGCCGCTCGCCTCTGCGAAGCAGCCGAGGAAATCTTCGATTGTGGCCGCTGTTCCGTCGTAGCGGTTGAAATAGAGATCCATGCCCCGTCGAAAGGCTGCCGCGCCGATCAGAGCACGCAGCATGCGCACGATCTCCGCGCCCTTCTCATAAACGGTGGCCGTATAGAAGTTGTTGATTTCTCGGTAAGTCCTCGGACGGACTGGATGGCTGAGCGGCCCGGAATCCTCAGCGAACTGCTGGGTGCGTAGAGTGCGGACGTCCGCGATGCGCTTGACCGGGCGGGAACGCTCGTCCGATGAAAACTCCTGATCGCGGAAGACGGTCAGCCCTTCTTTCAGGCAGAGCTGGAACCAGTCGCGACAGGTGATGCGATTGCCGGTCCAATTGTGGAAATATTCGTGGGCGATGACGGTCTCGATGCCAGCATAGTCGGCATCGGTTGCCGTATCGCTGCTGGCCAGAACGTATTTATCGTTGAAGATATTGAGCCCCTTGTTCTCCATCGCGCCCATGTTGAAATCCGAGACGGCGACGACATTGAACACATCGAGATCGTATTCCCGTCCAAAAGCCTTCTCATCCCAACGCATGGAGCGCTTGAGGGCATCGAGCGCATAGGCTGCTCGATCACGCTTGCCAGCCTCAACATGGATCGCGATCTGGACCTTACGGCCGCTGGCCGTGACGAAATCCTCTGCGAGAGTGTCGAGCGTGCCGCCAACGAGTGCGAAGAGATAGGCAGGCTTGGGGTGCGGGTCATGCCAGATGGCATAGTGGTGGGTGCTGCCGGGGATATCGCCACGCTCGACGAGATTGCCATTGGCGAGGAGCAGGGGAGCATCGGCGCGCTCGGCCTCCAAGCGTGTGGTATAGACCGAGAGCACATCCGGGCGGTCGAGGAAATAGGTGATCCGGCGAAAGCCGTCGGCCTCGCACTGCGTGCAGTAATTGCCGCCGGAGCGGTAAAGCCCCATGAGTTTGGTGTTGGACGACGGGTTCACCACCGTCTCGACGGTCAGGCTGAAGCTTTCAGGTAGCGGACCACGCACGATGAGACCCTGAGCATCGGCTTGATAGCGCTCCGAGGCAAGCGGCGTGCCATCAAGAGCAATGGATGCGAGGGAAAGCTCGTCGCCTTGAAGGACAAGCGGTGCGTCAGCCTGCCCGGCCGGGTTGCGGCGCAAGGACAGCTCCGCGCGGACTTTCGTTGCGGTCGGATCGAGAAGGACGTCGAGGGCGACCGTGTCGATGAGAAAATCGGTAGGGCGATAATCTTCCAGGCGGACGATCGGAGCGGTCTCAGTGCGCATTGCGTTTCTCGAATGATCCGTGCAGTGATGGCGGAGCTGTTGGTTTAAGTCGGGTGTCCCATCGACAGGCGCAATGGTTCGGTCGCGAGCGGCTCCGCATGGCCTACGACGCGGCAGATCTCCGGATGATCGGCACGCACCAGCCGTTCGAGCACGTCCACCTGTTCATGGACCTCTGCGACGTTGAGCGCGCCGTCGGCGCGGCAATGATAGTTCACGACGAGCCCGGCAGGCGTTTCGCGCACACGGACGCTGTGCACCTCACGGATGGCTTCCGTCGCCGTTGCCTGTTCGGCCAAGGCAAGCGCGACGCGCGCAACGGTTGCTGCGTCCGCCTCCCGGCCGTCCAGTTGCGGCACCAGAGGTTCGATATGGCTTTCCACCTCGACGTCTGGCCCCAGCTCGTCCCGGATGGCGATTTCGACGCGGCTCGCGATCTTATGGGCCTCTCCCAGTGTCAGTCGCTGGTCGACCTCGAGATCGAAGCTGACAGACAGGCGGCGGGCGAGACTTTGCACTGTGACATGGTGCAGGGGAACCCGCAGGCGTGCCGCGATCAGCATGACGCGCTCCATGACGGTCTCGTCATCAAGCTGCACCGGATTGGTCGTCACGGTAAAGAGCGAACCGGGATGCTCCCCATCCAGCGCCTCACGCACGCGATCCTTCAGGGCTTGCACGCTTTCCAATGGCAGGGTGCGCGAAACCCGAACACCGACCTCACCGATGACATGCGCGCCCGCCGGACGCACCCGGACGTGATCGACACCGACCACGCCCGGTAGCGCCTCCACTTCGGCCGCTATGCTGTCGCCCAGTCCTTTTGGCGCAGTGTCGAGCAGGGTGTTGATAGTGCGCCGCGCAAGCCTGAAGGCGGCGATGGCGATGAAGACTGAAACGCCGATGGCGATGATCGGATCTGCTTGGGAAAAACCGAGCTGAGCTGCGGCGATGGCGATCAACACGAAAATCGAATTGATGAGATCAGAGGAGAAGTGGAGGGCGTCCGCGGCCAGCGCCTCGCTGTTGGTCTCGGCGGCAACCTTTCTCAAGGTCCACCAGCGCCATCCATCCACAACTATCGAGCCGACAAGTACGGCGACCGCTATCCATGAGAAGAGGATCTCGGTCTGTCCGCTCATGAGCCGCCGAATTCCCTCGTAGGCAACGGCGCCGGACAGCAGGAACAGGAAGGCCGTTTCGATGAGCGCCGATAGGGATTCGAACTTGCCGTGGCCGTAGTGATGTTCGTCATCGGCAGGCTTGTGGGCCGCGCGAATGGCGAGCCATGTCATCGTCGTCGCGGCAATATCGAGGAGGCTGTTGGCGGCATCAGAGATGAGCGCCAGCGAGCCGGTCGTGAAGCCGGCAAAACCCTTCGCAAGGGTAAGAAGGGCCGATACAAAGATGGAAACGAGGGCGACGCGCTCCTTACGCCGCTCGGTGGCGTTGATCTCGGCCGCGTTTCCAGCCGATAGGGAAGTTCCAGTCGCCCTATTCATGGCACCTATACCGGAGAGGAGTTTGACAGAAAGCCATCGAGGCTGTCCTGTGTGCAGATTCTTTGGAGGGATGCCAGATGCGCTATGTGCACACAATGGTTCGCGTTGCGAACCTGGAAGACGCGCTCGACTTCTACTGCAATAAGTTCGGCTTGGTTGAAACACGCCGGACCGAAAACGAGAAGGGCCGTTACACGCTGGTCTTCCTGGCTGCCCCGGGAGACAAGGCGGCTGTGGAGAAGAACCGCGCGCCGGAGCTGGAGCTTACCTACAACTGGGATCCGGAGGTCTACTCCGGCGGTCGCAACTTCGGTCATCTTGCCTATCGCGTCGACGATATCTATGCGTTCTGTGACCGGCTGATGAAGGCCGGCGTCACTATCAACCGCCCTCCGCGCGACGGTCATATGGCATTTGTGCGCTCACCGGAAGGAATCTCGATCGAGATTCTGCAGGAGGGCGACGCCCTGCCTCCGCAAGAGCCATGGGCTTCGATGCCGAACACGGGCAAGTGGTAGCACGCTGCGGGCCGGAGGGCGTGATCCGCATGGGCTGGCGGGCGCGCTCCAATCTGCGGTCAATGGAGCTTCTTCTGTGTGCATGGGAACGCCACGAGCTGCGGATGCAACGTGGCGGCAATGTGATCGGCAGGGGGATGCCGGCCTCGAAACGGTTTGATTGCGGGGAGCCATTCATGAAAGGGGTGGGGGCGGATGTCCGTCAGGCAATTTGGTGAGATTGAAGGTACGCCGGTTTGGGAGATCACAATTCGCTCTTCCGCCGGCGCAGAAGCGAAGATCCTCAGCTGGGGGGCTGTGGTCCGCGACATGACAGTGCCGCTGCAGACCGGCGCAAGGCAACGCGTCGTGCTCGGTCTGAACACCATCGACGATTATCTCGCGCATTCGCCCCATATGGGGGCGATCGCCGGACGCTGCGCCAACCGTATTAGCAATGGCCGCTTCAAGATCGGCGACGCGACCTATGAGCTCGAGCGCAACTTCCGAGACAAACATACGCTCCATAGCGGCAAGAGTTTTGGTAAATCACTGTGGCAGCTAGCCCACCGTGATCGCTCCAGTGTGACCCTGACCTATGTCTCGCCGAACGGCGACAGCGGCTTTCCCGGGACGGTGACGACGACCTGCACCTACCGGCTCTTAGAGCCCGCCACGCTGAGGGTGGAACTCACGGCGACCACAGATGCGCCGACGCCGGTCAATCTTGCTCACCATTCCTATTTCAATCTGGACGGATCACCGTCCATCCTCGACCACCGTCTCACGGTTTCAGCGGATTTCTACACGCCGACTGACGCCGAGCTGATTCCAACCGGCGAAATCCGGACTGTCGGCGGCACACCTTACGATTTTCGGTCCAATCGTAGTGTCCGCTTTCCGGACGCAGAGACGGGCGCGCCCTATGCTTATGATGCGAATTTCGTTCTGAGGCGCGATCGTATCGAGGCTGCCGGTTGGCTTGATCTCTGGCTCGCCCATGCCGCGAAGTTCTCGTCACCGATCACGAAGCTTGCGCTTGACGTATGGACGACCGAACCTGGCGTGCAAGTCTATGACGGCCGTAAGCTGGATGTGCCAGTGCCTGGGCTCGACGGGGCGACGTACAAGGCGAGCGCGGGGTTGTGCCTCGAGCCTCAGCACTTCCCCGACAGTCCTAACCGGCCGCATTTTCCCTCGATAATCTTGCATCCAGAGGACGTCTATCGTCAGATTAGCGAGTATCGGTTCCAATCGGCCTGATCGGCGCGGGACTGCACGAAGGGATGCCCATGAGCGACGACGATCACTTTCTGCAATATGCCGCCGAGTTGTCCCGGCGGCCGCTGAGCGGAACGGTTGGCGGGCCTTTTGGTGCGGTCGTGGTTCGTGATGGGCGCATCATCGGAGAGGGGATCAATGCCGTTACGGCAACCAATGATCCCACCGCCCATGCGGAGGTCGTCGCCATTCGCGCGGCCTGTGCGGCCGAGGACAACTTTTCCCTCGCCGGCGCAACGGTTTATACCAGCTGCGAGCCATGCCCGATGTGCCTGGCCGCGTGCTATTGGGCACGCGTGTCGAGGATCGTTTTCGCTGCGACGCGCGCCGAGGCCGCCGCCGCGGGCTTCGACGACGCCTTCATCTATGATGAGATCCCCAAGGCAGCTGAAGCGCGGACCCTGGCGATGGAACACCGCCCCAATGATACTGCCACGGATACCCTTGCCGCGTGGCTGGCGAAAGCGGATCGCATCGCTTATTAGAGGCGCGCACCCGGCCGGCTGAATCGCTGAGGGGCAACCGTGGGAGGATTGCGATGGCATCGTTGCAGCGCGAAGCATTGGATATTCTTGCTTTCGGCGAACCTCTGATGGAATTCGCCGAGACCGAGCGGCAGGGCGAGGCGCTTTACCTGCCGGGTTTTGGCGGCGACACCTCGAACGCGGCTATCGCGGCGGCGCGCATGGGTGCGCGCGCGGGCTATTTCACGGCTGTCGGGAGTGATGCCTTCGGCCAGAAATTCCTCGACCTTTGGGACCGGGAGAACGTTGACCGCTCCCGAGTTAAGGCGGTGCCGGGCACTCGGACGGGCGTCTATGTCATCAGCTACGGCCCCGACGGCCACCTGTTCAGCTACTATCGCGCGGGTTCAGCCGCGAGCCTCGTCACACCCGCTGATCTACCGCTCGATCTCATCGCATCCACGAAGATCCTCCATCTCTCCGGGATCAGCCAGGCCATCTCCACGACCGCGGCCGATGCGGGTTTTGCCGCGATTCGTCATGCGAAGGCGAACGGCACGACCGTGAGCTATGACACCAATCTCCGCTTGAGCCTTTGGCCGCTCGACCGCGCCCGCGCCGTGATCCACGCGGCGGTTGCGCTGTCAGATATTGCAAGGCCCGGCTTGGACGATGCGCAGCAGCTGACCGGCCTCGATCGCGCCGAGGACATCTGCGACTTCTATCTCAATCTGGGATGCCGGATCGTGGCTCTGACGCTCGGCAAGGAAGGGGCCATGGTGGCAATTCCTGGCGAGCGCCAGGTCATCGCATCAAAGACGGTCGATGCGGTGGACGCGAGTGGTGCTGGGGATGCCTTCGGTGGCGCTTTCCTGGCGGAATGGCTGCGCTGTGGCAACCCGTTTGCTGCCGCCGAGTTCGCCAATGCCGCGGCCGCCCTCTCGACGCTCGGGAAGGGTGCGGTCGCACCGTTGCCCTATCGCCGCGACGTCGAAGCATTCTTGAAAGGAAAATAGGCTCTCATAGAAGGGGTGCCTTGACGCATCCTCGACGAGCCGTCGCGCCGGCCCAGGACGAGCGAAGGCTGCGGCACCAAGTTTGCACAGCGTATCTCTGAGACGATCGTTGTCCCGGTTTGGAACAACCGCCAGCGGGAAAAGGAGATGCCATGTCGGTCTCGTTGCAGCTTTTGAACCGGAGTCCGGATCTCGCCGACGAAACCGTTGCGGTTCCGGTGGGAGCAGGCGCTGACCTTACGCCGCTGGTGCTGGATCTCGACGGCACGCTCTTGCGTACAGATTTGCTGTACGAGTCCCTCGTTGCATATCTCAGGCACAATCCCTGGGGTTTCTGGCGGATTTTTGGCTGGGTCGCCAAGGGCAAGGCCAATCTGAAACGGGAGCTGGCAAAGGCTGCGCCGCTCGATCTCGAGAGCCTGCCCGTCAATGAAGAGGTCGCAGCCTATGCTGCGGAGGCTCGTGCCACCGGCCGTGATGTCTATCTCGCGACTGCGGCCGATGGAGACCTCGCCCACCGGATCGCGGCACGTTTCCCCTTCCTGAGCGGCATCATAGCCAGCGACGGGATCACGAACCTCAAGGGCGTGCAAAAGGCTGAAGCCCTTGCTGCCCGGTTCCCGCAAGGTTTCTCCTATGCGGGGGATTGCCGTGCCGATCTTGCTGTTTGGCGCAAGAGCAGTGAGATCCTGTTGGTCGGCGTATCCCCCGGTGTCGAGAAAACCGCCCGCACGATCGCCGAGCCCGCCGCCATTTTTCCTCCGTCCCCGACCGGATTTAGGCTTTATGCGAAGGCGCTCCGCCTTCACCAGTGGGCAAAGAACCTTCTCATTTTCGTGCCCCTGATCCTTGGCGGAAAGACGTTCGATATTGCTGCCTGGAGCACGACAGCGGCGGGTTTCCTGGCGCTCGGCCTTCTGGCGTCAGCCACCTACCTTCTGAATGATCTGAGCGATCTGCCCGATGATCGCCGGCACTGGTCGAAGCGTGAGCGGCCACTCGCGAAGGGCAGTCTGCCTATTCGCACGGCATTGATCCTCGCGCCACTGGGGCTCCTCGCCAGCTTCTCCATCGGTGCGATCCTTGGGCCCGCCGCCGTTGTGATGCTGGGGCTCTACCTCGCCTTGACGCTGGCCTACTCGCTGCGTCTGAAGCGTGAACCGATTGTCGACGGCTTTGTACTTGCCTGTCTGTTCACCTTGCGGCTGGGGTTCGGCATCGTGCTCGCGCAGGTCGTGACCTCGCCGTGGCTGCTGACTTTCTCGATGTTCCTCTTCCTGTCGCTCTCCTTCGCCAAAAGGCACACCGAGGTGGAACGCATGGTCCAGCACGGCCTTAAGAAAGCCGCCGGGCGTGGCTACCGGGCGGGTGATGGCCCGCTACTTCTGGCCGTTGGGGCGTCGGCGGGCGTCGGCTCTGTGCTCGTCATGGTGCTCTACCTGATCCAGGAAGCATTCCCTGCCGGCTATTACACGAAACCGGCCTTCCTCTGGGCGTTTCCCGCGGTTCTCTTCCTTTGGGTCGGCCGCGTTTGGCTGCTGTGCCAACGTGGTGAGCTCAAGGATGATCCCGTGGCCTTCGCCCTTAAGGATCGCACGAGCATCGCCCTGGGCGGCGTCATGGCCGCGGCCTTCCTGGCCGCGCATCTCGGGCCGTTCTGACCGATGCCCGCCCTGGATGCATCGCCTACAATGGGGTCTGGACGCGGGGAAGAACTGCGGCGTCTCCTGCGGTTCCTCGTGCTTGGCCTGGCGGCTGCTGCGGTCAACTGGCTCGTGCGCTTCCCGCTCTCTTGGTTCATGCCTTTCGGCGCCGCTGTGGCCCTCGCCCAGGTCATCGGGATGACGGCCGGTTTCACGCTCTACCGGGCCTATGTTTTTCCGGCCTCGGATCTGCCCCTCAGCCGCCAGGTGATGCGCTTCGTCGGCGTCAATTGCATCAGCGGTGTGCAGGTCTGGCTGATGACCATGGGCCTGGCTGCGTTGCTTCCCTGGCTGGGCCTCGGCTGGCAGCATGAGGCCATCGCGCACGGTATATCGATCGGCGTAGGCGCCGGGACGAGCTATGTTGGGCACAAGTTCCTGACCTTCAGGCGAAGGTGACCCCGACGCGGCATTCGCACAGCCCATCGACATCACGAATGCCTTCAATCTTGGTGTTCTCGGAATGCAGGCAATGACCTTCGGCGATGGCCGGAAGGCGCGATCAGAAAATCAACCTGCACGAACATGGTCGAGAGTTTCAACCGAAAGCGAAGTATCCAACGGCAGGGTCCGCGGATCGTGGCTTCTGTCCCGCTTGCGGCTCGACGACATCCTAGCGCATCTGGCCGCATGCAAGATCTCGATTGTCGACGGCCAGTTGGGCGCGGCAGTGCAACGGGTTCGATCCGGTCGCTCTATATCCGCAATCCTGATCTCACGCTCAGCGAAATCGCAGAGCTTATCCATCTCAGCCGAGACGGATAGCGGCCCTTGCGAAAGAAAGATCTGCGGGCCGCTTATGCGTCCTCTGTACTTACCGTGCTAAAGTCGTTCGGGTCACGCGCCGCCGCTTGTGACGGCAAGCACGCCCATCGTCACCACATTAAGAAGAAGCGCATAGGTCACGAGCAGACGGAAGACCGGCAGACGCTCGCTTGTCAATGTGAGTGGCAGGAAGAGAAACAGGAGTGGCAACCAGTCCAGTGTGTAGCGCTGGACGTTGTACTGGGAATAGCCATTGGAATGGTAGAACAGCGTCACCCCGCCGATGATGACAGCTGTCAGACCGGCAATGACCACGTCCCGCCGCCAGGGGAGGAAGAAGGCGAAGAGCACGAAAGGGCTCGCCGCCAACAAAGACGTCCCGTTGGAATCGAGGCCAGTCAACTGCGTCATCAGAGGGCCGGTGAATTCCGCATGGAACCCTTGCACGAAAAGGTAGAACAGGTTGAACAGCACGTAACGAGGCGAGAACAGGGCCTCCGCGATGCGCTGGCCGAGATAGCTATGTCCGTCCGGGACGATATAGCTGTAGCCGGTTTCGAGCGGATTGCCGAAGCGCAGCCCGTTGTAGATGAAATAGGCAATGAGCGCGATCGCGACTGGTACGGCAAACTCAATGAACTTTCGCCACCAGCTCGCGCGATTCAGGCTGAACAGGCCTTCGTCCCTGTCGAGGGCCAGCACGAATAGGAACGGCACGACAAGGATGGCCATTTGCCGGCACAGAAACGCAAGGCCGATGGCGATGCCCGCCATGATCAATCGTTTGTGCAGTGTTTCGTGCAGGGCCAGCGTCAGCAGGAAGAGCCCGACGACTTGGGCGAAGAACCAGATGCCGTCTGCCCGCAGCGTGATGAAATAGACCGGCGAGCCAAAGGCCAGCGCCAACATCAACCACAGACGGGCATCGTCGCGGGCACCCATCGCCGCAAAGATGCGCCACCAGAGGGCCAGCGTCCCGGCGAAGAAGAGAAGACCGATGATCATGAAACCAGCGAAATGCGGACCGAACAGTGCCACGAAGGGCATCGCGACAAGGGCTGGCACAGGCGGGAAGATCACGTAACCGCGCCCGTCGACCATCGCACAGTCGCCGTCGAAACAGCGATCGACGTCGAAGCGACCGTGGAGAAAGGCTTCGGCGAGAAGCGCATAGCTGTTGGTGCCGCCGCTCTCCTGCAGGACGCGCACCAGAATGCCAGTGACGAACAGGGCGGCCATGGCGAGTGCCGCGACGGTCAAAAGCGTCCATCGGTCGAGCATGAAGCCACGCTTGGCGGGCTGATCAACGGCGGCTGTCATCGCACGATCCTGTCTCTGCTGCTGGCGCGAGCGTGAGCGCGGCGCGCAACCTCATGTATCGAAATGGCACGGTGCTAGCGTGTTGTACAGCATATCAGCAGAAGCCATGCCATTTCCCCCCGCTTTCCGCAGGCGATCGCCCGCAATAGACTGGCGGGCAGCGTTTTTCTAAGGATCGCTCGCAGGCGATCTATCAGGGCTGATGGAGGCGATATGTTCAAGGATCTGGCCGGCAAACGGGTACTGATAACCGGCTCAAGCACCGGGATCGGTGCGGCCGTCGCCCGTGGTTTTGCCGAGGCTGGTGCGCACGTCGTGGTGCATGGTCATTCAAGCAAGGCAGAGGCAAATGCAGTCGTCGAGGCGATTCGCGGTCTGGGCGGACAGGCACAACTTGTCCTCGGCGACGTCAGCAACAGTGCTGGCGCGAAGCAGGTCGTCAACGATGCGGTTGCCGTGCTCGGTGGGCTCGATGTGCTCATCAACAACGCTGGCGCTTTGGTCAAGCGCGTACCTCTCGTTGAGATCGATGACGCGCTTTACGACACGGTTTTGGATCTCAACGTGCGGTCCGTGATCGCGGCGACTCAGGCCGCCATTCCGCATCTGAAAGCCGCAGGTGGTGGTTCGATCATCAATACCGCTTCCATTGCCGGCCGGAACGGGGGTGGCCCTGGGGCAGCCCTCTATGCCAGCGCAAAAGCCTTCGTCGCCAACGTCACGCGCAACATGGCCAAGGAGTTCGCGCCTCACAATATTCGCGCGAATGCCGTGGCGCCGGGGGTCATCCTGACACCTTTCCACGAGCGTTTCTCAACGGCCGAGCAGCTGGAAACGATGCGGCTCACTATCCCCATGGGCCGGCTCGGCAAGCCGGAGGAATGCGTGGGCTCCTACCTCTTCCTCGCGTCTGCCGCCGCCAGTGGCTACATCACTGGCCAGGTTATCGAGGTCAACGGCGGCCAGCTGATGCCGTGATACAGGCGCTCCGGGATCGGCTTTCCCACCGATCTCCGGAACCCCCTCGGGCTTCCCGCGAAACCTTCATTCCTTGCCGTGGTCATGCCCGTGGTGGGCATGGCTATGGTGGCGGTGGCCATGCTCCTCGCCATGATCCTCAGGGTGATCGTGGTCGTGATGATGGTCATGGCCGCAGCCGCAGGCGCCATGGGCGTGATGCGCATGATCATCCTTGTGCGCATGCGCATGGTGGTCATGATGCTTGTGATCATGACCATGATCGCCATGGTGATGGTGACCATGATGGTGGCCGTGGTGATCGTGGCCACAGTCGTGGCCGGCGATCGCACGCTCGGGCCGGAAGGGACGCTCGACCGAGACCAGGCTGCACCCCTGCCCGCGGATCAGTTCCGCAACGGCATCGTCCTCAGCCACGTAGATCGCATCCTGCGTGACTTCCACCGCGGTATGATTCTGGCCGAGATGCCAAAGCACGCGCATCAGCCGGAGAGGATTTTCCGCCTTCGCTTCGATGAGCTTCTCGTCCGCGGCCTTCACAGCGACGAGCCCGCCGTCCTCGAGCTTCAGCGCGTCGCCGTCGTTGAGCTGGGAGCCGTCGGGCAAGTGAAGATGGACATGAAGACCAGCACTCGCGGTGAGATGCGAGGGTGGGTTATCACGCGCGACATGGTCGAGCACGACCGTATCAACGACACGCTCCGCCTTCACTGCCGCCTTGCGGACGATGGCCGTGGCCTTGGTCATTGCATATACCTCTTTGGACCCCTGTCCCTCTCGGACGTACTGTGTCAGCGGCTGCGGCCGTCAAAGGGCGTGGGGCTCAGGGCCGACACGTCGACGCCATCGAGGCAGCGCACATTGATGGCGCGCATCGGTGTACCATCCGGCATCGCGCCTTCCGCGAAGGGTTCGACACCGCAGTTGCCGCAGAAACGATGGCGGATGCGCATAGTGTTGAACTGGTAGTCCTTCAGTGTGTCCTCGCCCGCTTCGAGCGTGAACTGATCCGCTGGCACGAATGTCAGAATGAGGCCGTGCTTGGAGCAGATCGAGCAATTGCAGCTGATAACATTGGACAGGTCTGCATTCGCCGAGAATTGCACGGCGCCGCAATGACAGCGCCCCTCGAAATGTTGCGTTTCGCTCATCGGTCACCCGCTCGCTGGACCGCATCGACATGCGGCAGGCGGCATGACTAGCACGAAGTGGCCTAGACGGACAGCTTCCGCCGCACCTCGGCGTCGACCATCTCGGCCCGCGTCCCCGCCAGGACGACCTGCCCGCGCTCCATCACCGCGAAGCTGTCGCAGAGATCACGCGCGAACTCAAAATACTGTTCAACAAGGAGAATTGCCATGTCCCCCTTGTTGCGGAGGTAATCGATCGCGCGGCCGATATCCTTGATGACCGAGGGCTGGATACCTTCCGTCGGTTCGTCGAGCACCAGCAATCGCGGACGGGTGACAAGGGCCCGGCCAATCGCGAGCTGCTGCTGTTGTCCCCCCGAGAGGTCACCGCCTCGCCGGTGCAGCATGTCCTTCAGCACAGGGAACAGGTTGAAGATGTCCTCGGGGACCGTCTGATCG
This sequence comes from Chelatococcus sp. YT9, assembly GCF_018398315.1. Lineage (NCBI taxonomy): Bacteria > Pseudomonadati > Pseudomonadota > Alphaproteobacteria > Hyphomicrobiales > Chelatococcaceae > Chelatococcus > Chelatococcus sp. YT9. Next base: position 3,210,338 of record NZ_JAHBRW010000001.1, read on the forward strand.
CGCCGCTTGAGCGGCGCGAAGCCCGTTTCCAGGTTCTCCTTGACGCTGAGCAGGGGAAAGATTTCCCGCCCCTGCGGAACGAAGGCAATGCCGTGGCGCGCCCGCTCATAGGGCGGCAGGCGCTTCAGATCCTGTCCGTCGAGGCTGATGGTGCCGCGCGATACCGGCTGCTGCCCGACGATGGCGCGTAGCAGAGAGGTCTTGCCCACGCCGTTGCGCCCGAGCACGCAAGTGACTTTCCCGACGGCGGCACTGAGCGAGATGCCACGCAGCGCCTGGGCGGCGCCATAATGGAGATCGATGGCGTCAACAATGAGCATGGCTGGCGCTTTCGCTCCTCCCCCTCGCGGGGAGGTGTAGGGGCTGGAAGAGGCGGTCAGTGATCAATGCCATCTCACCGCCCCAGGTAGACTTCGATGACGCGCTCATTGGCGGAGACCGCATCAATGGAGCCTTCGGCCAGCACCGATCCTTCATGCAGCACGGTTACCTTGCAATCGAGGTCGCGGACGAAGGCCATGTCATGCTCGACAACGACGACCGTATGATCCCGCGCGATCTCGCGCAGCAGGCGCGCGGTCTCCTCTGTTTCGGCGTCGGTCATGCCGGCCACAGGCTCGTCGACCAGGAGCAGCTTTGGATCCTGTCCGAGCAGCATTGCGATTTCGAGCCATTGCTTCTGCCCGTGACTGAGGTCGGCGGCCGGTCGCTCGCGATGATCGATCAGCCGCACTTTTCTCAGAATCTCGTCAATCTTCTCGTCCGCGATGTGGTTGCGCGCGCCGAACAAAGCCGACCAGGGGCCGCGCTCGCCCTTCAGCGCCAGCCGGATGTTGTCGGCAACGGTGTGGCTTTCGAAGACCGTGGGCTTCTGAAACTTCCTGCCGATACCGAGCTCGGCGATGGCCGCCTCGTCGAGCCTCGTGAGATCAACCGTGCCGCCGAACATGACATCCCCCTCGTCGGGGCGTGTCTTGCCGGTAATCACGTCCATCATGGTTGTCTTGCCGGCGCCGTTGGGGCCGATGATGGCGCGCATCTCGTTCGGCGCCATGGCAAGCGACAGATTGTTGAGCGCCCGGAACCCATCGAAGGTGACATTGACCCCGTCGAGATAGAGGAGGGCACTGGTCAGAGTGGTGTTGAGCATCACATCTACTCCGCGGCCGCCTGCGGCACGGGCGCGCCGGCGGCACGATCATCGGCACGGGGACGATTGAGTTTCTGAAGGAGGCCCAAGATGCCTTTGGGCATATACAGCGTCACTAGGACGAAGAGCGCGCCGAGGGCAAAGAGCCAGATCTCCGGCAAGGCCCCGGTGAGCCAGGTCTTGGCAAAATTCACGACGACCGCGCCCAGAGCCGCACCGACAAGCGTGCCACGTCCCCCCACGGCGACCCAGATGACCGCCTCGATGGAATTGGCAGGTGCGAACTCCTGTGGGTTGATGATGCCGACCTGCGGCACGTAGAGCGCGCCGGCGATCCCCGCCATCATTGCTGAGACCGTGAAGGCGAGGAGTTTGTAGTGCTCAACGCGATAGCCGAGGAAGCGCGCCCGTGATTCCGCGTCGCGGATCGCCACCAGCACCTTGCCGTAGGTGGAGGTCACCATCACCCGCGCGATGAGGTAGCCAACGGCTAACGCCACCGCGCTCGCCGCAAAGAGCGTGACGCGCATGCCTTGCGCCTGGACGTTGAAGCCGAGCAGGTCCTTGAAGTCCGTGAGGCCGTTGTTCCCGCCGAACCCCATATCGTTCCGGAAGAAGGCGAGCAGCAGCGCGAAGGTCATCGCCTGGGTGATGATGGAGAGATAGACGCCCGTGACCCGCGAGCGGAAGGCGAGCCAGCCGAAGACGAAGGCGAGCAGCCCCGGGACGAGAACCACCATCACGATCGCGAAGGGGAAGGACGAGAAGCCGTACCAGTACCAGGGTAGCTCCTGCCAGTTCAGGAACACCATGAAATCCGGCAGCACTGGATTGCCATAGACGCCCCGCGTGCCGATCTGGCGCATGAGATACATGCCCATCGCATAGCCGCCGAGCGCGAAGAACGCCCCATGTCCCAGTGAAAGGATACCGCAGTAGCCCCAGACGAGATCGAGTGCGACGGCAAGCAGGGCATAGCAGAGATATTTGCCCATCAGCGAGACAGCGTAGGTCGGTACATGCAAGGGGGAGGTCGGCGGCAGCATGAGATTGGAGGAGGCGACGAGCACGGTCACGGCCGCGAGAATGCCGAGGAAGATCCGCCCCTTGCCGTCGACCAGCTTGAGGATGAAGGGCTGGCGGGTCATCGGGCGGTCCCCTTGCGCGGCAACGCACGCGATTGTGGATTCTCTTCCCCTGCACACGCTGGCGCGTGCTCCGGCCGGGAATGACATACGTGGGAATGAAACGCGGGTGTGATCCCCGGCGCCATGCCAGGCTGGCTTTTGCCGGCTTGGCTCACCGTTAAGCGTGACACGGCTGCAGCCGTTTCACGGCGGCGGGAAGGGGAACCAGGGAGCGGTGTGGCATGCATGTCATGCCCGGCGCGGTGCTGAACAATCATCATGCTTCCACCGAGCGGCCCTTCAGGGCGAATAGCCCGCGCGGCCTTTTTTGGATGAACAGGATCAGGAAGACGAGGAGCAGGATCTTGCCGAGCACAGCGCCTGCGTAGGGCTCGAGAAACTTGTTGGCGACCCCGAGCGTGAGCGCCGAGACGAATGTGCCCCAGAGATTGCCGACGCCGCCGAAGACCACCACCATGAAGGAATCGATGATGTAGCTCTGGCCGAGGTTCGGCGAGACATTGTCGATCTGCGACAGAGCCACACCCGCTACCCCGGCGATGCCTGAACCCAGCGCGAAGGCGAGCATGTCGACGCGCGGCGTGCGGATGCCCATGGCCGACGCCATGCGGCGGTTCTGGGTCACCGCGCGCATTCTGAGGCCGAAAGACGTCAGCTTGAGCACCGCGATCAGACCGAGGAACACGCACAGGCTGAAGATGACGATCCACAGCCGGCCGTAGGTAATCGTGACGCCCATGACGTCGAAGGCGCCTGCCATGTAGGAGGGCGCGCCGACCTCCCGGTTCGTCGGCCCGAAGATCGAGCGCACGGCCTGTTGCAGGATGAGGCTGATGCCCCAGGTCGCAAGCAGCGTTTCCAGCGGCCGGCCATAGAGATGGCGGATAACAAGGCGCTCGATGAGCGCCCCGACACCGCCTGCGACGAGGAAGGCGAGCGGGAGGGCGACGGGTAGCGACCAGTCGAACAGGCCGGGGAAACGGGTGCGGCAGATTTCCTGCACCACGAAGGTGGTGTAGGCGCCGATCATCACCATCTCGCCGTGCGCCATGTTGATGATGCCCATGACACCGAAGGTGATGGCGAGGCCGATCGCGGCGAGCAGCAGCACGGAGCCAAGTGATAGCCCGTACCAGATGTTCTGGACAGTGGCGGCGATGGCGAGCTTGCGCTCGATAGTGGCAATCGCGGTTTCGGCAGCAAGCTTGAGAACCGGGGACCCGCGGCCCGCCACCTGGGTAAGCATGGAGCGCGCGTCCTGGTCGCCCCGCGCTGCGACAATATCGACGGCTGCGATGCGATCACTATCCGTGATGCCGTCGGCGGTGAGAAAAATGGCGGCTTGGGCCTGAATCAGCGCCTGCTTCACGCTGCTGTCACGTTCGGCCGCGATGGCCTTGGCGAGAACGGGCAATGTCGCCGCGTCGCGGGAGCGGTAGACGGCCTCGGCCGCCTGGCGCCGTTTGGATGCTTCCGGCGACATCAGCGTCAGCGTGCCGACCGCCGCCTCGACCGCGCGCCGCACGCGGTTGTTGAGGCGCACGGGCTTGAGGCCAGTTGGGGCCGGTGTCACAACCTCGCCAGTCGTCGCGTCGCGGACGTTTCCGCCCGCGTCCTTGTAAAAGAGGGCCCTGTCCAAGGGGCGGTATAGCAGGCGATTGTCGCCCAAGGCGTCGAGCACCGCCTCTGCGGTCGGTGCGCCGCTTTCTGCAACTGCGGCAACGCCTTTCTCGATCTCGGCATAATTGTCGGTGGCGAGTGCCGCAAAGGGCGCCTTCGCCTCTGCGAAAGCCGGCTGGATGACGGCAGCAACGAGGATGCCGAAAAGTGACAAGAGCCTGATCAGTGATGACATGGGATCGAGCCCGCCTGGCCTTTCGTGGATAACAGCGCCACCGCATGGGGAGTTTGGGTGCCTCTCCCGGCGGGGAGCGGCAGGGTGAGGGGGACCCGTCTCTCTCTGTAGCGGGAATTTTCCCTCACCCGGCCGCTGCGGCCACCTCTCCCCGCCATATCGGCTGTTGCCGATATGGCTTCATCTCAAGCGCAACATGGCTAGAGCCATGTTGCCGGGTAGAGGTGAAGAGCCGCTCCGGCCTATGCACTCCCCTGCACTGACAGGGAAGTGTGCATTCCAGTTACTTCGCAGCCGCTTGCGTGCCCTGGCCGCCGCACTTGCCCGTCTTGACGTTGAAATTGCCGCAGGACAGGGGGGCTCTCCAGTCCGAGATCAGGTCCTTGGAACCGTCGAGGTAGTCGGACCATTCATCGCCGACGACGAGCCCTGGCGTCTGGGACACGATGTTGAATTGGCCGTTGTCCTGGATCTCGCCGATCAGCACGGGCTTCGTGATGTGGTGGTTCGGCATCATCGCCGAGAAACCGCCGGAGAGATTGGGGACAGCCACACCGACGAGCGCATCGATCACCTTGTCCGGATCCGTGGTGCCCGCCTTCTCGACGGCCTTCACCCACATGTTGAAGCCAATGTAATGGGCTTCCATCGGATCGTTGGTGACGCGCTTGTCGTTCTTGGTGAAGGCCTTCCACGCCTTGATGAACGCGGCGTTCTCCGGCACGTCGACAGACTGGAAATAGTTCCAGGCGGCGAGATGGCCGACGAGCGGCTTCGTGTCGATGCCGGCCAGTTCCTCCTCGCCGACTGAGAACGCGACGACGGGGATGTCGGTAGCCTTTATGCCCTGGTTGGCGAGTTCCTTGTAGAATGGCACGTTGGCATCGCCGTTGATCGTCGAGACAACGGCGGTCTTCTTGCCGGACGAGCCGAACTTCTTGATGTCGGCCACGATCGTCTGCCAGTCGGAATGCCCGAATGGCGTGTAGTTGATCATGATGTCTTCGGCCTTGACGCCTTTCTGCTGCAGATAAGCCTCAAGGATCTTGTTGGTCGTGCGTGGATAGACATAGTCCGTGCCAGCCAGAACCCAGCGTTGTACGCCTTCGTTCTCCATCAGATAGTCGACAGCTGGAATGGCCTGCTGGTTCGGCGCCGCGCCTGTGTAGAAGATATTGCGAGAGGATTCCTCGCCTTCGTATTGAACGGGATAGAACAGGATACCGTTCAACTCCTCGAAGACTGGAAGAACTGATTTGCGGGACACGGAGGTCCAGGCTCCGAAGACCGCAGCGACCTTATCCTTTGTCAGAAGTTCGCGCGCTTTTTCCGCGAAGAGCGGCCAGTTGGACGCCGGGTCAACAACGACGGCTTCCAGCTTCTTGCCAAGGATGCCGCCCTTCTTGTTTTGCTCTTCGATGAGCATCAGCATGACGTCCTTCAACGTCGTTTCGCTGATCGCCATCGTGCCGGACAAGGAATGAAGGACACCGACCTTGATGGTGTCGTCAGCGGCGTGAGGGGCTCCCCCGGAAATCGCCAGTCCTGCTGCCAGAGCAAGGGTGGCGCATGCACGTCTCAAGCCATTCTTCATGTTTGACGTCTCCCACCTCGGGATTGTTTGCGGGAGAAATCTCGCAAGCCCTGTGCCATGCCGCGCCAAGTGGCGGCTGCAGCCGGTGCGGCAAGAAAAATCCGGCCGCCAACCCGCCGCGCGCCGAAAGCCGACCCGAGTTTCGCTTCTCAGTGCGCCTAAATCCTAGGCAGCCTCGATCTAAGGCAGAAAATTTGCCTACGGTTTGCGCATTTAGGTCGCCGATTGGGCGGAAGCTAAGCTTTCTCCTCATTGGAGCGCGATTTTATGCGATTGCTAACTGCAAACGGGGGCCCCAAATACACGAATTTGTGAGATCGAAGTGACTAGGGGAATGCTGCCGATACCACCTGCGCAAGGAGATGGAGGTGTTTCGATCTGTCATGTAACGTAAAGTATTAATCTCAATAGTACGTGCATAACTACGTATATACGAATAACGGCCGGAGGTGATGCGCGTTTAGGCAATTTTTAGAATAAATCTAAACTAGAGTATAGTATCTTTTATTGCGTTAGACACGTTGCCTTCTCCTCCAAAGTGTGGCCATTTCCGCTCGCGCGTATAACGCTGCGAGTGCCGGCTGTGTTCGAGCCGTGGTTCGCCCAGGCGTCAGCGCGGACTGAGAGGTGGCTGTCTTCACCGGTGTTCGGGGGGAGCAGTCGTCGATCAACGGCGGAATGGGAACGGGTCAGGAGGAGTTCATGTCCATCAATCGGATCGCACGGGTTGCTTGCCTCGCCGGAATTGCGGGCCTTTCAGCAGGCTTCTCCACGGCGGTTTCGGCCGCGGAGGAAGTGACGCTCTACACAACCCGTGAGCCGGGCTTGATCAAGCCGCTGCTCGACGCCTTCACCGAGAAGAGCGGGATTCAGGTCAAGACGCTCTTCGTCAAGGATGGGCTGGCCGAACGCGTCGCGACCGAAGGTGCGAACTCGCCGGCGGACGTCCTGATGACGGTCGACTTTGGCAATCTCATTGATCTCGTCGACAAGGGCGTCGTGCAGCCTGTGAAGTCGGACGCGCTGAACGCCGCGATCCCGGCCAATTTGCGCGATGCGGATGGCCGCTGGTTCGCGCTGTCGACCCGCGCGCGCGTCCTTTATGCCTCCAAGGACCGCACGGACCTCAAGTCTTTCACTTATGAGGACCTGGCTGATCCCAAGTGGAAGGGCAAGGTCTGCATCCGCGCCGGCCAGCATCCGTACAACACAGCCCTGATCGCCAACATGATTGCCAAGGATGGCGCGGCGAAGACGGAGGAGTGGTTGAAGGGCGTGAAGGCCAATCTTGCGCGCAAGGCGGGCGGCGGCGATCGTGATGTCGCGCGCGATATCTTGGGCGGCATCTGTGACGTGGGCCTCGCCAATTCCTATTATGTCGGCTTGATGCGCTCGGGTGCTGGCGGGCCCGACCAGGTCAAGTGGGGCGAGGCCATCAACGTCATCCTGCCGACCTTCGAGAAGGGCGGCACGCATGTGAACGTGTCCGGCGCGGCTGTCGCCAAGAACGCGCCCCATGCGGCGAACGCCGTTAAGCTCATCGAGTTCCTCGCGTCGGATGACGCGCAGGAGCTCTACGCCAAGGCGAATTTCGAGTATCCGGTGAAGGCTGGCGTGAAGGCTGATCCGATCATTGCCAGCTTTGGCGAGCTTAAAATCGATCCGGCCGAACTCACCGCCATAGGCAAGAACCGCAAGGCGGCAAGCGAGCTCGCCGACAAGGTCGGCTTCGATAACTAACCGATGACGCGCCGCCCTCCTGCTTCAGGAGGGCTGTGCATATGTTCGAGCCGCGGTCCGTTACAGGACTGCGGCTTCTTGCCGTGTCAGAGCCATCTGAATGTTTCTTGGGTCGTCCGCACCTACCGATCGGACCGGCGTGACGTCCGGCCGAGCAGCCGCGCGCGGTCGCGCGCCCGGGCCGCACGGGCGCGGCTGGCTTCTTGCAGGGATTGCGGTTGCTCTTCTGGCGTTGGCCCCGATCCTGGCGATCGTGGCTGTAGCTGGCGGCGCGGCGGAAGGCGTCTGGCCACATCTTGTTGCTTATGTCTTACCCGAGGCCATGCGACAGACGGCCGTGCTCGTGGCTGGAGTCGGTATCCTTGTCGTTGTTATGGGCACCTGCCTCGCGTGGCTCGTCGTGGCTTATGATTTCCCCGGCCGCCGCTTGCTGGAATGGGCACTGCTGCTACCACTGGCGATGCCGACTTATATCGTCGCTTATGCGTATCTCGATGTGCTGCATCCGATCGGTCCCGTGCAGAGCTTCCTGCGCGCCTTATTCGGCATCACCAATCCGCGCGATCTGAGCTTTCCCGACGTGCGTTCGATGGGGGGGTGCATCCTTCTCCTCAGCATCGTGCTTTACCCTTATGTCTATGCCTCAGTGCGGGCGACCTTCCTCGTCCAGGCGGGCGGAGTGGTAGAGGCTTCCCATTCGCTCGGTGCGGGACGTTTCCGGACCTTCCTTTCCATCGCGGTTCCTCTGGCCCGCCCGGCTATCGTCGCGGGAGCAACGCTAGCGTTGCTGGAAACACTGAACGACATCGGCGCGTCGGAATTTCTCGGCGTCAGAACGCTGACAGTGTCGATCTACGCAACCTGGATCAATCGCTCCAGCCTCGCTGGCGCGGCTCAGATTGCGCTGTTCATGCTCGCCGTCGTCATTACCCTCGTCGTGATCGAGCGCATCGCTCGTCGGCACGCCGACTACGCCGATGCCGAGCCCGGCAGGCTGACTCCCAAACAGCTCAGGGGGTGGGGCGCGGTAGCGGCCACGTTCATTGCGGCCATGCCGGTTTTCGTTGGCTTTGTCATTCCGGTGCTGCACCTGTGCAACGAGGCTTACAAGCGTCTGCGCTTTGCAGGCTTCTCCCACAGCCTCCTTGATGCGATCCGCAACACCGCTTCTCTCGCACTCGTGGCAACGGCCGTGACGCTTGCGCTCGGCGCCTGCGTGATCGTCGCGCTGCGCCTTGCGGCTCACCGCGGCCCGCGGCAGGTGCGACGCGCGGGTCTCACCGCGCGCATCGCGAGCCTCGGCTATGCTGTGCCCGGCACCGTGCTTGCCATCGGCCTCATGGTGCCACTCGCCACCATCGATAACGCGGTCGACGCGGCCCTGCGCGCGAGCCTCGGTATATCAACCGGGCTGGTCCTCTCGGGAACTGTCGTCGCCCTGATCTATGCCTATGCTGTCCGCTTCCTCGCCCTCGCGGTTGGCGGGCTGGAGGCGGGACTTGGTAAGGTGCCGCTGACCCTCGATGATGCGGCGCGAACGCTCGGCGCCCATTCAGGTGGGTTGATCAGGCGCATCCATCTGCCGCTTCTGTGGCCGGCGATCGCCTCTGCCGCAATTCTGATTTTCGTCGACTGCATGAAGGAACTGCCGGCTACCCTATTGCTGCGGCCGCTTGATTTTGAGACGCTTGCCACCCAGCTCTACGCGGAGGCGTCGCGCGGGACTTATGAGGACGGGGCGATCGCCGCCTTGCTCATCGTGCTGGTCGGCTTCCTCCCGGTGGTGTGGCTGGCGCGGCTCAGCAGGCATGGCTGGGTGCGGCCACACCGCGCCACATCGGGCCGTGCCGACGATATTGATGGGGACTTGTCTGCCGGGCGACAACCTGGCTTTTGACTTATTGGCTGTTTTGAGTAGCTTGCAGCCGGCAGCAGCGGGAGAGACTCGGCTTTGTGCCGAGCGCCGAAGGAGCAACCGCCCCGGAATCTCTCAGGCAAAAGGACCGCTGCCGCACGACGACATCTGGAAAGTGAGGCCGGAGCATCGCGCTTCGTGCATCCGCCGACGGGATAACGCTCTCAGGCAAAGAAACAGATGGGGCACCACGGAGGCCGCGAGGCCGAAGGAGGTTAGCCATGGCTCCAGCGATCGCCGCGATTGCTGGTCCATGATCGGCTTTCTGAGGCGCTAAGGCCCCGGGGTAAACCATTCTGAGCCGCCTGATCCTGCGCCCGAGGTGTTATTGATGACCGATCTCGAATTTCTCCTCAGCCGGACAGGTTCCGGCTTCGCCCGCCGCCATATCGGCCCGTCCGCGGCCGATATCGCCTCGATGCTCCAAGCCGTCGGCGGCGGCAGTCTCGGCGGGCTGATTAATGAGACGCTTCCGCGCTCCATCCGCCAGGAAAAACCGCTCGATTTCGGCCGCGGGCTCACTGAGCGAGAGGCGCTGGCGGAACTCGGTCGTGTCGCGGCTCAGAACGAGGTTTTCACCTCACTGATTGGCCAAGGCTATTACGGGACGTTGCTGCCGGCTGTCATCCAGCGCAACATTCTCGAAAATCCGGCCTGGTACACAGCCTACACCCCCTACCAGCCAGAAATCAGCCAGGGCCGGCTCGAGGCGCTGGTCAATTTCCAGACTATGATCGCCGACCTGACAGGCCTTGACGTGGCCAATGCCTCGCTGCTCGACGAGGGCACGGCTGCTGCTGAAGCCATGGCTATGTCCAAGCGCGTGGCGAAATCAAAGGCCAATGCCTTCTTCGTTGATGCTGGCTGTCATCCCCAGACCATAGCCGTCATCCGCACCCGCGCCGAGCCGCTCGGCTGGGAGGTCATCGTCGGTGATCCCGAGAAGGATCTCGATCCCGCCGCCGTCTTTGGCGCCATCTTCCAGTATCCCGGCACTGACGGTCACGTGCGAGATCTCCGCCAAACGATTGCGGCGATCAAGGGCGCCGGTGGTATCGCCGTGGTGGCAACTGATCTGCTCGCCCTCACCGTCCTCGCATCTCCGGGCGACCTGGGGGCAGACCTGGCGGTCGGCACAAGCCAGCGCTTTGGGGTGCCGATGGGCTTCGGTGGCCCGCATGCCGCCTTCATGGCGACCCGCGACGCCTACAAGCGCTCGCTGCCGGGTCGGCTCGTCGGCGTCTCCGTGGATGCGCGCGGCGCAGCGGCCTATCGTCTCGCGTTGCAGACCCGCGAGCAGCATATCCGCCGTGAGAAGGCGACGTCCAATATCTGCACTGCGCAGGTGCTGCTCGCCGTCATCGCCTCCATGTATGCCGTCTATCACGGGCCTGAGGGGCTGAAGGCAATCGCCGAAAATGTCCACGCCAAAACCGCGCGCTTGGCGGCCGGCCTGTCGCAGATCGGGCATCCGGTCGAGCAGGGCACCTTTTTCGACACGGTCACCGTCAAGACCGGCAGCCGGCGGGACGAGATCATCGCCCGCGCCCGCGCGGCCCGCATCAATCTACGCGTCTATCCCGGCGACGACGGCCGCATCGGCATCAGCCTCGACGAGACCACGACCGAGGCGACCGTCGAGGCCGTATGGGCGGCCTTCGGCGGCCATATGAGCTACGGCAGCGTGCTCTCAGAGGCCAAGCTGCCGCAGGCCCTGCTCCGCCAGTCGCCTTATCTGACGCATCCTGTCTTTCATCGTTATCGCTCCGAGACGGAACTTCTGCGCTACATGCGAAAGCTCTCCGACAGGGATCTCGCGCTCGACCGCGCCATGATCCCCCTCGGATCCTGCACAATGAAGCTGAACGCCACGGCGGAGATGATCCCGATCACTTGGCCGGGCTTCTCCTCGCTTCATCCCTTCGTGCCGGCCGAGCAGGCGCGGGGGTATGCCGCGATGATCAGCGACCTAGAGGCCAAGCTCGCCGAGGTGACGGGTTATGACGCCGTCTCGCTCCAGCCGAACTCCGGCGCCCAGGGCGAGTATGCGGGGCTTCTCGCCATCCGTGCCTACCACCTGAGCCGGGGGGAAGGCCATCGCCGGGTCTGCCTCATTCCATCATCGGCACATGGCACCAATCCGGCTTCGGCACAGATGGTCGGCATGGAGGTCGTGGTCGTCGCCTGTGACGCCTCCGGCAATGTGGACCTCGCCGATCTCACGGCCAAGGCCGAGGCGCATCGTGACGACCTCGCAGCGATCATGATCACCTATCCCTCGACCCATGGCGTGTTCGAGGAGCACATCCGCGACATCTGCGACGTGGTGCATGCCAACGGCGGTCAGGTCTATCTCGACGGCGCCAATCTCAACGCCCAGGTCGGGCTGTCGCAGCCGGGCAAGTATGGCGCCGACGTCAGCCACCTCAACCTGCACAAGACCTTCTGCATCCCACATGGGGGTGGTGGCCCTGGCGTTGGCCCTATCGGCGTGAAGGCGCATCTCGCTCCGTTCCTGCCCGGACATCCGGAGCGCGCCGATCTCGGTGGGGTTGTCGGACCGGTCTCGGCAGCACCCTTCGGTTCGGCATCGATCCTGCCGATCTCCTGGACCTACATGCTGATGATGGGTGGCGAGGGGCTCGAGCTTGCGACGTCCGTCGCGATCCTCAACGCCAATTACATCGCCTCGCGCTTGGGTGAATATTATCCGGTGCTCTACTCCGGCAACAACGGCCGGGTTGCGCATGAGTGCATCCTCGACCTGCGCCCGCTCAAGGAGACATCGGGCGTCACCGTCGACGACGTCGCCAAGCGCCTGATCGACTTCGGCTTCCACGCGCCGACCATGAGCTTCCCCGTACCGGGTACGCTGATGATCGAGCCGACCGAATCCGAGTCGAAATACGAGCTGGACCGGTTCATCGATGCGATGATCGCCATTCGCGGCGAGATCCGCGCGGTGGAGGAAGGCCGTTGGCCGGTGGCGGAGAGCCCGCTGCGCAATGCGCCGCATACGGTGCATGACCTCGCCGACGACAATTGGAACCGTCCCTACACCCGGGCGGAGGGCGTGTTCCCGCTGGGCGCGCAGCGTCAGGACAAGTATTGGTCCCCGGTCAACCGCGTCGACAACGCCTACGGCGACCGCAACCTCGTCTGCTCCTGCCCTCCGATGGAGGACTATCAGCAGGCGGCGGAATAGGGACACGATTGGTTATCCCGGGACGCGCGACAAGCGCGGAGCCGGGAGTGCATGAGCACCGTCGGTGATCGATAGGCGAGCGCGGTGTTCATGGATCCCCTTCCCGACCGGCTTCGCCGGTCGTCGGGGATGACAAACTGCTCATCCACCTGCGCTTCCGTGTCATCCCCGGCGGACTGCATAGCAGCCCGGGAAGGGGATCCAGGAACCGCACGGCCTGATCGCCGACAGTGGTCATGGTGCCCGGGCCCGCCTTCGGCCGTCCCGGGATAACCTGCTTGGTTTGCCCACTTCACCCCATCGTCGGGATGGAGAACTCCGCGCCTTCCTTGACACCGGAGGGCCAGCGTGAGGTGACGGTCTTGGTCTTCGTGTAGAAGCGGACCGAGTCCGGTCCGTGCTGGTTGAGATCGCCGAAGCCCGAGCGCTTCCAGCCGCCGAAAGTATAATAGGCGATCGGCACCGGGATCGGGACATTGATACCGACCATGCCGACGTTGACCTTCGCGGCGAAATCGCGTGCCGCGTCACCGTCGCGGGTGAAGATGGCGACACCATTGCCGTATTCGTGATCGGACGGCAGACGCAGCGCCTCCCCATAATCCTTGGCGCGTACCACCGAGAGCACCGGGCCGAAGATCTCTTCCTTGTAGATGCGCATGTCCTCCGTGACGTTGTCGAAGAGGCAGCCCCCCATGTAGAAGCCGTTCTCATAACCCTGCATCTTGAAGTCGCGGCCATCGACCGCGAGCGTGGCGCCTTCCTTGAGCCCGATGTCGACGTAATTCTTGACGCGCTCCAGGGCTTCCCGCGTGACGAGCGGCCCGTAGTCGGCCGTGAGGTCGGTCGAAGGCCCGATCTTGAGGGCCTCGACCCGCGGGATCAGCTTTTCCATGAGCCGGTCGGCGGTTGCCTTGCCGACAGGCACAGCCACCGAGATCGCCATGCAGCGCTCGCCGGCCGAGCCATAACCCGCGCCGATCAATGCGTCGACGGTCTGATCCATGTCGGCATCCGGCATGATGATGGCGTGGTTCTTGGCGCCCCCGAAGCATTGGGCGCGCTTTCCTGTCGCGGCCGAGCGCTGGTAGATGTATTCCGCGATCGAGGAGGAGCCCACGAAGCCGACTGCCTTGATATCAGGGTCATCGAGGATGGCGTCGACCGCCTCCTTGTCGCCGTTCACGACATTGAGGATGCCAGCTGGCAACCCGGCCTCGATCATGAGTTCGGCAAGCCGCATCGGGACGCCCGGATCCCGCTCGGACGGCTTGAGGATGAAGGCGTTGCCACAGGCGATGGCCGGGGCGAACTTCCACATCGGGATCATCGCGGGGAAGTTGAAGGGCGTGATGCCGGCCACGACGCCGAGCGGCTGGCGCATGGAATAGATGTCGATCGACGGGCCAGCGCCCTCCGTATATTCGCCCTTCATCAAATGTGGGATGCCGATGGCGAATTCCACCACCTCGAGGCCCCGCTGGATATCGCCCTTGGCGTCGGGGATCGTCTTGCCATGCTCACGCGCCAACAGTTCCGCGAGGCTGTCGTACTCGGCCTGGGCGAGTTCCAGGAATTTCATCAGCACGCGGGCGCGGCGCTGGGGATTGGTGGCTGCCCAGGCCGGCTGGGCTGCCTTTGCGTTCTCGACGGCGGCTCGAAGCTCGGCCTTGGTGGCAAGCGCGACCTTCGCCTGCACCTCACCGGTCATCGGCTCATAGACGTCGGCGGTTCGCCCAGACGTGCCTGCCACGGTTTTCCCGCCGATGAAATGCCCGATCATACGCATAGGTTTCCTCCCGATCGCTTGTCCGTATCCTTCCGGCAGAAGGGCGATGGCCGCCAGCCTGCCAGCAATCGTGCATTGAGCTTGCTCTCTCTAGCCGCGCACAGCAATGGCGAATATTTCGCATTCAGATTGCAGAATCTGGCGTAAGGTGGAGTTCCCCTCATCCCGTCCTTCTCCCGGAGGGAAAGGGGACGCCAGCCGTTAAGCGGCGAGCGTCATAGGGCGCGGGTCACCTCTCTCCCGTGGGAAGAGGTCGGCTCGAAGAGCGGTGAGGGGGTCGACATGTGTGAAAACTTCAGGAGGCACGTGATTGGACTGGGACCATGCGCGAGTATTCCTCGCGGTTGCACGGTCAGGCCAGATGCTGGGGGCGGCGCGGCGGCTCGGGCTTGACCATGCCACTGTCAGTCGGCGACTGGCGGCTCTCGAGACCTCTTTGAAGACGAAGCTCGTCGAGCGCAGCACGCTCGGCTGCGTCCTGACCCCCGCCGGGGAGCATTTCCTCACGGCGGCCGAGCGGGTTGAGCATGAGATGGCAAATGTGCAGGCCGCGTTGGCTAATGCGGATCTAGCGCTGTCAGGCGCGGTTCGCGTCGGGGCACCCGATGGTTTCGGCACCTATTTTCTCGCCGAGCGTTTTGGGCCTTTCATCGCGCGCCATCCGGATCTCATCATCCAGCTCGTGCCGCTGCCGCGCACCTTCTCCCTCTCGAAGCGCGAGGCGGATATCGCCGTCACGTTGGAGCGCCCGGAGAAAGGCCGCCTCGTCTCGCGCAGCCTGACCGACTACGGCCTTAGCGTCTATGCAGCGCGCAGCTATCTGGACAAGGCGCCGCCGCTCGCGGCCGAGGGGGACCTCGCCGCCCATACGCTGATCACCTATGTGGACGACCTCATGTTCAGCCGCGCGCTGGACTACTCCGCCGATCTCGCCGCTGCGACCTCGCGGCGTTTCGAATGCGCGAGCGTCACCGGGCAGATGGAGGCCGTCCGCGCGGGGGTCGGCATCGGGGTGCTTCACGACTATGCGGCTCGGCGCTACCCGGAACTCGTGCGGGTCCTGCCGGATATCAGCTTCTCCCGCAGCTACTGGCTCGTGATGCATGCCGAAGGCCACAAGCTCCGCCGGGTCGCCGCCGTGGCGGACTTCATCGCGGCGGAGGTCAAGGCGAACCGGAGGCTGTTCGCCTAATCGCCGGTTCTCTGAGCGCGCACATGCTCATAGGCATCGAGCGCGCGCCTGCGCGCGGTGTCGTGGTCGACGATGGGGCGTGGATAACTCTTGCCAAGGACGACGCCGGCCTTTTCCAGCACATCCGCCGGCGCCGCCCAGGGCTTGTGCAGCCATCTGTCGGGGAGGTCCGCGAGTTCCGGCACCCAGTGCCTGACATAGGCGCCGTGGGGGTCGAAACGTTCACCCTGTAGCGTCGGGTTGAACACGCGCACATAGGGTGCCGCGTCGGCGCCACAACCGGCCACCCATTGCCAGTTGGCGGGATTGGACGCCGCATCCGCATCCACGAGGGTGTCCCAAAGCCATTCTTCGCCGTGCCGCCAATCGATACCGAGATGCTTGATGAGGAAGGACGCTATCACCATCCGCACGCGGTTATGGACGATCCCCTCGTGCCAGAGCTGCCGCATGCCGGCGTCGACGAGGGGGTAACCGGTCTCACCGCGCCGCCACGCCCTCTCTCCCTTGGCGTCGCGCCGCCAGGGCATCGCGCTGAACGCGGCGTCGAGCGGCTGGCTCGCGATATCAGGCTGGTGAAAAGCGAGACTGGCGCAGAATTCACGCCATATAAGCTCCGAGATAAACTTCTCGACATCGCGCCCCGGCACCGTCCCGGTTTCAAGCGCATGAGCCGCCGCATGCCAGATCTGGAAGGGGCTTATCTCACCGGACCTGAGATGCGGGGACAATCCCGAGACGTGACTCTTGGCCGGGAAATCCCGTCCCTCCGCATAGCCCCTGAGGCCTTCATCGATGAAGTCGCGGAGACGCGCGATCGCACCTCCCTCACCGGGAGACCAGGCGTGACGTAGCCCGCGGGCCCAGTCCGGCTCCGGATTGGGCTTTTGGCCAGGCACAAGGCCCCAGTCCCCCAACTGGTCGGAGGTAAGTCCACCAGGCGCGGGCGACAGGTGGCTGGGCGCCGGCAGCGGCGCCCTCGGCGGCCCCATGGCACGGAGGGCTTTCGCGAAGGGCGTGTAGACCTTGAAGGGCGAGCCGGACTTGCTCTTAAGGGTGAAGGGCTCCGCGAGAAGATTGGCCTGTGTGCTGACGACCTCGATGCCTGCCGTCGTGAGCGCGGCCTTGATGTCGGTGTCGACGGCCACCGCGGCCGGCTCATAGCGCCGGTTCCAGAAAACCGACGCCACTCCGGCCTTCGAACAGAGGTCGACAAGGATGTCGCGTGCCTGTCCTCGCCGCAGGATGAGGCGGCCTCCCTTGTCCGCGATAGCGGCAGCGAGGGCCGCGAGGCTGTGGTGAAGCCACCAGCGGGCGGCGGCGCCAAGCGGGCGCGGCGCGCAGGGCGCCCTTTCCAGAATATCCGAGGCCTCTTCCAGAATATAAACAGCGATGAGGGGGGCCCCCGTGTCCAGCGCCTTGCGCAGGGCCGGATTATCCGCGAGGCGCAGATCGTTGCGGAACCACAGAAGGGCAGGGGGCTTTTTGCTGGATGACTGTGTGCTGGATGGCTGTGTTCTGGACGACATGGATCAATCAATCTTCCGGCTGAGGGCAATGCCCCGCCCGGACACGCGCTGGCCGACGGCCGAAATCAGCATTTGGTTCAAGGATATGAACGAGAGGGTTGATTCATTCTGGCAAGGGCGAGGGGACGGAATCAGAATCTGAGCATTCCGTGCCAACCGACTCCACCGTTTCCGTAATCGGCTCCCGTGAATCAAATCTGAAATTGGCCGGCTTCGGCGTACCTGCTCAGTCGATGGTCGTTGTCACCGAGATACTTTAAGTATAAAATAATTGGTGTCGCAGCTTGAACGCGGGGCATCAGCCATGAAGATCACGGTAGTGGGAGGCGGGCCGGGCGGCCTGTACAGTGCGCTTCTGACCAAGAAGGCACGGCCGGACTGGACCATCGAGGTCTTCGAGCAGAACCGCGCTGATGACACCTTCGGCTTCGGTGTGGTGTTCTCGGATGACACGCTGGAGGAATTCCTTTCGCGCGATCCGGAGTCCTATGAGCGGATCCGGGACCATTTCGCCTATTGGGACGACGTCGCCATCCACTACAAGGGGAACGAGATCCGCTGCGCCGGCAACGGGTTCTGCGGCATTTCGCGGCAGGAACTGCTCAGCCTCCTGCAGCAGCGCTGCCGCGAGGAGGGTGTCGCGCTCACCTTCTCCGAGCGTATCGATCCAGCGGCACTGAAGACCCGATTTGCGGATTCCGACATCATCATCGCGGCCGACGGGATCAACTCGCCGATCCGAGAGCATTTCCGCGACTCCTTCCAGCCCAGCATGACTTTGAAGTCGAATCGCTTCTGCTGGATGGGCTCGACCCGGCCCATGGACGAGTTCAATTATTTCTTCCGGGAGACCGAGCACGGCGTCATTTGCGCCCATACCTATCAATATGAGGCTGGCCGCTCGACCTGGGTGTTCGAGATGGACGAGGCGTGCTGGCAGGGGCACGGCTTCTCGGAGTTCGACGAGGAGGGCTCCAAAGCCAAGCTCGAGGCCATTTATGCCGAGGAGCTCCAGGGCCATCCGCTCCTGCTCAACCGCTCGAACTGGCGGCGCTTCCCGCGCATCTTTTGCGAGAACTGGTGGCACGACAACATCGTCATCCTCGGCGATGCCAAGGCTTCGGCGCATTTCTCCATCGGCTCCGGCACCAAGCTCGCGATGGAATGCGCTATCGGCCTGTCGGACGCCCTTCTCGCCCATGCCGAAGAGAGCGTGGAGAAGGCGTTCAAGGCTTATGACGCCGCGCGGCGCACGCCATGCCAGATCGTGCAGCACAACGCAGATGTCTCACTCGCCTGGTTCGAGCATATGAACCGCGCCTTCGACATGGAGCCGATGCAATTCGCCATGGTGGTGATGTGCCGGGCGAAGTCGATCACCTACGACAATCTCATCGTGCGCGATCCCACTTTCGTCGAGAAGGCGGACACCGAGTTCTACGAGCGTCTTTATCGCGAGACCGGCGACGACTATCGCAAAAGCCGGCCGACGCCGATGTTCACCAAGTTCCGCCTCCGCGGCATGGAGGTGCCGAACCGGGCGGTCATGGCGCCGATGGCCCAATACTCTGCCGATGCGGACGGGAATCTCACTGACTGGCATCTCGTCCATTATACCTCGCACGCCCTAGGGGGGATGGGGCTCATCTTCGTCGAGATGACCTGTCCGTCGCCGGACGCGCGTATCACTCCCGGCTGTCCCGGCCTCTGGACAGATGCCCACGAGGCGCAGTGGAAACGGATCGTCGATTTCGTCCATGCTCATTCTGCGGCAAAGATCGTGATGCAGCTCGGCCACGCTGGCCGTAAGGGCTCGACCCAGCTGGGCTGGGAAAAGGCGGACCATCCCCTGGCGGAGGGCAACTGGCCGCTTTACTCAGCCTCGGCCCTCCCTTGGGTCCAAGGCGTCAGCCAGACGCCGGAGGCGCTCGATCGCGCCACCATGGACCGCATCAAGGCGGATTTCGTACAAGGCGCCGAGCGCGCGGCACGCGCGGGCTTCGACATGCTGGAGCTGCACTGCGCCCACGGCTATCTCTTCGCGTCCTTCCTGTCGCCGCTGACGAACCATCGCACCGACGAATATGGCGGCTCCATCGAAAACCGCCTGCGCTATCCGCTGGAGGTCTTTGCGGCCATGCGGGCGGTGTGGCCCGAGGAGCGGCCGATGTCGGTCAGGATCTCGGCGTCCGACTGGAAGGAGGGCGGCATCTCAGAGGCGGATACCTTCGCGATCGCCGAGGCGTTCCGCGATGCCGGCTGCGACCTGATCGACGTCTCGGCCGGGCAGACGGTGCCGGACCAGGAGCCGGTCTATGGCCGCATGTTCCAGGTGCAGTTTGCGGAAGCGATCCGCAACGTGCCGCAAATGGCGACGATGGCGGTCGGGGCCATCACCGAGCCCGGCCAGATCAACACGATCCTGCACACGCGGCGCGCCGACCTCGTGGCGCTGGCGCGGCCGCATCTTTGGAATCCCTATTTCACCCACCAGGCAGAGGCCTGGTACGGCGCGCGCAACCAGTACTGGCCGAAGCCTTATCTCGCCGGCAGGAACCAGGCGCATCGCGAGATGGAGAAAACCCGCGAGAAGCAGATCGCGCTGCAGATCAAGGCCCGCCCCGCTCGCCATGCGCGGCCGGAGAGCGGGGAGCGGTCGCTCGCTGCGGAGTAGGGCGCGGTTTCACCTCTCCCCGGCGGGGAGAGGTCGGCATGCAGTGCCGGGTGAGGGGGATATGGTGACTGTCGTCACCCCTCATCCTGTCCTTCTCCCCGCCGGGGAGAAGGGACGTTCACGATAGCTGTCGCGGGGATATGGACGGCAGGGCACTCACCCTTGCCAAACGCGAGAGCGCGGCGATGATGTCAGGCTGACCCCGCCGCGAAATCCGCCAGCGTCTGGCGGGCGATGATGACTTTCTGCACGTCGCTCGCGCCCTCGTAGATGCGCAGCGCGCGGATGTCGCGGTAGAGTTCTTCCACCTTCGAGCCCACCCGCACACCATCGCCGCCATGGAGCTGCACGGCCGCGTCAATGACGCGCTGGGCGTTCTCGGTGGCGACGAGCTTGGCAAGGGAGGCCTCGCGGGTGATGCGGGCGGCGCCGTTGTCCTTCGTCCAGGCCGCGCGATAGACCATCAGCGCGGCTGCCTCCACATCCGTCACCATGTCGGCGACCGTGCCCTGCACCATCTGCAGGTCCGCGAGCGGCCCGCCGAAGAGCTGACGTGTGGTCACCCGTTGCAGCGCGTCGTCGAGCGCCCTGCGCGCAAAGCCGAGCGCCGCCGCACCAACCGTGGAGCGGAATACATCGAGCGTCGCCATGGCGATCTTGAAGCCCTCGCCGGGTTTCCCAATGCGGTTAGCGACCGGTACGCGGCAGCCGTCGAAGGCAAGGCGGGCGAGTGGGTGAGGCGCGATGGTCTCCAGTCGCTCGGCGATGGTGAAGCCGGGCGTGCCTGCCTCGACCACGAAAGCCGACATTCCCTTCGTGCCGGGACCCTCGCCGGTGCGGCAGAAAACGACATACTGATCAGCAATGCCGCCGTTGGAAATCCAGGTCTTCTCGCCGGTGATCCGCACGTGGTCCGGGCCGTCCGGCTCGGCGGTCGTTGCCAGCGCCGCAACGTCGGAGCCAGCGACCGGCTCGGTCAGCGCGAAGGCGGCGATCGCCTCGCCGGTGGCGACGCGCGGCAGGTAGCGGGATTTCTGCGTGTCCGTCCCGAACAGGCAAATGGGGCCTGAGCCCAGACCCTGCATGGCGAAGGCGAAGTCCGCGAGGCCATCGGCGTGGCCCAGCGTCTCGCGGATGAGGCAGAGCGAGCGGACATCGAGTGTCGCGGCCTTGCCGCCATGGGGAGCGACGACCGCGTGGCGCAGGATGCCGGCGCGGCCGAGCGCATCCACCAGCCGGCGGCAGGACCCATCCACATCGTGATGATCGACGAGGCCGGGCACGGAGTCTCTGGCGAAGGTCGCGATCTCGTCCCGAAGCGCACGATGGATGGGCGTGAAGAATGGCCAGTCGAGAAAACGGGTGTCGACCATCTCAATCGCCCTTGAAGATCGGCTTTTCCTTCGCGACGAAGGCGTGATAGGCGCGGGCGAAATCCTCGGTCTTCATGCAGAGCGCCTGGGCGACCGCTTCCGCCTCGATGGCGTCATCCACGCTCATCGCCCATTCCATATGGAGCATGCGCTTCGTGATGCCGTTGGCGAAAGTTGGGCCCTCGACGAGGCGCTGCGCGAGCAGGGCGGCGGCCTCGGCGAGCTCTTCCGCCGGCACGATCCGGCTGAAAAACCCCCAACGCTCACCCTCGTCCGCGCCCATGGCACGGCCCGTAAAGAGAAGCTCGGACGCACGCCCCTGACCGATGATCCGGGGCAGGATTGCGCAGGCGCCCATGTCGCAGCCAGCGAGGCCGACGCGGTTGAAGAGGAAGGCGACTTTGGCCTCAGGGGCGGCGAGCCTCAGATCCGAAGCCATAGCCATGATCGCGCCGGCACCCACGCAGATGCCGTCGACCGCCGCAATGATCGGCTGGGGGCAGGCGCGCATGGCCTTGACGAGATCGCCGGTCATCTCGGTGAACCGCAAGAGATCGACCGCCTTCATGGCGACGAGCGGGCCGATGATGTCATGCACATCACCGCCGGATGAGAAATTGCCCCCCTCGCCGCTGAGAATGAAGGCCTTGACCTCGTCATCCGTGCGCGCGGCGCGGAAGATAGCCGTCAATTCAGCATAGGATTCGAAGGTCAGCGGGTTCTTGCGCTCTGGCCGGTTGAGCGTGACCCGCGCGATGCCGCCGGACACGCTGAGCAAAACATGCTCGGCTTGATAGGCAGAAAGAGGTCCGGCGACAACAGCGCCTCCGAGCATGATGCCGCTCGCCGTCATGATTCTTCTCCCCGCTTGATACCCGCCCGGACGGATGTCTTTAACTTCCCGAGCAGGCTCATCAACTGATCGATCTCGGCCGGGTCGAGATCAT
The DNA here is from genome assembly GCF_018398315.1 of Chelatococcus sp. YT9. Classification (NCBI taxonomy): domain Bacteria; kingdom Pseudomonadati; phylum Pseudomonadota; class Alphaproteobacteria; order Hyphomicrobiales; family Chelatococcaceae; genus Chelatococcus; species Chelatococcus sp. YT9. Next base: position 3,232,449 of record NZ_JAHBRW010000001.1, read on the forward strand.
CAAACATCCGGCCGATCCATTCACCATGTTCATCCGCCATGGCCTTGAAGGTGCTGCGACCCTCCTCGGTCATGCGCACGATCTGCGTGCGCCTGTCCTGCGGCAGGGCGGTGCGGGTCACGTGGCCGCTGGCAAGCAGGCGTTCCACGATGGCCGTGACATTGCCGGCGGATACCATGAGGCGCTTGGAAACCTCCCCGAGAACAAGCCCATCCTCCGCCTTCTCGAGCTGAGCGAGCAGGTCGAAGCGAGGCAGCGTGAAGTCAAAATCGTCACGCAGCTTCCTGCGGATCTCGTTCTCAATCAGTGTCGTGCAGGTCAAGAGGCGAAGCCATAGGCGCAGTTCCGCTCGATGATCGGCGGGAGCCTCAGCCACCTTGGTCTCGGCGTCGATCCAGGGCTCGACATCGGTTGTGCTCACACTTCACCTCCGGCAATCACGATACACTGCCCGGTGACAGCCGCTGCACCGTCACTCGCGAGCCAGACCGCTGCACTCGCGACCTCTTCCGGTTTGATCAGCCGCCCCATCGGGTTGGATGCCGTGAAATGCGCCTTTGCCTCCTCAGGCGAGCGGTTTGTCTTTGCGACAATGCTTTTGACACTGTCCGCCACCAGATCTGTGTCCGTATAGCCGGGGCAGACGGCGTTCACGGTGACACCGGACTTTGCCATCTCCAGCGCTACCGCGCGTGTCAGCCCGACAACGGCATGTTTGGCAGCCACATAGGCGGACACATAGGCGTACCCCTTCACGCCCGCCGTGGAGGCGATATTGATGACGCGCCCGAAGCCGCGCTCCACCATGCCGGGCATCGCTGCACGCATCGCCTCGGCGGCGCTCTCAACATTGAGCGCCATCATGCGCCGGAAGAGATCGCGATCGCTTTTCAGGAACGGAGCAGTGCCGGCACCGCCGGCGTTGTTGACGAGAATATCGAAGCCGCTGCCGGCGATTGCGGTAAGCTGTCCGGCGTCGATCACGTCGATCGTTTCGCCTCGTACGGCAACGCCTTCGGCGACAGCCGCGTCGAGTGTCTCACGGTTGCGGCCCAGGATCGTGACCTCGTGGCCCGCCGCAGTTAACGCAGCGGCGATGGCCCGCCCAATGCCCCGACTTCCCCCTGTTACCAGCGCGCGCCGCGTCACCATCATGAATCCAATTTCTACCGGCGAATTGCCGCGAAGTGTAGACCGGCACCCGAATAGTTCAAGCTCAAAATAATTACGGGGCGCTTCGGTAAAGCCTGATGGAGAGCGCCCCTGCGCAGGAGAAGCGACGAGTTGCACCTTTGCTGAGATGAAGGTATAACCCTTGTCGAGCATCAGGTTGCATTTCCCTGGGGTAAGAGCATGCAGAACACGACCATTGGCGTGAAGGTCAGCGACGAGTTGAAGGCCCGGCTCAAGGCTGCCGCGGAAGCGGTTGGTCGATCCCCCCATTGGCTGATCAAGCAGTCGTTGGTCGCGACGATCGAGCGCATCGAGCGAGGGGAGCTGCGGGATTTCGGCTCCGAAGCGCCCTTCGCGCTCGATGTGCTGGATACGCCGGTGGAGGCGGAGCAGGGGCCGCGTCCCTTCATCGCCTTCGCCCAGTCCATCCAGCCGCAGAGCGTGCTGCGCGCGGCCATCACCGCTGCTTACCGTCGCCCCGAACCGGAATGTCTGCCAGCGCTGATCGCCGGTGCGACCCTGTCGCCGCAGGCGGCCGAGCTCGCCCGCGCCCGCGCGCGGGATCTCGTGCTCGCCCTGCGGGCCAAAAACGATGGCGGCGGGGTCAAGGGACTCATCAACGAATACTCGCTGTCGAGCCAGGAAGGCGTCGCCCTGATGTGCCTCGCCGAGGCCTTGCTGCGTATTCCCGACAAGCCGACCCGTGACGCGCTCATCCGGGACAAGATCTCCTCAGGCGACTGGCAGACCCATGTCGGTCAGAGCCCGTCGCTCTTCGTCAATGCAGCGACGTGGGGTCTCGTCGTTACCGGCAAGCTCACGTCGACCACCAGCGAGGGTGGCCTGTCGGCGGCGCTTACCCGCCTTATCGGCCGGGGCGGCGAGCCCCTGATCCGCAAGGGTGTCGACATGGCCATGCGCCTGATGGGCGAGCAGTTCGTCACGGGCCAGACCATCGGCGAGGCCCTTGCCAACAGCCGCTCGCTGGAGGCGCGCGGCTTCCGCTATTCCTACGACATGCTAGGCGAGGCAGCGACGACGGCTCAGGATGCAGCCCGTTATTACGCGGATTACGAGCAGGCGATCCACGCGATCGGCAAGGCTTCCAACCGGCGCGGGATTTACGAGGGGCCGGGCATTTCCATCAAGCTGTCCGCGTTGCATCCCCGCTACAGCCGCGCCCAGGCCGATCGCGTGATGACCGAGCTCCTGCCGCGCGTGAAGGCGCTCGCAGTGCTGGCGCGCGGCTATGATATCGGCCTCAATATCGACGCTGAGGAAGCGGACCGGCTGGAGCTGTCTCTGGATCTGCTGGAATCGCTCTGCTTCGATCCCGATCTCGCCGGCTGGAACGGCATCGGCTTTGTAGTGCAGGCCTATCAGAAGCGCTGCCCCTTCGTGATCGACTATTTGATCGATCTCGCCCGCCGCAGCCGCCACCGCATCATGGTGCGTCTGGTGAAGGGCGCCTATTGGGACAGCGAGATCAAGGCCGCCCAGATCAACGGCCTCGAGGGCTTCCCCGTGTTCACGCGCAAGGTGCACACGGACGTCTCCTATGTCGCTTGCGCGAAGAAGCTCCTGGCGGCACCGGATGCGGTCTTCCCGCAGTTCGCGACGCATAATGCCCGCACGCTCTCGACCATCATGGCGATGGCCGGCGAGAACTACTACGCCGGCCAGTACGAGTTCCAATGTCTGCACGGCATGGGCGAGCCTCTCTATGACGAGGTGGTCGGCCCCGGAAAGCTCAACCGGCCATGCCGCATCTATGCGCCGGTCGGCACGCACGAGACGCTGCTCGCCTATCTCGTCCGGCGCCTCCTGGAGAATGGCGCCAACACCTCGTTCGTGCACCGCATTGCCGACAAGGCTGTGCCGGTGGACGATCTCATCGCTGATCCGGTTGAAGAGGCGCGCGCCATCGAGCCGATCGGTGCGCCGCACCCGAAGATATCAGCCCCCCGCGAGCTCTATGGCCGCGAGCGGGCCAACTCGGCCGGTCTCGACCTCTCCAACGAACAACGGCTCGCCTCCCTCTCGGCGGCGTTGCTCGCCAGCGCCGAGGCAACCTGGACCGCGCAGCCGATGCTCGGCGACGGCCTCGGCGACGGTACGGCCCGGCCGGTGCTGAACCCCGCCGACCGGCGCGACCAGGTCGGCACCGTGACAGAAGCCGATGAGGCCACGGTGGCACGCGCAACAGCGCTCGCCGCCACCGCAGCGCCTATCTGGGAATCGACGCAGACTGACGAGCGCGCTGCTTGTCTGGAACGTGCAGCCGATATCATGGAAAGCCGCATGCCGACACTCATCGGCCTCATCGTGCGCGAGGCTGGTAAGTCCTTCGCGAATTCGATCGCCGAGGTGCGCGAGGCGGTGGATTTCCTGCGCTACTACGCCCTGGAGGCGCGCAGCCGGCTGAACGGTAACCACTATCGCCCGCTCGGGCCGATCGTCTGCATCAGTCCCTGGAACTTTCCGCTGGCCATCTTCACCGGCCAGGTAGCCGCGGCCCTTGCCGCTGGCAATCCCGTGCTGGCTAAGCCAGCGGAGGAGACACCGCTGATCGCGGCCGAAGCCGTTCGCATCCTGCGCGCGGCGGGAATTCCGGAAGCCGCGCTGCAGCTTGTGCCGGGCGATGGCAAGGTGGGAGCAGCGCTGGTGGCGGACGCCCAAGTGCGGGGTGTCATGTTCACCGGCTCCACCGAGGTGGCGCGCCTCATCCAGGGGCAACTGGCCGAGCGCCTGCTGCCCGACGGCCGTCCGGTGCCCCTGATCGCCGAGACCGGCGGCCAGAACGCGCTAATCGTCGATTCCTCTGCCCTCGCCGAACAGGTGGTCAACGACGTCATCCAGTCCGCCTTCGACAGCGCCGGCCAGCGCTGCTCTGCGCTGCGTATCCTGTGTCTGCAGGAGGATGGGGCAGACCGGACCCTCAGCATGCTGAAGGGCGCGCTGAAGGAGCTCACCATCGGCAATCCGGATACTCTAGCAACGGACGTCGGGCCGGTGATCACGGCAGAGGCGCGCGACACCATCCTCGCCCATGTCGACACCATGCGGCAGCGCGGCCGTCGCGTCGAGGAAAGCGCGCTCTCGGAGGAGGCGAAGCACGGCACTTTCGTGGCGCCGACGCTGATCGAGATCGACAGCATCGCCGATTGCGAGCGCGAGGTGTTCGGCCCTGTCTTGCACGTGCTTCGCTACAAGCGGGACGATATCGATCGGCTCATCGCGGACATCAACGCCACGGGCTATGGTCTCACTTTCGGCCTGCACACCCGCATCGATGAAACGATTGCCCAGGTGACGAGCCGGATCGAGGCGGGCAACCTCTACATCAACCGCAACATCATCGGCGCAGTGGTCGGTGTGCAGCCCTTCGGCGGGTGCGGCCTTTCAGGGACCGGCCCGAAGGCCGGCGGCCCACTCTATCTCGGCCGGCTGCTTGCAGTGCGGCCGGCGGAGCCGCAGCCTATCTTGCCGGTGCGCGAACCGGACGCCGGGGCGATCAGCTATCGCGATTGGCTCGTCAGCGAGGGCCTGACCACCGAAGCCGCCCGGGTGACGGCTTATATCCAGCAAGCGCAGATCGGCGGAGCCATTGAGCTGCGCGGTCCGGTCGGCGAGCGTAACGTCTACAAACTGAAGCCGCGCGGGCGCATCGCGGCGCGCGCGCAGACGGAGAGCGGATTGCTGCTGCAGCTCGGCGCCATTCTGGCAACAGGCAACAGTGCGGTCATAGCCAAGGCCGGCGAAGGAGGCAGCTCCAGTGAGGGGACCAAGCGCATTGCCAACCTGCCGGAGGCCTTGAAACGCCGCGTCTTCTTCGTGGACGACCTGGGGGCGGCAGATATGGCGGCCATGCTCTTCGAGGGCGACAGCGACGCGCTGCAGGCCGCAAACCGCACACTTGCGGGACGCGCCGGCGCTATCGTTGGCCTTCAGGGAGCCTCTCCCGCCGGCCTTGCCTCAGGGGCCGAGGACTACTGCCTGGACTGGCTGATGGAGGAAGTGTCCATCAGCACGAACACGGCGGCGGCCGGCGGCAACGCGAGCCTGATGACGATCGGCTGAGAGGCGGGTCCGGAACACCGGGGCCTGAGGTTCTCAGGTTTCGGTAGAGAGCATGAGGCCCGTTCACCCCATCTGTTTACGCAGATCAGGTGACGGGCGCGCTGGCTTTACGACCGTGAGACCGCTCTTTCCGCGGCGGTTCTCGCCGCAGCCCCTGAGCCCTTCCGGAATGAGCTCAGCTCATTTTTCGGGCTTGGCGCGAAAGTAATCTCTGAAATGCGGAACAGGTTTGTTCGACGATACCAACATGCGAAAGCGTCATTCCGCTGAGGATAATTGTTAACAAACATGGTTAACGCGTGCTCCGGCGCGACCGGACTTTGGCATCGCTTTTTTAGTAGGTAGATGTTGCCGCCCGCGAGATTTCGTGAGAAGATATCAGCGTTCTCGATACTATATTATTTAAGGATTTGCTATGGATTGTCGTCGCAGGCGTTCTCCATAACGCGCGAACATGTCAAAAATCCAGTACCATGACTGATTGGCTCGTCACGGGCGGAGCGCTGACGCGCTTTGTCGGACCAGTGACTTGCGGCGCGCCCAGCGGCGGCCCCGGCGATCGTCGCCGACCCGCAAAGTATGCCTATTTTCCTTTCTTCCAAAATAAATGGAAGTCAAAAATGAATCCGTAGATGAATTGATCTTGATTGTTTTCAGGTGCCTATAATATAAATAGATCCAAAGAATATATACTATGCCCGAATGCCGTGCATTCGCGGGACGATCCGCTACGGCATCGGATGGAGTGCACAGTAGTGGCGGCAGACCCACCGTTTTCATCGCATTTCCGCAGCCGCATGCCAATCGTTCGGTACGACTTGGCAATGTCTGACGCTGGGTGCTGAACGGCGCGTCCTGTTGTCAATGGCGTGATGTTGCCGATAGCGAAAGAAAATGGAGCTGCTGGAGCTGGAGCGCTTACGCCGCGCAGCCGCTCCGTATTTACTGTGATCAAGGTGAGAGATCTTTGCCATCTTAGGGATGTTTGAGACCGCTGAGTTTTACCTGCGTAGAGTTTGTTTGCGTGATCGCGTTATTGAAGTGTTTATTACATTGGAGATTGAAGATGAGAAAGTTCTCGTTAATCGTTGTAATATCATTGCTCGGGATCAATTCAGCGTTCGCTTATACTACTCCGGACTGTGACACTGTCGTGGCGGAGACCTCGGGCGGGCCTGGAACACTGACCGTTACTGCCAACCGGGACGCGTCTATGGGGACGAACTGGTTGATCAGCGGCGGCGGCTGTGAGATATACGACGTTCAGGCCGGCACAGGCCTTGGCGATCGGCAGACCGCTGCAATCACCGTTTCGCGGCCGATGACGAATTTGACTCAATGGCGATGCGAAGCCAAATCCGATCCTGGACGTATAGAGACTTATAAGCTGCGTGCGATCGGCATCTTCTGTCGTTTGCCATGAAGCATTGGTAGCTGTCTTGATAGGCTGAGGTGCCCCCGCCTCAGCCTATCATTGTATCGCTTACGTCGGTTCACGGCAGGGATACCGCCCTATTGGGGCGGTGGTAGCGTCAGCGAGGGAGGGGTCTCAAGTCCCTGCCGTTCGGCTGGCTGTCGCCGCTGGGGTGCGGGACGTTCCGCCACTGGCCCGCGCGGCTCGGCGCGCTCGGTCTGTTGGCGCCGCGGAACCGGCGGCTTGGCTTGCGTCGGCTTGGCGGGCTGCTTGACTGCAGGCTTTCCAGGCGCGGGGACGGGTGTCGGATCCGGATCCTTAAGCCGAAAATTGATGGGCAGGGTAACCGTGGCCGCAATGGCCTTGCCATCCTGGCTTGCAGGCGAGAAACGCCATCGACGCACGGCCAGCACAGCAGCCTCGTCGAGCAGCGCGACGTTGCTGCTGCGCGCGATGCCGATCTGTCGCGGTATGCCGCCTTCGTCGACCATCACCTGCAGCAGCACAGTGCCCTCTTGGCCGCTTTGGCGCAGTGCCTCGGGATAGGCCGGCCAGTTCTTCATCACGTCGCTGGGATTGGGGCGGGGCGGAATGACAGGCGCCACGGCAGCCGACGCAGAACCCGCGCCGGGCGGGGATTCTTGCGCCGGAACGCCAGCGGCGGTCAATGCTGCAAAGCCGAAGGCGAGTAACCCCAGGAGGGCTCGATGCGCGTGGTAAGGTATCATGCGCGGATGATTATACGGAACACCATCACAGGTCGAGACCGTAAAGAAAGATATCCAGGAAAGGGGCCTGGTTCTCTATCGAATATTGGAGGATCGACGATCTGTTCTTAAATAGAAGAATTTCAAACTGGGGTGTATCGATCAATCGCGCGGCTTGTGCTTCCCGCTCCCTGTTCGACAGGCTCCCCGCGGCATCCTGGCCGGAGCCTGCGTCGAAACCGCCGCTTGCCGTGCGAGCAAAAAGGGCGTTTCTCGATAGAGGCGAGATGGGGAGCATGTGCGGATGGAAGATCGAGGCATGGCAAGCGAAGTCGGGGCAGGGACCCTGGGAGTGCGTGACGCGGAGGAGGCCGACATGGCGGCCGTTCAGGCGATCTATGAGCATCATGTCCTCCACGGCCTCGCGACGTTCGAGGAGGTGCCGCCGGACGTCGAGGAAATGAAGCGGCGACGGCGGGAGGTGCTGAAGCTTGGTTTGCCCTATCTCGTCGCGGATATCGCGGGGAGGGTGGTGGGCTACAGCTACGCAACCACCTACCGCGCGCGCGCGGCCTATCGCTTCACTGTGGAGGATTCCATCTATGTTGCGCATGGGCTTGGGGGAAAGGGTATCGGCCGGGCGCTGCTTCGTGAGCTGATCACGCGCTGCGAGGCCGGACCATGGCGCCAGATGCTGGCGGTAATCGGTGATTCCCGCAATGCGGGCTCGGTTGGGGTCCACAGGAGCCTTGGTTTCGCCCTCATCGGCACATTGCCGGCGGTCGGCTTCAAATTCGGTGGCTGGGTCGATACGGTGCTCATGCAGCGTTCGCTCGGCCCAGGTCAGACGACGCTCCCAGAGACCCTTCACCGCTGAACTTTTTGGATATCATGGCCGCTTCCTTGTCCACGCCTACCGCCACTGCGAATTCCCCAGCCGCTCCGAATGCAGCCCAGTCCGCCTCGCCCTCCTATCGTCTCCCTGCGTTGGACCAGGATTTCCTACTGGGCGATTCCATGCGGGGGGTGCGCTTCCTGCTGGAATACGCAAAGGCGGAGGAAGCGCTGCGCGCGTGGGGTGTTCGTTCGACCATCGTGGTGTTCGGCAGCGCCCGCGTGGGCGAGAGCGGAGGAGGGCGCCACTCCGGCTGGTATGCCGCGGCGCGAGAGTTCGGCAAGATCGCTTCCGAGCGCGGCGGTGCGCTCTGCCCGAATGGAAACGAGCGAGACAACGTCATTGCGACGGGTGGCGGGCCCGGCATCATGGAGGCCGCCAATCGCGGCGCGCTGGACGCGGGGGCTCCTTCGATCGGCTTCAACATTACCCTGCCGCACGAGCAGGAGCCGAACGCCTATTCAACCCCGGATCTTACCTTCCGCTTCCACTATTTCGCGATGCGCAAGATGCACTTGGCGATGCGCGCCAACGGTCTTGTCGTCTTTCCCGGCGGCTTCGGCACGCTTGACGAACTCTTCGAGATCCTCACATTGCGACAGACGCACAAGGCTCCTCCACTGCCAATCGTCCTGTATGACAAGGCTTACTGGACTTCGGTCATCAATTTTCAGGCGATGGTGGACGAGGGAATGATCAGTGCTGCTGATTGCGAGCTGTTCGGCTTTGCCGATACGGCGGAGGCGACATGGTCGGCGCTGCTGCGGCTTGGGCTCAATGTCGTGACTGCGGCGCGCCAAACCTGACACCGAATTCGCGTTATGTAGCGGCCGCCGCTCCGTCGCACTCGACGTGTGACGGAGGCACAGGGGTGGCGACATTAAGCATTTTATGACTTGGCCATCGATTGCGCTGACCGGCAGCGTGGTGTGTGGTAGAACGGCACCGGCTAAAGCAAGATCTGCCGCTGTTCTACCTCTATGACCTGACATCGCGTGGCCGACCTATCGCCTACACTTGGATCTTAATGCTTTGGCTGTCCTCCCGCAGAGCCTGAATGGGTCTGCAAAACCGGTCTACGCCGATAGTCGCGATCCGATACCGAGAAGGAGCCGTCCAATGGCCCGAGCAACTTCGAAAGCCTCCCCGAAAGCATCAGAAAAGACCATCGCCAAGACGAAGAGCAAACCAGCGGCCGCGCGGAGCGACAATGCCGCGAGCCCCGGTTTGCATACACCCACGGATCTCTCGCAGGGTGCCGTTGCGGCTATCTCAGAGGCACTCAATGCTGTTCTCGCGGATGCTTTCGCGCTCTACCTGAAGACGAAGAACTTCCATTGGCACGTCAGCGGTCCGCATTTCCGTGACTACCATCTCCTGTTCGATGAACAGGGAGCCGAGATCATCGGCGTGACCGACGAGGTGGCCGAGCGCGTTCGCAAGATCGGCGGCACCACCCTGCGGTCCATTGGCCATATCGCGAAACTGCAGAGCATCGCGGATAACGATGCGCCATTCGTTTCGGCCGCTGACATGCTGCGCGAGCTCGTGGCTGACAATAAGGCGATGGTCACCACATTGCGCAAAGCCCACGACGTTGCGGATGAATATAAGGACGTCGCGACCGCAAGCCTGCTCGAGAACGTCATCGACGCGACCGAGAAGCGCGTATGGTTCCTGTTCGAGGCAAGCCGCTCGGGCGACAACACCGGTCACTGAGCGCCGCCCGCCGGCCTTTGGGCTGGAGCAGACCGCTTGCGCGCGCCAACGCGCCGTCATTCCGGGTTCGAGCCTGTCAGCTCGCCCTGGAATGACGACGTGGCTCCGGCACGGATCAGCGCGCGCCGGCAATTCCTCTTGAAACGCCACACTCTTGGCGGGAATCGCACGTCAAAACAGCGACTTACCTCTCCTGATCGGGTTCTCCTGACCAGAGGGCGCAAGTGCGTGTTGCATCCACGGCATGGATGAAGCGCGAGCCCTGCGCTTGCACGCGGGCCCTGAGTGTACCACCTGATCCCAATCTGATGCATGACGGTTCGTGCTGGGGAGTTGGGCTATGGCGGTTTTCTCTGTCCTTGATCTTGCGCCTGTGACGGAGGGCTCGTCTCCCGCCGAAGCGCTGCATCATTCGCTCGATCTGGCGCAGCATGCGGAACGTTGGGGTTACACGCGCTACTGGGTGGCCGAGCATCACAACATGACTGGCATCGCGAGCGCGGCCACATCGGTTGTCATCGGCTATATCGCGGGAGGCACGAAGAGCATCCGCGTTGGCGCCGGCGGCATCATGCTGCCGAACCATTCACCGATGGTGATCGCCGAGCAGTTCGGCACGCTCGAGACGCTTTATCCCGGCCGTATCGACCTCGGCCTCGGCCGCGCCCCGGGCACGGACCAGCGCACGCTGCGCGCCCTGCGCCGGGACTATTCTTCCGCCGAGAATTTCCCGCAGGATGTGCTGGAACTGCAGGCGCTGCTAGGCCCCTTGCAGCCGGGGCAGGTGGTGCAGGCGGTGCCCGGAACGGGCCTGAACGTGCCTTTATGGATCCTCGGCTCGAGCCTGTTCGGCGCGCAGCTCGCCGCCATGCTCGGGCTGCCCTATGGCTTCGCCTCCCATTTCGCTCCCGACGCGCTGATGGATGCGCTCGCCGTCTATCGCGAGCGTTACGAGCCCTCGGCGCGCAACCCGAAGCCCTACGCGATGGTCGGAGCGAATGTCTTCGCCGCCGAGACCGATGAGGAGGCGCGCCGGCTCTTCACCTCGGCCCAGCAGCGCTTCGCGGACATCTTCCGTGGCACGCGCGGCCTGTTGCCGCCGCCGATCGACGACATCGAGGCCTATTGGAGCCCGAGCGAGAAGGTACAGGCCTCGCGCATGCTCGCCTGCTCCTTTGTGGGCTCACGAGAAACGGTCCGCCGGACGCTCGGCGAATTCCTCGAGAAAACCCGCGCCGACGAGATCATGGTCTCAGCAATGATCTACGACCACGGCGCGCGGCTTCGTTCTTACGAGATCCTCGCGGAGATCGCGCGCGAGCTGGCCTAGCGCAACCTCCGCCTCAGCTCAGGCGAGCGAGTTCCGCTGCCGCCAATTCCGCGATCGCCAAATCGACTGTGCCGGGTTGATTGTCACCGATGAACCAGGCTGCGGACAGGCCGGCCCAGGCGACGATCCAGGATACGAGCCAGGTGCGATCCAGGCCCGTTTCAGCGACCGCAATGTCCAGGCGTTGGTGGAAAAATGAGGGGGCGGTCTTGATGTCCCAATCCGGATCGGGATTGCAGAAGATATTCGCGTAATCGAAGGCGCGCTCGCCGATCAGGCGTTTCGGATCGATCGCGAGCCAGCCGCGCCCCTCGAAATCAAGCACATTGTCGTGGTGAATGTCGCCATGTAGAACGACGATCTCGCGCTGGAGAGGCAATATCCTGTCCGCGATCCGCTGACATTCGCCGAGGATGCCGCCCTGCGCGCGGGCGACCGGGGCAAGATCCCGGAACCAGATATCCAACGGAACCAGGTTTCGCGGGGGAGGGAGCCTCGATGGCGGTCTGTCGGACCGACCGCTGGAATGCCCGAGGGAATGGCGATGAAGCCGCGCCACCGCTTCGCACAAGATCCGGGTTGCCTCCGCGTCGCGGCCGGACCTCGCGAACTGGGCGAGGGAGCGGGTGCCCGCGGCCCGTTCCATGAGGAGCACGCCGGCCGGATCATAGGCCAGAACAGGTGCCGCGCCCTGGCCGCTCCACCAGGCCATCACGGCACAGCCGGCCTGCTCTTCGGGCTCCAGCGCAATCTTCAGCATTGCCGGAGTTGTCCCCCGGCGCACCGGCAGGAGGCGGCTTGAATGGGTAACGACCGCCTCGCCATCCGGGACGAGATTCCAGCGCGTGAGGAAGGGGGCGAACGCCCCGTCTCCTTCCGTGGTAGCTCGTAGGCTCACGGGCGGCTCATCAAGCTCAGGCCGTCCAACCGCCATCGATCACGTGGATCTGACCCGTCGTGTAGGACGCCTCGTCGCTTGCCAGGTAAAGCACGAGCGCGGCGATTTCCTCCGGCTTGCCGATGCGGCCGATAGGCTGGCGCGCGATGAAGGCCTTGCGCGCGGCCTCGTAATCGCCCTGGGCGCGCAGGCGGTCGTCGAGCGAAGGAGACTGGACCGTGCCCGGGCAGATCGCGTTGCAGCGGATGCCGCGCGCGACGTAATCCGCCGCGACGGACTTCGTCAGGCCGATGGTGCCGGCCTTGGAGGCGCTGTAGGCAAAGCGGTTGGGCACGCCCTTCACGCTGGAGGCCACCGACGACATGTTGATGATGGAGCCGCTGCCCTTCTCCAGCATGGCCGGCAGATAGGCGCGGATGGTGCGATAGGCGGCCATCACGTTGAGCTGCAGCGCGAAGGTGAGGTCCTCGGGCGGGCACTCGAGGATCGTGCCGTTGTGCACGACGCCGGCACAATTGAAGAGAATGTCGATCGGACCGGTGCGTTCGGCGGCCGTCTGCACATCCGCGTCGTCAAGGACATTGAGCCGGAAAGGCTCGATGCCCGAATGGGCTTTTTCGAGGGCCGCGAAGGTGGTCTCGTTGATGTCGGTGGCGAAGACTTTGGCTCCCGCTTCGGCCAATGCCACTGCCGAAGCAAAGCCGATGCCCTGGCCCGCCGCCGTGATGAGTGCGGTCTTGCCGGTGAGATCGAACGCCATACCAACTCACTCCTTGTCTGCCGGCTTAAGGCCGCCGGTGGATATGCTGCATGTGCAGGGTGCTATTTAGAGCATCCTGAGCCGTGGCGATATCCGTTTGCAAGGACGCGGTAGGTACGGGTGAGGATAAAACAACCGAGCGACGAATTCTCTGCCCAGTCCTGGCAAAGCTACAAGTGAACGGACCCGCTTTCGCGGGCCCGCCGATTACGACAAGAAGAACATCAACAGCACACCGACCCGAAGGATGAGGGCCGCGACGTCGATCTTGACGGTCACGTTGACGCGAAGGTTTCGCCGCATGGGCATTTGCCTCCGGGTCGCGACCGGTCGCAGACCCGTAAGGGTTGCGAACTAGCGCCAAGTCGAACGGATAAGCCGCCGTTCACAAGAGCACCGGCCCGCCTTTGGTGTTCTAGAACCACTCCCGGCGGTCCCACGTCGTACCCCTTCTGGGGACGCGATGATCGGCGCACCGGTCGCGAAGCTAGAAGGCCGTGGGCTGCGGTTGTCCAAGCCGATGGTCCGGCTGACGAGGCCGGATTCGTTAGTGGAATCGCGCGATTAATTTATGCGAACAAAAAGTGAACGTCAACAGCCGTAGCTTTCAAACCAGCTTGTGCCGTTGTGATCGCCCCTAGCAAGACTGGCCCGCATGGCGATCACCACAATCCTTTGCTATAAGGCGCCCATCCGAATGCCGTTACGAGATGATGAAGCCTTATCGCGCTGCCCCTTTCGCCGTTGCCCCCCTCATGGATTGGACGGACCGGCACTGCCGGTTCTTCCATCGCATTTTGACGCGCCGCGCGCTGCTCTACACCGAGATGGTCACCACAGGTGCCGTCATCCATGGCGATCGCGAGCGGCTTCTCGGCTTCAGCCCGGAGGAGCATCCGGTGGCGCTGCAGCTCGGCGGCAGCGATCCGGTGGAACTTGCCGCCGCGGCGCGCATCGGTGCTGATTACGGCTATGACGAGATCAATCTGAACGTCGGCTGCCCGTCGGATCGCGTGCAGAACGGCCGCTTCGGCGCCTGCCTCATGCGCGAGCCCGCCCTGGTGGCGGATTGCGTCGCCGCGATGAAGGCAGCGGTCGCCATTCCCGTCACGGTCAAATGCCGGATCGGCGTCGATGAGCAGGACCCCGAGGAGGCCCTCGACAGCCTGACCCTCGGCCTCGTGGCGGTCGGCGTCGACGGGCTCGTCGTGCATGCCCGCAAGGCATGGCTGCAAGGCTTGTCGCCCAAGGAAAACCGGGAGATCCCGCCGCTCGACTACGGACGTGTGCATCGGCTCAAGCGGAACTACCCGGCACTGCCCATCTCGCTCAACGGCGGTCTCGCCGATGTGGAAGCCGGGCTTGTGGCTTGCGAGGGGGAGGGGGGGCGGCTCGACGGCATGATGCTCGGGCGGGCGGCCTATCAGAACCCCGAAATCCTGATGGCGGTCGATCCGCTGCTCTATGGCGAGCCGGCGCCGGTCGGTTCGGCGGAGGAGGCGATCGACGCCTATATCCCGTATGTGGAGGCCCGTCTCGTGGAGGGCTATCGCCTCAACCAGATGACACGGCATCTGCTCGGTCTCTTCCCGGGCCGGCCCGGCGCAAGGCTTTACCGGCGGCATCTCGCGACGGAGGCCGTCAAACCCGGCGCGGGTGTCGACGTCTTGCGCGCTGCGGTCGCCCATGTGACGGAGGCTACGGCGCGCCAGACCGAGCGCGCCGCGCTCGACAGCGCTGCCTGAGGCTCATGCTTCGTCGACATTCAAGAATGGTCAACGAGATAGGATTGTCATCCCCGGCGTCGCGCAGCAACGGGAAGAGGACCCATTGATTCTCGATGGATAGTTCTGGATCCCGGGCTGCTGCACAGCCCGCCGGGATGACACGGAGCGGAGAACGCACGCGTGCTTCTGATGTCGATCACCCTTAGCTCTGCGGTCGCATGATCAGCCGGTCGCCGCGGACTTCGTACGAGCCGAGGCGCTCCAGGAACGTCATGCCCAAAAGGTTCTCGAACAAGCTTCCCTTGCGGGCGACGAGGGCCGGAACGCGGCGTTCAACGATGGGTCCGACGGCCAGCGTGTCGATGGTGATGGCAGCGGCCATCGTTGACCCGTTCGCGGTACGGACAGGACGGTTGAAGGCCAGCTGGTCGACATCGAAGCCGATACGCTCCGCGGTTTCGCTGGTGAGGACTACGACGCTCGCGCCGGTGTCCAGGATGAAACGCGCGCTCCGGCCGTTGACCGTGGCTTCAAGATTGAAGCTGCCGCTGCCCGACCTGACCACCGAAATTTCGCCTGCAGGGCCGGGTACGACCCGGCCGGGCGTTAGTTCCCCCAGGATGCGGTGGCCGAACAAGGTGATGTCATCGCGGTAGCTGTAGAGGCCGACGAGGCCCACGAGCGCCACCATCCAGAAGGCAAGTCCCTGCGCGGCTCGCGACCAGTTTGAGCGAAACATGGCCGCCATCGAGCCAAGGATCACGATTCCGAAAGCAGAGAGTGCGGCGAAGCGCGCGAGCTGGTCCGGCGCCATGCCGGCAATGGTCTCCTCCCCGCTGAACAGCACGAGAAGTATGAGCGCTATGCCGATTATGGCAAGGGGAACGATCAAACGCATCAGGTGGCTCTGGCCATGGAACGTGTTACCTCCACATATGCCAAGATCTAGGTCGTCATAGCCAGCATACCAAGGAAAAAGGCCATCTCTGCTGCCTGCTGGGCGGCGCCTGCGATGTCGCCGGTGTGCCCGCCGAGCTTGGCGCGGGCGAGGCGTGCCGTGCCCCAGGCAGCAGCGAGGGCGAGGAGCGCTCCCAGGGTTGCCGCGCCTACGCCAACGCCAGCGATGATGCCCGCGAGGATGACGAGTCCGAGGCAAAGCAGCGCGGCGATGCTGAGCGCAGTGGCATCGGGCCGGCCCGCGCTCGCACTTGCACCGTCCGGTTTCGCCGGCGGCAGCACCGTCAGGGGTAGGAGGCCTGCAGTGCGCGAGATCGCAGCCGCGACGACGATGGTGGCGGCGACGGCCAAGCCGGGCACGCGGCTGGCCAGTTCGGCGAGCAGGGCTACACGAAGCAGATAGCCCAGGCAAAGCGCCGCGGCGCCGAAGGCGCCAATGCGGCTGTCGCGCATGATGTCCAGCCGTCGCTCGCGTGTCCGGGCCCCGAAAAGCCCATCGGCTGCGTCGGCCCAGCCGTCCTCGTGCAGCGCGCCGGTGATCACCGTCAGTGTGGCCACTGCGAGCACGGCAGAGGGCAGGGCACCGAGGCCGAGGGAAAGGCCGACGGCCATGATGAGGCCGCCAACGAGACCGATGATGGCACCGGCTAGCGGCAGGGCGCGGATCATGGTGCCGAAATCCGGCGCGGCCTTGCCGCTATGCGGGAGGAAACGTTGGGGGACCGGCAGGCGGGAGTAGAAGGCGAGGCAGGCGGCGGTATCGGCCGCGAAGCCGTGCCATCTGCCAGACGCGGCAACGCGGGGCGCGCCTCGATCGTTATTGGGCCCTGTCATCTGCTTCACTCGCGGCTCTGCGACCGGTATAGCTCTGGAGAATAAATCGTCTTGAAGAGGCCTTAGAGCATGTTCAGCGCTCTCGGGCGAGCCCGGCTCGCTTGTGGGAAGCATGCTTCAGATATTTGGCCGAGGAGCATGGGTAATTATGGATATGTCGGCTTCGGGCCTGCCTTTCGACGATGTGCGGCGTCTCATTCCCATGATGCCGGGGCCTGACGAGGATGCAGTCGCGACCGTGAAAGCGCGCGACCAGGACCTGACGAAACCGGCCGGCGCTCTGGGACGCCTGGAGGATATCGTGGAATGGGTGGCCGCCTGGCAGGGCAAGGGGCAGCCGGAGATCCGCCGGCCAATCGTCTGCGTCTTCGCGGGCAACCACGGTGTCGTCAAGCACGGTGTATCGCCCTATCCGCAGAGCGTGACGCGCCAGATGCTGGAGAATTTCGCGGCCGGCGGTGCTGCCATCAACCAGATCTGCGCGGCCTATGATCTCGGCTTCAAGGTGTTCGACCTGGCGCTCGACCTGCCGACCGGCGATTTCACGGAGGACGCCGCGCTCGACGAAAAGTCCTGCGTCGCGACGATGGCCTTCGGCATGGAGGCCATCGCCGGTGGTGCCGATCTGCTGTGCCTCGGCGAGATGGGCATCGGCAACACCACGAGCGCGGCCGCCATTTTCACGGCGCTCTATGGTGGCCCGGCCGCAAAATGGGTCGGCCGCGGCACGGGTGTCGACGATGCGGGCCTTGCCCGCAAGCGTGCCGTCGTCGAGCAGGCGCTGGTGACCCATGCCGGGCATCTCGACGATCCGCTGGAGGTTCTGCGCCGGCTCGGCGGGCGTGAGGTCGCGGCGATCGCAGGCGCCATTCTCGCGGCGCGTTTGCAACGCATCCCGGTGATTCTCGACGGCTATGTGGTCTGCGCGGCGGCGGCCGTGCTGAAGGCCATGGATCCCAGCGCGCTCGACCATTGCATCGCGGGACACCGATCAGCGGAAGGCGGCCACGGCGAAGTGCTGGAGCGCCTTGGTCTCGAGCCGCTGCTCGATCTCGGCATGCGGCTTGGAGAGGGCTCCGGCGCCGCGCTCGCGGCCGGCATCGTCAAGGCTGCGGTCGCGACCCACAGCGGCATGGCGACCTTTGCCCAGGCGGCGGTCTCCCGACGGCCGGACGCGTCCTGAACGCGTACCCGCGCCGCCGCCGGCCTTACCCTATCAGCGGCGGTCGTCGGAAGGGGCTGGGTCACTGGCAGCTCGTTTCGTTAGGCGCCTTGCTGCTCCTCGCCGCTGTCGGGTACTGGCAGCAGAGCGCCGAAACGGTGACCGGCATGGCCCGTGCCATCGACGGGGATTCGTTACGCCTCGGTGCGCGCGAACTGCGGCTCGCGGGCATCGACGCGCCGGAGCTTCATCAGTCCTGCGAACATGAGGCCGGCTTCTATCCTTGCGGCCGTGAGGCACAGAACTACCTTAACCGGCTGCTCGCCCGCGCCCCTATCACCTGCACGATCAGGGAGAATGACCGGTACGGCCGCGGTTTGGCGCTCTGCCGGCAGGGGGAGATGGACGTCAACGCCGAACTCGTCCGCGAGGGGCAGGCCATCGCCTACGGCCGTTTCGACGCGGAGGAGCGGCAGGCGCGCGCAAGCCGCCGAGGTGTGTGGGCCGGTCGGTTCGAGCGCCCGGCGGACTGGCGACGCGCGCACCCGCGCTGAGAACAGCGCAGCCATGTGTTTTTTCACACAGTCAAGGGTAGATTGTTAATCTAGGGTGGCTACACGGACAACCTCCGAGACCCTGGACTTCAAGCGCGGCTCCTGATTGAAGGGCCGCGTTTCTTTTTTGAGAACCTGGAAGGCCAGAGGACACGGTTGACCTTCCTGGTGGCGCGGCTCATATCCCGACCAGTGCAAGTGACGACATTGGTGCGAGGCGATGGCCGGTGAGGGGCACCGAGAGGGACCCAAGGCGCCCGGGCCTCCGAGCGAGGTAGAATGATCACGAGAGATGCAATCGTCGCGCGGCTGAACACACTGGCCGGGCCCGATGGTACGACGCCCCTCGGTCGTTCTGCCGCTCTGTCGGAAGTGGTGGTCGCGGGCGAGAAAGTCTATTTTTCCATTGCGATCGATCCAGCACGCTCACAGGAATTCGAGCCGCTGCGTCAGCGGGCGGAGGGTCTGGTACGCGAGATGCCCGGCGTTGGGAGCGTCATCGTGACCTTGACCGCGGAGGCGACTCCATCGCGTGTCGAAGGGACCCGCACCTCCCAGCGCGCAGCCGCTCCAGGAGGGGGTGAGCGCCCCCTCGGACCGAAGGCCGCGGCGCAGACGAAGGCGGGCATACCCGGTGTCAAGCACATCGTCGCGGTCGCAAGTGGCAAGGGCGGCGTGGGCAAATCCACCGTCGCCTGCAATCTCGCCCTCGCATTGGCGCGGCAGGGGCTCAAGGTGGGTCTGCTCGACGCTGATATCTACGGCCCATCACTGCCGAAGCTGCTGGCCTTGTCGGAGAAGCCGGAGATTATTCCCGGCCGCCGTATCCTCAAGCCCCTCCTGGCACATGGGCTCAGGGTCATGTCGATCGGCTTCCTTGTCGACGAGCAGGCCGCGATGATCTGGCGCGGCCCCATGGTCATGTCCGCCATCCAGCAGATGCTGCGCGAAGTCGAATGGGGCGAGCTCGACGTGCTGATCGTTGACATGCCACCCGGGACGGGTGATGCGCAATTGACCATGGCGCAGAATGCGGCCCTCGCCGGCGTCGTCATCGTCTCCACACCCCAGGACCTGGCCTTGATCGATGCCCGACGCGGCGTCGCCATGTTCCGCCGGGTCGAGGTTCCGATTCTCGGTGTCGTCGAGAACATGTCGAGCTTCATCTGCCCGCACTGCGGTGGCCGCTCCGATATCTTCGGTCACGGTGGTGCGCGGGACGAGGCGAAGGCCATGGGTGTTCCATTTCTCGGTGAAGTACCGCTGACAATGGCTCTCCGCAGAGCCTCCGACGAAGGAGACCCCATCGTTGTCCGCGATCCCCATGGTCCTGAGGCGAGCGTTTTCATGGATATCGCGGCGCAGCTCACGGAAGCGCTCGGTGGCGCGCCACGCCTGCGGGCCGCGCCGCGAATCGTGATCGAATAACGGGCGCCCGCAGGCCCGGCGTCAGAACCCCGCCAGGCATGGTACCTTTGTGCGCAGTGTTCGACGAATGGACAATCTTCGGACCGCTTGAGACTGTTGCGATCGCTAGCGGAATATGGCTCTGTGACTCCATACAAGCGCCACCTTTCCATTGAGGTATGGGCGTCCGTTTGAGCGGGAGGATAAAGAGAATGAAGCGTCGTCAGTTTCTAGCGAGCTCGGGCCTTGCGGTCGCGGGGGGCGCTGCCCTTGCCGCGCCGGCGATCGCGCAGTCCGCGCCCGAAATTAAGTGGCGTCTTGCATCGAGTTTTCCGAAGTCGCTGGACACGATCTATGCCGGTGGTGAAGTTCTGGCCAAGCAAGTTGCCGAGCTGACCGACAACAAGTTCCAGATCCAGGTCTTCGCGGCGGGTGAGATTGTGCCCGGTCTGCAGGCGCTTGATGCCACGCAGAACGGCACCGTGGAAATGTGCCATACCTGCGCCTACTACTATGTGGGCAAAGATCCGACGTTCGCCATCGGCACGGCTGTTCCCTTTGGCCTCAATGCGCGCATGCAGAATTCCTGGCTTTTCGAAGCCGGCGGTAACGAGCTTTTCAACGAATTCTTCAAGAAGTACAACGTATTCGGCATGCCTGCGGGCAATACCGGTACACAGATGGGTGGCTGGTTCCGCAAGGAGATCAAGACAGTCGGTGATCTTTCGGGCCTCAAGATGCGCATCGCCGGTATTGCCGGCCAGGTCCTGCAGAAGCTCGGGGTCGTTCCCCAGCAGATCGCCGGCGGCGACATCTATCCGGCGCTTGAAAAGGGCACGATCGACGCGGCCGAATGGGTCGGCCCCTACGACGACGAGAAGCTCGGCTTCAACAAGGTCGCGCCTTACTATTATTACCCCGGTTTCTGGGAAGGCGGACCGACCATCCATGCGATGGTCAATCTCGACAAGTGGAACGAGCTGCCGAAGAACTATCAGGCCGCGCTCATCAATGCGGCCACTTACGCCAACACCATCATGCTGGCGCGCTACGACAAGGTGAATCCCCCGGCGATCAAACGCCTTGTCGGCGCCGGCACGCAGCTGCGACCCTTCCCGCAGGAGGTCATGGAAGCCTGCCTCAAGACGACTAACGAACTCTACGCTGAAATCAGCGCCAAGAACCCGGATTTCAAGAAGATCATCGACGCCATGATTGCCTACCGCAATGAGGAATACCTCTGGTGGCAGGTGGCTGAATACACCTACGATAACTTCATGATCCGCGCCCGCGCTCGCGGATAAGATCGTCTTTCTAGATTGAGACTTGCACGGCGGCCATCTTAACGGATGGCCGCTTTTTTTAGCCGCTAGCTCGTGCCACTCGAGGCCTTAACCCACTCGGTATCTAGGATGCGGCGAACCAGAGAGAAAAAAGCCCCGGAGAAACCTCCGGGGCTTTTTTTGTCGCGGGCAAGAGCTTCTATTTGAAGTCCAGCGCGGGCGGTGGCAAGTCGCCGCCGAGGCCGGGCGGTGGAGCGAGGCCCTTGAGCTGTTCCTCGACCCGCTGCGGGTCAACCTGCACCGCACCCTTTTTGTAATGCATTACCATTTGCGGGAAGAAGATGATCAGGGCGACCATCAGCAGTTGGATGCAAACGAATGGAACCGCCCCCCAGTAGATTTGACCGGTCGTAATGGGTGCTGTGCGCTTCTTGGTGATCCGATCGATATAGGCCTCCCTGGGCGCCACCGAACGGAGGAAGAACAGGGCAAAGCCGAACGGAGGGTGCATGAAGCTGGTCTGCATGTTCACCGCCAGCATGACCCCGAACCAGATGAGGTCGATTCCGAGGTGGTCGGCGACCGGCGCGAGCAGCGGGATGATGATGAAGGCAAGCTCGAAGTAATCGAGGAAGAACGCGAGAACGAAAATCAGCAAGTTCACGAAGACGAGGAAGCCGACCTCGCCGCCGGGAAGCGCCAGCAGCAGCTCTTCCACCCACTTGTGGCCGTCGACACCATAGAAGGTCAGTGAGAACACGCGGGCGCCGATAAGAATGAAGATCACGAAAGCCGAGAGCTTTGCCGTGGATTCCGTCGCCTGTTTCAGCAATCCGAAATTGAGGCGCTTGCGGGCGAGCGCCAAGAGCACGGCGCCGGCCGCGCCCATGGCGCCACCTTCGGTCGGCGTCGCCACGCCAATGAAGATGGTGCCAAGCACAAGGAAGATGAGGCCGAGCGGCGGCACCATCACGAAGGTCACTTGTTCCGCCAGACGCGAGATGAGCCTCTTGCCGGTCGTCCGCTCGATGGCCGCGGCGATGAGAGCGTAGACCGTGCCCGCGATGAAGGCTTCCGTGAGCAGGGCCCAATAGCCGTGGTTGGAGTTCAGCAGGGCGACATAGATGCCGATGAAGACAGCGGTGATGAGGATGGTGAGGATGATACGCTGCGTGCCGAGCAGTCGGTTGAAGAGCGCTGACAGAAACGCGACGATGACGGCGACCGACATGGTCAGGACGACGAAATCAGCGCCGGCGCGAACTTCCGTCTGGCGCATCACGTAATAGGCAGCAAGCCCGGAAAATGCGACCAGCGCGCCGACCTGCCAGACACCACGATCGCCGTTGTCCTCGCGGTGGCCGATTGCCTCGTCGGGCAGGCCAGGTGCGCTGGCGGGATAGATCATGGACATGAGCCAGATGTATCCAGCATAGAGAAGCGCGAGCACGAGACCGGGGATGAAGGCGCCCTCATACATATCGCCGACCGAGCGACCGAGCTGGTCGGCCATCACGATCAGCACGAGCGACGGCGGGATGATCTGCGCCAGCGTGCCGGATGCCGCGATGACACCACTGGCGAGTCGCCTGTCATAACCGTAGCGGAGCATGATCGGCAGCGAGATGAGGCCCATCGATATGACCGAAGCGGCGACCACGCCCGTCGTCGCTGCGAGCAGTGCGCCTACGAAGACAACCGCGTAAGCCAGGCCGCCCCGGATTTTTCCGAAAAGCTGGCCTATGGTATCGAGTAGATCCTCCGCCATTCCTGATCTCTCTAGGATCAGGCCCATGAACGTGAAGAACGGGATCGCCAGCAGCACCTCGTTGTTCATGGTGCCGTAGACACGTTCCGGCAGCGCTTGCAGGAAGTTAGGATTGAACAGCCCGAGTTCTATGCCGATGAAGCCGAAGATCAGGCCATTGGCAGCCAAGGCGAAGGCGACGGGGTAGCCGAGCAGCAGCAGGACAACGAGCGCCGCAAACATGATCGGCGCCATATTGTGGACGATGAAGGCGGTCATCAGACGGTCTCCGAAACGCTCAGGCGTCGATCAGGGGCGAGAAGGGCTGTGGGGATCGATGTTCTCGAGGAGACGTTCGACCTCTGCTTCCGCTTGACCGCTACTTCCCGCGTGGGGATCGTCCATCGCACCGCGCATGATGGCGATGCGCTTGATGAGCTCCGAAACAGCTTGGAAGAACAGCAGAACGAAACCGACCAGGATAAGAAACTTCGCTGGCCATTGCGGCAACCCGCCGGCGCTGGACGATTGCTCGTTGATGAGCCAGGAGCGCTCGGCAAAGGGGGCCGTCGTCACGATCATGACGATTGTGAAAGGGAGGAGAAAGAAGACATGGCCGATGATATCGATCCAGTCGCGCACGCGCTTTGATAACTGGCCGTTGATGATATCGATGCGGATATGTTCGTTGGCGATCAGGGTCCAGGGCGCACACATCAGGAAGACGACGCCAAAAAGCACCCATTGCAGTTCGAGCCACGCATTCGAGGATGTATCGAGCAGCTTGCGCACGATAGCATTGAGCGCGGACACGACGATGGCCGCCAGGATGAGCCAGGCGCACCATTTCCCGATGCGCGTATTAATGGCGTCAATGATCCGGCTGATTGCCAGAAGTGCGGACACGTCCACCTCCCTCGAAACGTTTCTTCTTGGACCGCGATGACATGTGATGTGATGCTGGCACGGCTTGCGTCGACGCTGCAACGATTGCTGGCGACGCTATCCCACGTCACGACGCTCTTCCGCACACGCGCGAAGTGTTGCGGAATCCCGTGCTGACGCCGAGCTTGCCGGTAACGATACGGAGTTCAAATGCCATACAGGTGCAGCCCGGTGACCAAAATATGTGCGTAGCCCATCGCCAACCCGCGGACAAGCAAGGCTACAGTAACCCGGAAGGCGAATAGCGCATCCGTAGCCAAGGGACTCTCTAGACTTTGGTCGTAAATGGCCCGCTATCCGCCGGTCACGCTCATGTGGCGGCCGACCGCGGGGCGGGCCTGCCGCCGGTCGATGACGAAGTCGTGGCCCTTCGGCTTGCGCGTGATCGCTTCGGCGATTGCCTGCTCGAGCAACGCGTCGCTTTCGCTGGCACGCAGAGGCGCCCGCAGATCGGCGGCATCCTCCTGGCCTAGGCACATATAGAGGGTCCCGGTACAGGTGACGCGAACCCGGTTGCAGCTCTCACAGAAATTATGTGTCATCGGCGTGATGAAGCCGAGCCGCCCGCCAGTCTCGCGCAGCCTGACATAGCGTGCGGGTCCGCCGGTGCGATCGTCCAGATCGTCCAAGGTGTAGCGTTGCTTCAGCCCGGCCCGCACCAGCGACAGCGGCAGGAACTGATCAATACGCCCGGGCTCGATCTCGCCGAGTGGCATAACCTCGATCAAGGTGAGATCCATGCCCTGACCGTGCGCCCAGGCGATGAGATCCGGGATTTCCTGATCATTGACGCCCTTGAGCGCGACGGTATTGATCTTGATCGCGAGGCCAGCGGCGCGTGCGGCGGCCAGACCTTCGAATACCCGGTCGAGGTCACCCCAGCGTGTGATGCTGCGGAACTTCACCGGATCAAGGGTATCGAGAGATACGTTGATCCGCCGCACGCCACACGCCGCCAGGGCCTCGGCATGCCGGGCGAGCTGGGTGCCGTTGGTGGTGAGCGTCAACTCGTCGAGATCACCGGCATCCAGGTGCCGCGAGAGTGATTGAAAAAGGCTGAGAATATCGCGCCGGACGAGAGGCTCGCCGCCGGTGATGCGTAGCTTGCGCACGCCGCGTCTCACGAAGGCGCTGCACAGGCGGTCGAGTTCCTCAAGCGAGAGCAGGTCGCGCTTCGGCAGGAAATGCATGTCCTCTGCCATACAATAGACGCAGCGCAGGTCACACCGATCGGTCACAGACACCCGGAGATAGGTGATCGCGCGCCCGAACGGGTCGATGAACGGGTCTGCCCTCTCGAGGCTTGGCGACGTCGTCAGCATGGCAAGAACATTAGTCCGTTACAATACATAGCCTCTAACATGGTCTCGCCACGACGAGAATGCCAATCATTTGCCGGTGTGCAGGATGGCGCGAGTGGGCATCTCGCATGTTTGCTCACCGTGGCTTGCCGCAAGTCCCTCTTGCGCAGCCTTGCTTCGTCAGAAAATAGGCGAGCAATTCCACCGACTTGGAGGGATCGCTGATTCCATTCGAGCCGGATTTGGCCTAGAAGCTATCGGGACGTTGGAGCAGCAGGAGATGACCATGGACAACGCGCAGCATGCCGCCCCTTGGCCGACGGAACTGCGCCTTTCGTCTGACAAGCGCACGCTGACGATTGCATTCGACGATGGCCAGACCTTTGCATTGAGTGCCGAGTATCTCAGGGTCAAAAGTCCATCGGCGGAAGTGCGCGGTCATTCGCCGAGCGAACGCAAGACGGTCGGTGGCAAGATCAATGTCACCATTCTGTCGATCGAGCGCATGGGGCATTATGCCGTGCGCCTCGTCTTCGACGACATGCATGACAGCGGCATCTACACCTGGGGCTATCTCCACGAACTGGGGGCCCAGCAGCCGGAGATTTGGGCAGCCTACCTTGACGAGCTCCACCTCAAGGGTCTCAGGCGCGAGCCTACGGTTCGCGGGTAGCGCACTCCCTTAGTAAGGGAGGAGCCAACAAAAAGCCGGCCG
Organism: Chelatococcus sp. YT9; assembly: GCF_018398315.1. NCBI lineage: Bacteria > Pseudomonadati > Pseudomonadota > Alphaproteobacteria > Hyphomicrobiales > Chelatococcaceae > Chelatococcus > Chelatococcus sp. YT9. The sequence goes on from NZ_JAHBRW010000001.1 coordinate 3,258,057, forward strand.
CTCGCAGCAGATGCTCTTGGGAGCCTGAGGTGAGCCGCCGGCTTGTTATGATGATGAGAGCGGGGAACCCGCCTGTCAGATCAACGCTGAACGACGACGCGCGTTCCGACGCGCACGCGACCATAGAGGTCGATGACGTCTTCGTTCATCATGCGGAAGCATCCGGATGAGACTGCCTGGCCGATGGAGTCAGGCTCGTTCGAGCCGTGGATGCGGTACAGCGTCGAGCCAAGATAGAGCGCGCGCGCCCCCAGCGGATTGTCTGGGCCGCCAGCCATGTAACGTGGCAGGTCCGGGCGGCGCTTCAGCATTTGCGGCGGAGGCGTCCAGCCCGGCCATTCGCGTTTCTGGGTAACGGTCTTGGTTCCACCCCAGGTGAAGCCGGGGCGACCGACGCCGATGCCGTAGCGAATTGCGGTGCCGCCGGGCTGCACCAGATAGAGCCGCCGTTCGGACGTGGAAACGACGATCGTGCCTGGTCCGTAGGGGCCGTTATAGGTCACGATTTGGCGCGGGATCGCCGATGCCTGCGGCCGGAAGCTTTCCGGCTGAGCAGCAAGGGGCTGCCTGGTCAGCGGATCAATTTGGTAGGCGCTTGCGGGGGTAGCGAGAATGGCGGCACAGAAAACGCCCGCGAAAGCTACAAGCTTCGCACTCATGTTGGCCTCGAAGTTCGATGTCGCAGGAAATGAATCCGGCGACCACCTGTCCCAATTTAGGTGATTATCTGGCGGCAACTTGTCTAAAGAATGCGTAAGCTGCAACAGGGATCGGTGGTATATTTTGCTCACACCAGCGTGATCATGGCGAGCGTGTCAGGGGAGCAACAGTCTCGCTCTTCCGTGATTTTCAGTTCACGGCCCCGCATCAGCCCAGTCGTAAAACCGGTTTTTACCCTAACGTAAGAATGCCGGCCACACGGCCGGCATCATGATCGTCGATGGGGCTGACGCTCAACTCCCCTGCGTCAGCCGATCCGATTGTAGTCCGGCCGCAGGGCTAGGGCCGAGCTCCGGGAAATGGTGGCCTGCCGCCCATCGGTGGTCGTGCGGACATCGGTGGCCGGGCACCCATGGGAGGCCGCCCCGCCATGGGAGGCCGCCCCGCCATGGGCGGGCGAGCGCCCATTGCCGGGCGTCCATAAGCACCGGGCGGGCGATAGCCCGCCGCTCGGAATCCCGGCGGACGTCCTGGCCCCGGCCCCATATAGCGCGGGCCGCGGTAGCCCCTCCAGGGACCATAGCCGGGCCTCCCAGGATATACGCGGGGTGGGCCATAGGCGTAGCGGGGATAATAGCGGACAGGGTAGACCACCGGAGGCGGTGCATAGCCATAGTCCACCCACGAGCCGCTATAGTAGCCGGCGCCGCCAGAATAATAGATTGGGCCCGTGCTTCCCGAGACACAGCCGCTGAGGCCGAGAGAGCCAGCGAGCAGGAGAAATCCGGTCAGCGCTCGACGAGCGATTTTCATCGTACATGTCCCACAGCCGCGCTCAAGCCGCCCTGAGCTATTCTGCAAATGTGAGAGATATTCACGGCGAAAAAGCGTCAGCCACCCCGATTCTCCAGAGGTGGCTCGGCACGATCGAGCAGGGCTTCTATCTCGGCACGGCAGCCGAGCCGATCGGCAGCCTTGAGAATGACGGGTCGGGCGGAGCCAATCTCTATGCCGTCCCGGCTGTTGCGTGCATGCAGCGCACGGCCGCGATCGCCCGGCAAAGCGACGGGCCGGTCCGGGTCGATGGGTGCCGCGCCGCGCACCGCGGCGAAGAGATCGTCGAGGCCGGCTTGATACGACGCTGTGTCCTTCAAGCTGGCCGGATCGAAATAGATGGAGAGCATGCTGTTGGTGGGCGCTGGATCCGAGGGATCACCAGCGATGAAGCCCGCGAAGACCTCGGCGAAGACGGCGAGCCCATATCCCTTGAAACCACCGAACGCCATGAGCGCACCGGCTTTTTCCTGGAAGACACTGGGATCATCGGTCGGAAGGCCGTCGGGGCCGATGAGGCAGGCAGACGGAAGCTTCTCGCCCCGCTCCAGCGCCAGCTTGACGGTATTGCCCGAAACTTCGGCCACGGCGAAATCCAGGATGAGGTCTTCACCCGGACGCAAAGGGGCGCCCATGGCGATAGGGTTCGTCCGGAGTTTCCCCTCGCGCGCACCGAAGGGTGCGACGGGGGCCGCTCCACCGCGCCCATTGGCGAAATGCAGCGATGCTATGCCGGCGCGCGCGGCGATCTCCGGCCAACGGCCGTTGCGGCCGAGATGGCCGGAATGGGCCACGGCGACCATACTGATGCCGTGGGCCTTGGCGCGCGCTGCGCCGAGATTGGCCGCAAATTCGCCGACGACCTGCCCGAAAGCCCGGCGACCGCCGATGCGTACGACTGCGCCTGCGTCATGGACGATCTCAGGGGCCGCCACACCGTCGACCTCGCCGGCGAGTAGCCGGTCGACATACAGTCCCGCCAGCCGGACGCCATGAGAGGCGTGACCCATAAATTCCGCTTCGACGAGATGATGAGCGACTGTTTCCGCATTGATGGCCGAAGCGCCGCCGTGCGTGAGGAGCAAGGTGGCGACCCTTTCAAGCGTCGTCGCATCGTAGCGGGCTGGTGCCGCCGCCGTATCCGTGATCATCGCGCAATACCTTTGCTGTCGGACTGCCGCACCGCGCTCCCGTCCGAAATGACACCGACGCAGGTCATAATGTGATAGAGCAGACGCGCCGGCACGGTCCGCGCCAGGGTCTCGCCATGCGAACTGATCTGGTTACGCCAGAGCGGGCCGCCCGCGATGATAAAATGGTCGAAGAGCGTATGTATGAGCGCTGCAAGTGCCGACGCACTGTCATAGGCAGTGCCGTGGCCGCGTTGGCGGCTCTGGACGAAATACTTGATTGCTTCCGTCTGGGGCCATAGCAGCCTGCTGTTTCGCACCGGTGTGCCGGCCGGGTCGTGAGCTTCGATGAGAGCCGGCACATGGCCATCACCCCCATCAAAGCCGTGCTTCCAGCCGTAGGTCGCGAGGCGACGGGCGATTTCCCCCGCGCGCTTCGACTGCCTCATGTCCGCATAGGCGATGAGGAGCCATGCCCATTCGAACTGATGGCCCGGCTCACGGATGCGGCCTGCTTCCCCGGCAGAGGGCGTCCAATCCTCTGCGAAATATTCGCCGATTGCGCCGTCGCGCTCGATCAGCGGCAGAAACAGCTCCACGACCGCGTCGGACAGGGACGCTGCGTCGGCGAAGCCAGCCGCTTCGAGGGCGAGGAACGACTCGAGCAAATGCATATGCGGGTTTTGCCGCCGGGGGAGGGGCACGCCTGCGGTGCTCGGCGCGAACTCCGAATAGCCGCCATGGCGTGGCGCTGACAGGCGCCGGTCGAGCGCGACGAGCGACTTCTCGATCCATTCTGCCGCCTTCGGCTCTCCGAGACGGTGCAGCCAGGCAAGGGCTAGCAGGGCAAAACACTGGTCATAGGCGTCACAGCGCGTATCGACCGGACGGCCGTCGGGCGTCACGCTATGCAGCCATCCCCCATTGTCCCTGTCCCAGAGCAGGCTGGTCACAGCCTCGAAGCCCCTGACGGCACGGTCGCGATAGTGATCTCTGCCAGTCAGGAGTGCAGCATGCGCGAAGGTATAGACCTGTCGCGCCTGCACCCGCGTATGGAGCGCCACGATGGGGCATGGGCTTCCGGCAAAGTCCAAGTCTTCCACGAAATAGCCGGCATCTGTGACGCCGGCCTCGCTCCAGAATGGAAGAAGCACCTCGAACGCCCATCCCTTCAACCGGTTGAGCGCGGCGTCAGCGTCCGCCGATGACCGGGTGCCAGTCGGGGCGGCGGGGATCGGTGCGGAAACGGGCATAGTAGTCGCCTTTTTCTTCGTAGTAGCGCTCGTACTTGTCCATTTTCTCCGGATCAAGCTCCACGCCGAGCCCAGGACCGGTGGGGACCGCGATCGCTCCGTTCCTGTAAGGCATCAGCCCACCTGCGATGATGTCGTCGGTGAGATAATGATAATGCGCGTCCCCCGCGTAGATCATTTCAGGGATGGTGGCGGCAGTGTGCAGCATGGCCGCGAGCTCGATGCCGAATTCGCAACCGCTATGCATGGCGACGCCGAGACTGAAGGCCTTGCAGACGGCGCAGAGATCCTTCACGCCGCGTGGCCCCTCCCAATAATGCAGGTCGGTGAGGATGACATCCGCCGCGCCCATGCGAATCCCCGGGCCGAGGTCGTCGAAGCGGGCAGGGTACATGTTGGTGCCGATTGGGACGCGGATCTGCTTGCGCACGGCCGCATTGCCTTCAAGCCCCCAAGACGGATCCTCGAAATATTCGATATCGAGCGCCTCGAGACGTTTGCCGATGCGCACGGCTGTGCCCACGGACCAAGTGCCGTTGGGGTCGATACGCAGGCCGAATTCATCGCCCAGCTTCTCGCGGCAGAGTTCGAGCACGCGCGCCTCCTCGCGGGGTTCCATGACGCCCGCCTTGAGCTTCATCGCGCGTACCCCAAGCGTCTCGGCGAGCTCGACGCAATGGGACGCCACGTCCTCGGCCGTATTGTCGTCCCCGCCGCCCGGCCTGTCGTAGCGCCAGAAGAGATAGCCGATGAAGGGCACCGCATCCCGGACGCGCCCGCCCATCAGGTCGTGCATGGGCACCCCGGCGACTTTGCCCTGGATGTCGAGGCAGGCGATCTCGATCGCCGCATAGATCCGGGCATTCGATTGGAAATAAGTGTTTCGCAGGATCTTGGCCTTGATCAACTCGGTGTTGAACGGATTGAGGCCGATGATCCTGTCCTTGAGCTTGGCGAGGGCGCCGCGCTGGTCGCCACCACCAACCTCGCCAAGTCCGACGATGCCCTCATCGGTGATGAGCTCTATGATGGTGCGCATGAAATAGCCGGGATGAACCCCGGTGTTGCTCCTGAGCTGGGCATTGGTCGGAATGGCGACGCATCGCGCCTTGAGGTCGACGATCTTCATTCGGCAGGCTCCGTGATTATGGCATGGCCTTCAGCGGGACGGCCCGCCGCGACCCATCGGTTGAAACGTTCGTGGACGGCCGATGTCGGCGGGTAGATGTCGACGATCGGCTCGCCTGCGAGCACGCACATGGCGATGAACTCTTCGACCGCCTCTTTATCGACGGCCTCCTGAGCGATCTGATCGGCTTCGGCACGCGGGATAACCACGACTCCTTCGTCGTCACCAACGATGACATCGCCGGGGAAGACGCTGACGCCCCCGCAGGCGATGGGACAGTTGATCTCCACCGGGTGGTGCTTGACCATAATGGGAGGCGCGGCCGGCGCTGCGTGGAACGTCGGGATGGCGAGTTGGCCGATGGAGGGCGAGTCGCGGAAACCCCCGTCGGTTACCACGCCCGCGACACCACGCACCATCATGCGCATCATCAGGATCTCGCCGCAGGATGCAGCCTCGCTGTCACCCCGCGAATCGACCACCAGCACATGGCCGGCGGGAATGGTCTCCACCATCACCCGTTGCAGGTCGCGCCGGTTGTCCCGGTCGAAGATATTGGTTAGATCCTCGCGATTGGGGATGAGACGCATGGTCGAGGCGAGCCCGACCATGCGCCGCTTGCCGGGCGCGACGGGCTGCACCTTGCGCATGAACGTATTCTTGAAGCCGCGTCTCAGCAGCAGCGTCGTCAAGGTCGCGGTCGTCACCGCCGACAGCCGCTCTCGCGTGAGCGGATCGAGGCCTCCGGGGGAGGTGGTGCTATCCATGCGCTACTCGCTTTGTTCTGGAGAGCCTTGTTCGAAGGTACGGGAGCCAGCAACGCGGGTAGCCGCGCTGCCGGCGGCCGAGGGCCGTCAGTTGGCGATCCAGGCGCGATCGACCAGCCAGTTGCCGCTGAGCTCGCGCCGAACGCCTTTGATGTTCTTCCGCTTTACATCCTTGTTAGCGCGCCAGAAGAAGAACGTCTGATAGTATTCATCGAGCAGTTGCTTCTGGATGTCGCTGTAAAGCTTCTTCCGTTCTTCGAGGTTTGTCGTTCCGCGCGCGGCGGCGACATCGTTGAAGACCTTCTCATCCTTGATGCCGGCATAGTTCGATCCGGCGTTGCGGCTGTAGTAGGTGCTGAAGCTCATGTCCGGGTCGACGCGCGGCGTGTTGGCGCGTTGCAGGGCCATGTCGTAGTTATAGCTCAGGATCTTGTCGAGCCAGGCCTGCCGCTCCATCGTCTCGATATTGACAGTGATGCCCACATCCTTGAGCTGCGACTGGATGATCTGTGCGATCTGCGTATCGGGATCGCGCTGGATGATGGCAAGCGTAATCGGGCCGCTATGGCCGGATTTCTTGTAGTATTCCTTAGCCTTGGCGAGATCATAACTGTGTGGCTGCAGTTCCGCCGGGAAAGCCCAGGAACTCGGTGGCTCGAAGGTGGGTGCGATGACGCCCTCGCCACGCGAGACCACGCGCTCCATGGTCTGGCGGTTGATGCCATGGGCGACCGCCCGGCGGAGGTCGGGATTGTTGAAGGGCGGCTTCGTCAGGTTGAACGACATGTACTGGGCCGTGCCGACATGGTTCGGGACGAGCTCTGTATTGCCATCACGTTCGATCTGCCCATAGTCCTTGACCTGGACGAGATCGCCCAGTTGCACGTTGCCGGAGCGCAGTTCGACGATCTTGACCGTCGTGTTGGGAATGAAGCGCGTGACGACAGCGTCGAGATAAGGCAGTTGCTGGCCCTTGTCGTCCTTGCCCCAGTATTTGTCGAAGCGCTCGACAGCGATGCGGTCGCCGCCCGTCCAGCTCACGAAGCGGAAGGGACCGGTGCCGACGGGGCTGCGGGCATAGTCGGCCCCCTTGGCTTTCACCGCTGTTGGTGAGGACATCATGCCGGCTTCATTGGCGAGACCAGCCAGCACGGAGCCGGACGGCGCGGAGAAATTCACCTTCACCGTGAGTGGGTCGACTACCTCGATGGACGCCATGTCGCCGACGAATTGCCGCGCGCGTGCCTTCTGTGCCGGATCGATCACGCGATCGAGGTTGAACTTTACAGCCTCGGCGTTGAAGGGGGTGCCATCATGGAAGACAACGCCATCGCGCAGCTTGAAGACGATCGACTTCTGATCAGGCGCGATCTCCCAGCTTGTCGCAAGCTGAGGAACGAAATTGCCGGCGTCATCCTGAACAAACAGATTCTCCAGCATCTGCGTATAGACCGCCCGGTCCTTTCCGGGCGCGTTGCCATAGATCGGGTCAAGCGTCGCGGGCTCCAGATCAACGGCTTGCGTCAGTGTTCCACCCCGTTTCGGCGTGTCGTCAGCCACCGCCGGCAAAACCAGGCCACAGGCCAGGGCTGTTGAAAGCACAATCGTTCTCACGCGCTCCATGCGCTCCTCCCCACTTGTCCAAGGAATGACATCGGTTCCGGGGTTTGCCCGGGAGCCGTCACGCCCGCTTGTCTGCGGTCCATTTTTTTGCGTTGACCTTTAGTAAGATGCTCAGCATATTTCTGTCAACGGAGTTCAGACATCAACTCATCAGATCTCTTGCAGATCGATCTCGGGAAGACGGTGCGAATGGTTGATTTTGTTGGAGAGAGCCTCTTGCGCCCGCGGCTTTCGGCCGTTCTCGTCGATCGCATTACGGGCTTGATCTACAACGGCGAATTGAAGCCCGGCGACGAGCTGCCAGCGGAGGCGGAGCTGGCGCGCCGTTTTTCCGTGAGCAAGTCAGTCGTGCGGGAAGCCCTGCAGCGGCTGGCGGAGATGGGCGTTGTCGACATTCGTCACGGCCGCCCGACGATGATCCGGGAGCAGGGGCCGGAACCCCTGGCGCAGTATTTTCTCTTCGCCGTCAGGACGATGTCGGGCGGCTTGCGCGAGGTGGTCGGGCTGCGCCGGGCGCTCGAGACCTATACGGCCAGCCTGGCCGCGCAATTCATCAGCGACGAAGAACTGGACGAGTTGCGCGGCATCGTGGCGGTCATGGACAAGAACCGCACAAATTCTGAGGTCTGGATTCCCGCCAACGCGCGGTTCCACCTGCTGCTTGTGCGGGCAAGCCGCAATACGCTCGTCACCAATCTGTTCCAGGCGCTCAGCGTGCCGATCGAAGAAAGCATGCGCAAGCTGCACAGCCAGCGACATGTCCGGGAGCCGGACGAGACTTTCCGGCGCCATGCCGCCATTCTGGAGGCGATGGAAAAGCGGGATCCGAAGGCGGCTGCCGAGGCGATGCAGAAGCATTTCGATGCGACTGAACCCGCCATTCTCTCGGTGCTGTCGCGCGAGGAGGCGGACAAGGCCGGTTCTGCGGCCTGAGAGGTCCCGGCATCTAGAATAAATCGGCAAACAAAGCCGCCGTTTGATGGGAAACGCTCATGTCTTCATTCATCGTGCGGCGTCTCGTCCAGCTCGTGCCAGTGCTGCTCGTCATGTGCATCGTCGTGTTTTCCACGACCCTGATGCTGCCGGGCGATCCCACCGCGAGCATGCTGGGCGAGCACGCCACGGCCGAGGAACGCGCAGACTTGCGCAGCGAGCTCGGTCTCGACCAGCCCGTCGTCGTGCAATTTGCCAAATGGCTAGGGCGCGCGGCGACGGGTGACCTCGGCCGCTCCCTCAAAACACGGGAGCCCGTTGCCCAGATGCTGGCGGCGCGCGTGCCAGTGACCTTCGAGCTCACGCTCCTCGCCGTCGCGCTGTCGCTCGTCATCGGTGTCCCCCTCGGCATTCTCGCCGCCTTGAAGCGCAACAGCTGGATCGATACAGCGGTCAGCGCGGTGGCCATGTCGAGCATGGCGATCCCCTATTTCTGGGTCGGCATTCTGCTGATCATGTTCTTCTCCATCCGCCTCGGCTGGTTGCCCCCATCGGGTTACGTGCCGTTTCACGTGGACCCCCTTGCCAATCTCAAACTCATGCTCATGCCGGCGATCACGATAGGTACCGCTCAGGCGGCGCTCGTCATGCGGCAGACGCGCGCCGCCATGCTGGGGGTGCTTCTGCAGGACTTCATCCGCACGGCGCGCGCCAAAGGCGCCGGGGAGCGGCGCGTCATCGTCCGCCACGCCCTGCGCAATGCCATGATGCCGGTCGTTACCGTCATCGGCCTGCAGATGGGCGCCCTGATCGGCGGCGCGGTGGTCACGGAAACGGTCTTCTCGCTGCCTGGTCTTGGACGGATGATCGTCGACGGCATTTTCGAGCGCGACTTCCCGGTCGTGCAGGGCGCCATTCTCGTGGTGGTCATCGGCGTGCTCGTCATCAATATCCTGACCGATCTGAGCTACGCCATGCTCGACAAGCGGGTGCAGCTATGAGCGCCATCACCACGGCTTCCACGGACAGCCTTGCGTCTTCCGCCCCCGGCGCGTCGCGCGGCTTCTTTCTGCACACGCTGCGTACCATTTGGCGCCACCGTCTTGGGCGAGTCGCCGTGCTACTGCTGGGGGTGCTCCTGATCTGCGCCGTCACCGCGCCGTGGATCAGCCCCTACGATCCAACCGCGATCGACTATGAAGCCTTGCTCGAACCGCCGAGTGCGGCGCATTGGTTCGGTACCGACGAGCTCGGCCGCGATATCCTGTCGCGCATCATCTATGGCGCGACCGCCTCACTCCAGGTCATGGGCATGTCGATCGCGCTGGCGTTGGTCTTGGGCGTCGTCATCGGCCTCACCACGGGTTACTTCGGCGGCTGGTATGACGACATCGTCATGCGCATCATGGACGGGCTGCTCGCTTTCCCCATGATGATCCTAGCACTCGCCATCGTTGCGACGCTGGGACCAGACCTCATCAACGCGGTGATCGCGATCGCCATTGTCAACGTGCCGGGCTTCGCGCGGCTGGTGCGCGGGCAGGTGCTGGTGCTGCGCGACGCCGAATTCGTGCAGGCGGCGGAATCGATCGGCATGTCGAACCTGCGTGTCCTCGCCCGCCATATCTGGCCGAACGTTCAGAGCAACGTCATCGTTTATGCCTCGCTGAAGGCCTCGGCTGCACTCGTGACCGAAAGCGCCCTGTCGTTTCTCGGGCTCGGCGTGCAGCCGCCGACCCCGACCTGGGGCTCGATGCTAGCCATGTCTATGCAATATTGGGATGCATGGTGGATGGGCGTCTTCCCCGGCCTTGCCATCTTCTTCACCGTGCTGGCGCTGAATTTTCTCGGCGACGCGTTGCGCGACGCGCTCGATGAGCGGCTGAACGACTGACCCTTGAGCCCGAACGGGGATTTTCCGACATGACTACGATTGCCGCGTGGCCGCACGAGGTGCTCATCACGGGGGCGGCCGGCAAGATCGGGCGCGTGCTGCGAGAAGGGTTGGCGGGACGTTACCGATTGCGCCTGCTTGACCGCGCTGATCTCGGTGATGCGCGGCCGGGCGAAGCGTTGGTGCAGGCCGATATCTCAGACCAGGCCGCGATCGATGCTGCGGTGCGTGGGGTCGATGCCATCGTGCATCTCGCGGGCGTCGCGCGCATTGGTGACTGGCGGGCGATCCTCCCCGCGAATATCGCAGCGACTTATGATCTTCTGGAAGCTGCCCGCCGGCATGGCGTCAGGCGCTTCGTCTACGCATCCAGCCATCATGCCGTCGGGTTCTATGGGCGCGACGAAGTCATCGACGAGGGGGCCTTCCCCCGGCCCGATTGCGGCTATGGCCTCAGCAAGGCCTTCGGCGAGGCGGCCTGCCGGCTTTACCACGACAAGTTCGGGCTCGAAGCCGCGTGCCTACGCATCGGTACCATGAGCGAGGCCCCATACGACCGGCGGACCTTGTCTACCTGGATCAGCCCGCGTGACATGGTCCAGATCACGGCAGTGGCGCTTGAGACGCCCGATCTCGCTTATGAGATTGTCTATGGCGTGTCGGCGAACTCCCGGAGCTGGTGGCGAAATGATCGCGCCGAGGCGCTTGGCTACCGCCCCGATGACAGCGCCGACGCGTTCGCCGAGGCGATCCTCGCGAAGCCGGATGAAGAAGATGCCGTCGCCCGGCGCTTCCAGGGCGCGAGCTTTGCCGCGAGCGAATTCATGGAGCGCTAGGCAGGCCCCCGCGCCTTGAAGGACCTGTCAAATCGCCGCGGCCTTATCAGGCCGCGGCACCGATGCCGAGGTAGGCCTCCACGATCCGGGGATCATTCTGCAGATCGCGGCTGGCGCCTTGCATCACCACCTCGCCGAGTTCGAGAACATAGGCTTGGTCGGAGATGGCGAGTGCCCCGCGCGCGTTTTGCTCGACGAGCAGGATGGATACGCCGGCAGCCCGCAGGTCCTGGATGATGGTGAACATCTCCTCGACGATACGTGGGGCGAGCCCGAGGCTTGGCTCATCCATCATCAGCAGCTTCGGTGACGACATCATCGCCCGCCCGATCGCCAGCATCTGTCGCTCGCCGCCGGACAAGGTGCCGGCGAGCTGAGCGCGACGCTCCTGCAGCCGCGGGAAGCGCTCGAACACCTCCTGGAGGCTGCGGCGGACGGCTGCGCCACCTTCCCGTCGGCGGACAAAGGCGCCGAGCCGCAGATTGTCCTCGACGCTCATCGTGCCAAACAGCTCACGTTTTTCTGCGATGAGACAGAGGCCGGCCTCGAGGCGGGCCTCCGCCGGTGCCGCGCTTATGTCACGTCCCTGGAACGTCACGCGCCCTGTTGAGGGATGCAGGCCCATGAGAGCATTGAGCATCGTGGTCTTGCCCGCGCCGTTCGGCCCGACAACCGAGACGATCGATCCGGCCTCGACGACGAGGTCCACAGCATGGAGCGCCGGGACCCGACTATACCCGCACGAGAGCGACGATACTTTCAGGATCTCATTCATGCTGCGCTCGTTCCGAGATAGGCTTCGATCACGGCCGGATGCTGGCGCACGTCTGAAGGTAGTCCTTCAGTGATCTTCTGGCCGAAGTTCATCACCACGATGCGATCGCTGAGGTTCATGACGAATTGCATGTCATGCTCGACGAGCAGCACGCTTACGCCGGAAGCACGGAGTTCTCGCAGCAGCTGGGCGAGATTTTCCTTCTCCGCGTAGCGGAGACCGGCGGCTGGCTCGTCGAGGAGGATGAGGTCGGGGTCCGCGCAAAGCGCGCGGGCGATCTCGAGCACGCGTTGCTGGCCGAGCGCGAGGCTGTTGGCAGGCGCATCGAGAAGCTCACCCAGCCCCACCCGTGTCAGCTGCGTGCGCGCCTCCGCATAGAGCTTGCTCTCTTCTTCGCTCGACCGGCCGAAGGCCGCGGCAAGCGCGCCCGCATGCGTGCGGATGTGGGCGCCGAGCATCGTATTCTCGATGACGGACAGTTCCGGCACGATCTGCACGTGCTGGAAGGTGCGGGCGATGCCGAGCTGAACGATCTGCCGTGGTCCATGCTTCTCGACGGGGCGGCCATGGATCAGAATTTCGCCGGCGTCGCGATCGAGAATGCCCGTTATGCTGTTGAAGAGGGTGCTTTTGCCGGCACCGTTCGGGCCGATGAGCGAAACGATCTCCCCCCGGTTGACCTCGAAGCTGACGCCACTCAGCGCCTTCATGCCGCCGAAAGCCTTGGTGATGCCGCGCGCCGCGATGATGGGAGCCCCATTCGCAACGGCCTGTCTTTCCCGTTTGGCCAAAGGGCTGCTCGACGTGGGCAACGAGCGGCGAGCTGGCTTGGAGAAGCGCGCCAGGAGCGTTCCGAAGCCTTTGTCGCCGTTGAGCTGCAAGATGACGATGACGAGGGCGCCGAAAACGATGATCTCGTAGTTGCCGGCCTGCCCGATCAGCGAAGGAAGCGCGTCCTGCAGATATTCCTTCAGCAATGTGATGAGGCCGGCACCGATCAGAGCTCCCCAGACCTGACCCGCGCCGCCGACAACCGCCATGAAGAGGTATTCGATACCCATGTTGAGGTTGAAAGGCGAGGGATTGAGGAAGCGGAGCATGTGGGCGTAAAGCCATCCGGAAACACTCGCGAGCACCGCCGCATAGAGAAACGCGACAAAGCGCATGCGGGCCGTGTCGACGCCAAAGCTCTCGGCCGTTTCCCGGGCGTTCTTGATGGCGCGCATTGCGCGTCCGACACGCGAGTTCAACATGTTGGACAGGAGCAGGATGGCGCTGAGGGTGATCACCCAAATGAGGACATAGAACGCGCGGCCGCTTTCTATAGCCCAGGGGCCTATGGAAATGGGCGGAATGCCCGACAGGCCGGTATGACCGCCGAGTACCTCCAGGTTGCCGAACACATAGTAGGCGCTCAGCCCCCAGGCAATTGTGCTCAAGGGGAGATAATGGCCCGATAGTCGAAGGGTAACACCGCCGATGATCGCGGCAATCCCGAGGGTCAGCAGCAGCCCGGCGACAAGGCCTAGCCAGGGTGACAGGCCAAGATGCAGGCTGAGAACCGCTGACGTGTAAGCGCTCAGGCCAACGAAGGCCGCCTGTCCGAAAGATGTAATCCCGACAGCACCAGTCAACAGGACGATACCGAGCGCAACCAGGGTATACAGCCCGACATAGTTGAGAATGGTGATGTAGAACTCGGGCAGAACCCAGCCGCCGAGGGCGAGGGCCAAGCCGACCCCAAGTAGACCGGTGATTTTCATTCTCCGTCCTCCATGGGCTTCGAGGAGCTCAGCGAGCGAATGAGCAGCACGGGGATGATGAAGGAAAAGAGAATGACCTCCCTGTACGCGCTGGCCCAGAAAGCGGCGAAAGACTCGAGGATGCCCACGAAGACAGCGCCGCCAAGAGCGATGGGATAGCTCACAAGCCCGCCGATGATCGCGGCAACAAAGCCCTTGAGGGCGACGACGAAACCGGAGTCATAGTAGATCGTCGTGATCGGCGAGATCAGAATGCCGGAGAGTACGCCCGTGGCGGCGGCGATGGTGAAGCAGAGCATTCCCGCGAATTCCGGCCGGATGCCCACGATGCGCGCTCCGGCCCGGTTGATGGCCGTTGCCCGCAAGGCTTTGCCGAGGAGGGTGTTGGAGAGCGTCAACGCAAAACCCAGCATAAGGGCGAGGCTGACGATGATGACCGCGAGGCTTTGCCCGCTGATGACCATGGGCCCCAGTTCGAACGTCAGGTCGCTCAATGGCGTCGTGCGTGCGCCCTCCGGGCCGAAGGTAAGAAGGCCAATCCCAACCAGCACGAGATGGGCTGCCACGGCGGCAATCAGGAGAATGAGGATGCTGGAGCCGGCTAATGGCTGGAAGACGATGCGATAGATGATCGGGCCCAGTGGAACGACGATCGCAAAAGTCAGCAGTATTTGTGCGGCCAGGCCCATTTCTTGTAGAGGAAGAAGCCTGAGCAGCCCGAGAAGCAGAAGCGGGTAGATCAGAAAGAGCGACAGGCGCCCGAGCGAGGGGCGCTGCCGCGCCCGCACCGCCCCCAGCACCTCGTAGATCGCGGCGATACCGCCGAACACCATCAGGACATAGGCCGTTCCGGGAAACAGGCCCTGCTGCAATGTCGCGAGCGTGAGCGCGCTATAGCTGACGAATTCTCCCTGCGGCAACGAGATGACGCGCGTGACCGTGAAGACAAGGATGAGTGAGAAAGCGAGCAATGCATAGATGGCCGCGTTTATGAGGCCATCTTGCAGGAGAAAAAGGGCGATATCAGGAGACATCATCAGCACAGGCTATTGGCGCTTCAATTCAAGGAGCGACGGTGAACTTGCCGTCCTTGACGGTGATGATGACCGGCGCGTCGGCTGCGTAGCCGTTGTGGTCATCGTTTGTCATCGAAACCGGACCGGCCGTCGTGCTGACATTCTTTAGGTTTTCGATCGCGTCGCGCAGCGCCACACGGAACTGTTCGGTGCCGGGGGCCGCCGATTTCAGCGCTACAGGTGTCGCCGCCTCGAGCAGCATGACAGCATCCCACGCATAGCCCGCGAAGGCCGAGGTCGTCCCGGCGCCATGAGCGGCATCGTAGTCCTTGGTGAAGGCGAGACCAGCGGCCTTGGCCGGGTTGCTGTCAGGCAATTGCGCTGCGACGGAGAGCGGATTCGCGGCGATCAACGTTCCCTCCACGGCCTTGCCGCCCACCCGGATGAAATCCGCGTTCACAACACCGGTGGTTTGGTAGACCTTGCCCTTGAAGCCGCGTTCCGCGAGGGCGATTTGCGGCAGGGTCCCCGGAGTGCCGGAAGCGGTGATGAGAACCGCGTCAGGCCGGGCCGCCAGTACCTTCAGGATCTGGGCGGTGACCGATGTGTCTTTGGCGCCATAGAGTTCGCTGGCGACGAGCGTGATTCCTGCGGCCTCCGCGAGTGGCTTGAACTCCTTGACCCAACCTTCCCCATAGGCATCGTTGACGGCAACGGTCGCGACACGACGAATATTATTAGCGACCATGTGTTTTACAGTTGCCGCGGCAGTAATCGCGTCGTTGTAAGGCGTCTTGAACACCCATTTCTTGTTGTCATCCATCGGATAAATGATGGCGCGGCTCGCGCCGAGGCTGATCATGGGTGTTTTGCTGCGGCCCGCGACTTCGACCATGGCCAGCGAGCTTGGTGACGTGGAGGATCCGATCACGAGATCGACCTTGTCCTCGCTCGCCAACCTTTCGATGCTGCGGCGGGCCGCTGTCGGATCCGAGGCATCATCGAGCACGACGTAGCTGACGCGCTGCCCCGCGATTTCCTTGGGTGCCAGCGTGAGGGCGTTACGCTCGGGAATGCCGAGGGAGGAGGCAGGGCCGGTCGCGCTCACCACAATGCCGATTTTCATGTCCGCCAGGGCCGGCGTCGCGAAGGCCGCGAGGACAACGCCCGTCAAGATCTGTTTCATCACACCCATAACCGTCCCCTTCATTTTTGATCATAGTGGCGCCAGCAGGATCGCGGCTGCTCACCGAACGCACATGCCGGCACCGCTCTTCGAGAACGGAGGTTGCAGGGGCAACCAGAAGCGCTTCTCGTCGGGGATAGGGCGTAGAGGTGCGGCCAGTGGCATGGCCATCAAGGATGGCGATCCTGTAAAAAAATTTTTTGGATGTCCATCAAAATTTTACTGCAGAAGCGAGACGCTGGCAGCTCTCTGGGAGAGCTCACCTGAACGTCTCGATCCGCCATCATGATGTGTCGCAGCTTGCGTCGGCCAGATCAGGCGCGTGCCTCTCCAGATATCTGGAGAGCCGCAGAACACCCCTATCGTCGAACCGGCGGCCGACGATTTGCAGGCCGATTGGCTTTCCTGCGGCGTCGGTGCCCCATGGGAGGGAGGCGGCCGGCTGCTCGGTGAGATTAAAAAGGCATGTGGGTGCCCAGAGAGAAAAGGCGGTCTGTCCCTCCGGTGCCAGCCGATCGGCTTCAAAAGCGGTGTCCGCGGTGCTTGGCACCAGCAGGAAATCGACATCATCCATGAGCCGATAGGTGCGCTCGCGGAGACGCTGCGTCGCATTCCAGCTATCATAGTAGTCGGCGGCGGACAGCTCTTCTCCCCTGCGTGTCCATTCCAGGATGAATGGAGAGCGCTGTTGCAGATCTGCCCGCGCCCGCCGGAATTCGCTGAAGCAGCGGACGAGATAGTGAAGCTCGATGGGGTCAAGGTCCTCCGGCGAGAAGGGCGCCTCCGAGATTGACCGCACGTCACTGCCCGCGGTGCGAAGGACAGCAGCTGCCGCCTCGATCCCTGCCCGGACGCTCGGCGCGGTTGTCGCGCCAAGCCCGAGGTCCGGAAGCACAGCAATGCGTACACCCGCCGGATCGACGTCCTCAAGGCTCTCCGCATAGTCGTGGTGCTCCGGCGGAAGGGCCGTGAAATCCCGTGCGTCAGGATGCGCCAGAAGAGCCAGAAGCATGGCTGCGTCGTGGACATTGCGGGCGAGCGGGCCCGCGACGAGCGCCGGATGATTCGGAAAGTGGTACGGCACGCGCCCACGCGAGGGTTTGAGTCCCACAAGCCCGCAATAGGATGCTGGAATGCGAATGGAACCTACGATGTCCGTGCCGATAGAGACTGGCTCGATACCGGCCGCTACCGCCGCGGCTGCCCCTGACGAGGAAGCCCCGGTGTTCCAGTTCGTATTGCGCGGGTTTCGCGTCACGCCATGCCGCGAGCTGTTGCCGGAGGCCAGAATACCATAGTCGCACATGGTGTTCTTGCCGAGGATAACCCCGCCTGCCTCGCGAAAGCGGGCGACTGTGGGATGGTCCGTATCCGCGATGACGCCTTGCTCTGCAGCGGAACCACGATAGATCGGCATGCCGATCGCCGGCAGCGCGTCCTTGATCGACATCGGGATGCCATCGAAAGGGCTGAGCGAACTGCCCTCCCGCCAACGACGCTCGGACTCGGCCGCCGTCTTGAGAGCGCCCTCGCGATCGACGTGGTAGATCGCATTGATCTTCGGATTGATGGCTTCGATCCGGTCGAGGCTCGCTCGCACCACCTCAACGGGTGAGAGTTCACGCCGTAGATAAGCTTGCGAGATGTCACGTAGGGTCGGGAATTTCATCGGATCAGCGCGGCCAATCTCTGCGGGAAGAACGTCAGGTCTCGGTCTTCGATACGAAATAAACTTTTGCCGCGATCCGCCATTGACCCTCAAGCTTCACGAGCGTGAGATAGTCGACGAAAAAGCGCGGTTGAACCGCACATTCGACCTTCACGAAAGCAGTGCGCTCGCTCGACTGATCGATCGACAATACCCGCCCGTAGCGGGGGTGCCCCGCATCCTTCGGCGCCGTGCGCCCTGCCACCGCCTTGAGGTAGTCCTGCATGGTCATATGCGTCAGCGAGCCGTCGGGCTGCGGGCAAAACAGGCTGCATTCCGGTAGGAACATTGCGCGAGTGGCCTCAACATCACCCTCATGCAGGATCCGGAAGTAATCGCCCATGAGAGCTTCTATGGCCTGAAAGTCATTCATCTGGTCAACCTTTGCATGTCAGGCCGGAGCCGGCGGCGAATTGGTGGTATCAACTGTCCTACGCACGTGGATAGGCGGCGATGTCCATGATGTGTAAAGATCGAGGGGGCATAGGCCCGTTCATGCGGCGTGCCCGCCGTTGATGCGGGAGCGCGCGAAAATGAAATGATCGGAGATCGCTGGCTCAAGCTCCCCTCGAAGCCGGAATTCCAGAAGATCGGCGATCGTACCGATGCGCAACCCATGCTCCCGCCCAAATGTGACGAGATCGGGCAGCCGCGCCATTTCCCCATCATCGCGCATGATCTCACAAATGACGCCGGCATCGACACGCCCGGCGAGCGATGAAAGATCGACCGCCGCCTCCGTGTGTCCGGCCCGTTCGAGAACCCCTCCCGCACGGGCTATCAACGGAAACAGGTGCCCAGGTGACACGAGATCTGCGGCGGTACAGTGCGAGGACGCAAGCACCGCTACTGTTGCCGCGCGGTCGGACGCGGAAATTCCTGTCGAAATGCCGTCTCGCGCGTCGACGGATTGTGTGAAGGCGGTCGAAAAAGGGTCTGTATTCGTGGAAGTCATCGGCCGCAAGCCAAAGCGTGCGGCGCGCATCGGCGATAGGGGGAGGCAGATGAGGCCACGACCAAACTTCGCCATGAAGTTGATCACGTCCCGATTTGCCGCCGAAGCCGAAATGACCAGATCGCCCTCATTCTCGCGATCCGCGCTGTCGGCCATGATGACCATCCGGCCGTCGCGAACATCCTGCAGAATGTCCCCGATGGGGCTGATGAAGCGCTGCAACCCGATGATTGGCGGCGCGCAGGGCGGGGTAGGGCTCTCAGCCATCTCTGGATCCGGTCTTGGCGCTAAAGGGTTGACGGACCGCCGAGAATGAGCGTCGCCTGATGGGAGAGTGTTCCTCCGTTGCCATGCGCGATGGCCGTTTCGGCGCCGGCGACCTGACGCTCGCCGCCATCTCCGCGCAGCTGGGTCACGGCTTCGATGATGCAGAACAGTCCATACATGCCCGGATGCACGCAGCACAGACCCCCGCCGTTGGTATTGACCGGCAGCCCCCCACCCGGGGCGATGGCTCCGCTGGCCACAAGCCCTGACGCCTCTCCTTTCCGCGCGAACCCAAGATCTTCGAGGAACAGCAGAACGTTGAGCGTAAAGGCGTCGTAGAGTTCGACCACGTCGATGTCGGCCGGGCCAAGGCCCGCCATCGCATAGGCGCGGGATGAGGATTCCGTTGCCGCGGTGATCGTCAGGTCCGGCATCTGGGCGATTTCCCGGTGCCAGTGGGCCGCGCCACCCCCAAGCAGGTAGACCGGCTTGCGCCGCATGTCGCGTGCACGGTCGGCACGCGACACCACGATGGCCGCTCCGCCATCGCTGACGAGGCAGCAATCGTAACGGCAGAACGGAGATGCGATCAGGCGGCTGGATAGATAATCGTCCATTGAAAGCGGGTCGCGAAGCTCCGCTTCCGGATTAAGGGCAGCCCACTCGCGCGCCGCCAGGTGAACGCGGCCGAGATCTTCGCGGGTCGCACCATATTGGTGAAGATAGCGGGAGGCCGCTAGGGCGTAGCCGCTCAGGGGGACGAGAGGCTCAAAGGGGGCTTCGGTGTCCGGCGTCTCGGCCAGTCCGTTGAGATTGCGGCTCGAGCGCGCATTCGATCCGTACAAAATGAGGACGTGATTGCAGAGCCCGGCTTGAATGGCGGCCGCGGCATGCATCACGTGATTCATGAAAGAGGAGCCGCCAGCCATGTCGGCGTCGCTCCAGCGGGGGTGGACGCCCAGCATTTCCGCGGCCGTCAGCGTGGGAAAAAAGTGATAGAAGGTCGACGCGCATAACCCGTCGATATCGCCCAGCTTGAGACCGGCGTCGCCAACAGCGCGCAACGCTGCGGCCTGCATCAGTTCTGGCGCCGACCACCCAGGCGAGGCGCCTGTTCCGAAGGTCCCCACACCCGTGATTGCGACGGTACCTTTCAAACTCATGATGTCGTCACCGTCGGTATGAGCGGTCGAAACATGACCACGGCCTGGTTGCCATCTTTGAGCGGGCCGAAGTCCGGCACGCCCACGCAGGCCTGCACGCGCTGGCCGATGCGCAGTTCGGATGGGTCGACACCGACGACCCGGGACATCAGACGCGGCCCCTCATCGAGTTCGACAAGCGCGATGTTGTAGTCACCACCGCGCTCTGCGCGGCGGCCGATGATCGTCAGCGCGTAGATGTGGCCGAGGCCAGAGACCTCCTGCCATTCGAGATCGTCTGTTCCAGATCCTGGTGCTGCAACGCGCGGCGGGAAGACATAATCTCCTGTCGAGCGGCTTCTTTGGATGAGAAAGCGTCCCTGGTTGAGAGCATGCTGGAAGATGGCGAAGGGGCCAGACGTGTCAGAGGCTGTCATGGGTCACAGGCCTCATTCGCTTGGCTTTCGAGCTCGATGCACCGGTCGATGATGGCGCGCTTCTGGATCTTGCCGGTTGGTCCCTTCGGAAGCTCGTCCCAGATGAAGACCTGCTTGGGGACCTTGAAATTGGCGATCTTGCCGCGGCAGAATTCGCGAAATGCATCCGGCTCCGCGCTTTGCCCGGGCAACAGCGAAACCACCGCCACGATGCGATCGCCCCACTTTGGATCGGGGACCCCGAACACGGCCACTTCCGAGATGGCGGGGTGTTCGGCGAGGCAGTTCTCGATTTCCGTCGGGAAGATGTTGTAGCCGCCAGACTTGATACGGAACTTGGCACGGTCCTTCATATAAATGAAGCCGTCGGCATCGCGCATGGCGATGTCGCCGGTATGAAGCCATCCGTCCCGGACCGTCTCGACGTAATTCAGGTTCTGGTTCCAGTATCCGGGCGTCACATAGTCAGTCTTGATGAGCAGCTCGCCATCGTTGCCAACTGGAACTTCCTGACCGTCGTCATCGACAATCTTCGTTTCCACGTAGAACAGCGGACGGCCCGCCGAAGCAAGGCATGGATGTCCGGACTTCAGAGCCATCTCGTGGTCCGAAGCGGTCATCATCATCGCCATGCCCATCAACTCGGTTGAGCCATACATCTGCAGGAAGCTGCAGCCGAAGGCCTTCATCGCATCGCGCAGGGTCGACGGGGGCAGCGTTGAGGAACCGTAGCCGAGCTGGCGCAGCGAGCTGCAATCGAACCGCGGGATCAGGCCGGAGGCGAGAAGGTCGGAGAGCATCGTCGGCACGAGGACCGTGATGCTGCAGCGCTCCTTCTCGATGAGCGTCAATGCGCGTTCGGCATTCCATTCCCCAAGGATGGCGCATTTGGAGCCATGGAAGACGTTACGCAGCAGGTGCATGATGGGTATGCCGGCCGCCGGCATGGCATGGAACCATACATCGTCCGGCACCGCTCCTTCGCTGAGCGCAATCGCCGCCATTGATTCCATCATCTTGGCATGGGGATAGATCGCTCCCTTGGGCAGGCCGGTCGAACCTGTCGTGTAGCAGATCATGAGGGTATCGTGCGGCGTCTGTTCCAGCGGCCCCCGCGTCGCGCCCTTGGAAACGAGCGCTTCGTAGTCATGCTCCAGCGCGTGCTGGCCCGCCATTCCGACGGCTTGCGGACGACGCTTCGTTGCCCGGATCGCCGGCAGGATTGCATCCACCAAAGCGGCCTGCACGAGAACGACGTCCACGCCGGCATCGTCGATCAGAGCTGTAATCTCGGGTCCCGCGAGACGGAAGTTGAGCCCCACCCGAATGGCGCCGATCTTTGCACAGGCAATGATTGACTCGGCGACCTCGATCGCATCCTTCGAGATGATGCCGACACGGTCGCCCCTGCGGACGCCGATCTCCTTCAGCGCCCATCCCAGCGCGTCGGTGCGCTGATGGATCTCATTCCAGGTCCTTCGCCGATCGAGCTCGACGTAAGCATCATGGGAGCCCCGGCTGCGGGCTGCGCTTTCGACGAGCTTGCCAAGCGTCAGTGTCGACATCTTCGAGAATCCCGGTCCGTCAGCTGTTGACCTTGTGGATCACGCCTTCAGCGAACTCGATCAAGGCCTCCTGCTCGATGTCATCGCCGAAGTAGCCCACATGGTGCCAAAGGAAGAACTCCTCGATCTTGTAGCGCTCCGCAAGCTCCATGACGTTGTCGAGCGTTTCCTGGCGCGACCCGCCCCAGATACGACCGGTCGGAACGTGGTAGGGCGGCGCGTCATAGGCGTAAGCAAAGAGCTCGTGGAACATGTCCTGATAGCGCTTCGCCTTCTCCGGCGTTTTGCCCATCAGCAGATGAGCGCCGAGCGCAAGCACATTATTGTTGGTCGTGGATGTGCGCCCGGCCGCATGGGCCGCCTCGATGCAGTTCTCGAGGATGAGCGGCATGAAGGATTCTTTGTCAGCCGTCACGAAGGAGACCATTTTTGCGCCTTCCGCCGCCCAGAAACGGGCTGTTTCCATGGAATAGCTGAAGGGCGCATAGATCGCCGGGTAGGGGGTCTGAAGCGGCTTCGGAACAATGCCGCCGCGACGCAGAATGCCCTGCGCATCAACGGCATCAGGACCTCCCCAGTCGCGCGTCGGATTGAAGTTCCACTCCACCGGCTGGGGCATGTTCCAGAATTCGCCTTCGAAGGACGTCAGATCATCCGTCCAAAGGGATTTCACCAGGCGCCAGTTCTCATAGAGTGCGCGCCGGTTGCGCTGGTCGGCCGCCGACTTGTCGGATTCAGCGGAGGTCAGGTCGAGATGTTGCCCCATGGTCGCCGTCCAACGCGGCGTGTTCCCGCGCGAGAAGCCCGCGAAGACACGCCCACCGCTCATGTGGTCGAGCATGGCGATGTTCTCGGCGAGCACGATCGGGTTCATGGCCGTCAGGTTCATGCCGAGCTGGCCCACGAGGAAATTCTTCGTGTGCTGGGCGATATAGAGGTTCCAGAACAGCGGGTTCGTGGTGCACTCGATGCCTTCCACCTGCATGTGATGCTCGGTGAGGCAGAAGCCCTCGTAACCAAGTTCCTCCGCCAGAACCATCTGGTTTCGCAGTTTGACCATCATGGTCTGGAAGCGTTGAGGATCACGCCCGGCCAGCTGAACGTTTTCGCCATATTGGCGTGCGAAGGGGATGGCCAAAATCTTGAAGCGCACAAGTACCTCTTGCGAACGGTAGGGGCGGCAGAAGCATGCGACGGCCGCCGTGCTCAGTTGCGCCCATTGTCGATATTTTTGTTGTACATTCAACTTATTTTTTGAGGGTCACGAAGTTGGCTTCACCGCTGCTCGCGTAGCGAGATCCGCGCCCTTTTAGGGCAGGCGGCGGCTCCGCCCCCATTCCATACACCTCCGGACGGATCAATAATTTGTTGAACATTCAGAAAAAAGAATGCGATGAGTGTGGGAGGCTGGCGCGGCCGGCCCACTAACAAGATGGAGGATCATGGCAGTGCAGGCGAGTGGCGTGGCTGGCGGCGTTATTGTTTCAAGTGGGCCGTACGAGGGCTGGGAACACATTCCACACGAACCGTTCAACGATACGGCGGGACCGTTCTATCACCGCCATACCGAGGACGGGTCACTCCTATGCGGCTTCACGCCGTTGGAGAAAGCATCGAACAAGATGGGCATCGTGCACGGGGGATGTCTTTTGACGTTCGCGGACTACTGCTTGTTCCTGGCAGCTCGCGAGAAGGCGGATCCGCACGAGATCGTCACGGTTTCCATGGCCAGCGAATTCGTTGGCATGGCAAGACCGGGTGAGGCTGTCGAAGGTCGTACAGAGATCATCCGGGGCGGGCGCTCATTGATTTTCGTCCGCGGCCTGCTCAGTGGGGCAAATGGTCCGTTGCTGAATTTCTCGGGCGTCGCCAAGGTCATGCCCGACCGGAAGTAAACCCGCGAGGACGCAAGGGCCTTTCCTGCGCGAGCGAGGCGCGGGCGACGAAGCGAACTCGATCACCGGCGGCACTACGCGTCTTCGCCCAGGACGGCACGGACGAAGGCGTGGCAGCAGGCTTCGGCGCTTGCCGTGCTCACGGCCTCCGGATCGGCATTGCAGCCGATCCACAAACCCTCGACGAGTTGCGAGAAGGAGAGGGCGGTCTGCTCAACATCGATTGTCTTCTTCCGCCCTTCGGCGGCGCGCGCGAAGAGGCGTCCGACGCCGGCCCGGTAGTCGCGCCAGATCTCACGGTAGAGTGCTGCGAGCGGCGGGGACCAGCGTGCCGTACCCGTGAGCGCGACCCAGACGGCCATGTTTTCCTGCGTGCAGCCCGGCGGTGTGAAGCTCGCCGTGATCAGCGCGTGCAGGCGGTCGGAGGTGTTTGGCCCAGCCTGGTTGGCCGCATCGCGTATGGCCGAGCCGAGCTGCTCAGCCATGGCCCGGACCGCTTCCAGCAACAACGCATCCTTGCTGCTGAAATAGTGGCCGATGAGCCCTCTTGAAAAGCCAGCCTTTTCACAGATCGAGCTGACCGTAACCTTGTCGTATCCGTTCTCCGCGATGTCGCGGATCGCGGCTTCAATCAGATCCCGTCGACGCTCTTGGGCAATACGCGATGGTTTGCGGTTCTGCTTTCGCACACGACGCTGGGGCCGATGGATATCAATCTCTGTCATCGCCTGCCCTTTCTCGCTACCCGTGGGTTAGCCGATTCGGCGGCCATTATCCTGCTTTCGATTGGATGGGCAGCCAACTTTTTTGAAGCAATGGCCTTTGACCGGCCTCGCCGAGCGAAACGGCAGCCGGGAAAGCGGGCATATCCGCGGGATAAGAATGCCGCCGGATATTATAAGTACTTCTGACATCAGGTGAATGTCGGAACCGTTCGCGCGGCGTGCCATCCGATCTCAACGATGCGAGCTGGTCGCGTGGAGTGCACATGCAGAACGGGGCGGGCTATCGCGCCACCAGCTCGCTTCGTGCCGAAGAGATCATCAATTACTTGATTTTATTGGGAAAATAATGGTGGGTGCGACAGGGATTGAACCTGTGACCCCTGCCGTGTGAAGGCAGTGTATTGCGCTGTATACCTTGCCATCCCTAGCTTTTCAATACCATCCGCCACAGCTACGTTCTTATAATGTTCGTGTGAAACTGTGGCAAACTGTGGCGCCACAGCTTCGAATTACCTTCGCCCCGGTCCCGATAGAGCCTTCGAAGCGGCGGACTGGAAGTCCGGGTGATGGTGCCCATAAACGCGCTCGAACATGGCCGAGGTCATCCCGAGATAGCCAGCCGCCTCCCATACTTCCACACCGCGTTGAGCCAGCCACGTCCCGCATGTGTGTCTCAGAATGTGGGGAACGATCTCCGCCCCCAGCCCGGCATCTTCGCGGGTGCCTTCCCAGCCGGTGCGGACCTTGCTGGCGATCGCCACGCTTCCATGGTGAATGACGTGCGTGATCATGCGTCCGTCTTCTAAAGGCGCGGCACGGTCGATTTTATGCCACCTTCGAAGGTGGGCAAGCAGGCGTTGTTGCAGGCGGACAGGAGGCCTACGCTTCTTTGTCTCGCTTTCGCCCGCGCCTCGGCGGTGCATGACGCCACGCTCCAAATCAATCCATCCTGAGATTGCGGACGGCTCCCACCTGAGCCCTATCATCGCGGAATGCCGCGTTCCGGTGTAAAGGCCGATCAATATAAATCGGGCGATGTGAGCCCGGTTCGCGCGCGCGCTCTTGCCTCGCCGATGGATCGCCCCGCCTTTATC
Organism: Chelatococcus sp. YT9; assembly: GCF_018398315.1. NCBI lineage: Bacteria > Pseudomonadati > Pseudomonadota > Alphaproteobacteria > Hyphomicrobiales > Chelatococcaceae > Chelatococcus > Chelatococcus sp. YT9. Next base: position 3,283,644 of record NZ_JAHBRW010000001.1, read on the forward strand.
CCTATAGAAACCGAGTGCCGCGGCTAGGAGCTTGGCGGCCTGCTCGCGGTCGAGGAATGCTTGGCGAGGCTTGCTGTCTTCTGGCAGCCAAACGACCGGTAGTGCGGGCAGCGGGTGCTCAGCGTGCCAATAGTTGATCGCGGCCGATAGAACGACTAACTCGCGGCGCGCTGTTGGTTCTCTCACGGTGCGGGCACTAGTCTTGGCGTGCCGGATCCTCTGCTTTGTTCGCCATGCGACATAATCTCGACATGTCGTCCGTCTCACTTCGGAAACGGCCTTGTCTCCCCACCATTCCATGAGCTTGTCGATGCGCGCCGAGAGGATTCGCCTGTCTCCCTCCTTTTTGGGCGCAGCCTCGCTGCCATACAGGCTCAATACCTCCGCAATATAAATCGCTTCGCCTGGGCCGCGAGGTTGCCCCTTAACCTCAGAAAATTTCTTGGCTAGGTAGGAAGTGAGCGCTCTTTCAGCGCCAAGCTTGTCATCCGGGCCGCAGCCTGTGCTAACCGTAATCGGTCCATCTCTGATGACCCAGACGCCCGCGTGGGTGATTTTCCCCGACTGGTCGCGGCGTGGGGGGCGCTCATAGAGCCGTGGCCCTTTTGATCGCTGCGGCATAGCCGTAGCATCTCCTTAATTGCAGACGGCGTGACGAAGTCTTTTCCCGCCACGCGTGTGAGTGTGAGTGTGCCCTTGCGGGCCTCTGTTCGCAGGGATCGCGGCTCCAAGAGACCACCAAGAAATACTTCGCAGGCCTCTCGCAACGTCATCAGTTCGAAATCAGACCAGTCGCTCGCCAATGGACGGCTGATGCTCCTATCGGTCTTCCGCGCCATTCTCTATCGTTTCTCCTGCCAAAAGGGGTTGGGGCAAACTCTGGTACGATCGTAGCCATGAGGGCCGCAGTTGCATGAATCCTGGCTGCAGCCAGGAAACGATGGATCAAAGTCGGTAACGATACTTATCAGTTCGTCGGCTGTCTTCGAGGCCACATAAGCTCGGAGCTTTTTCCCGTGCGGGGTAAGCCACGCGTAGCGCGGTGATGTGCCATACTCTAGCGTGTCGTTTCCGCATAGGATGTTGATCAGGAGCCACGCGACTGTCGCTCCTAGCGCGTTCTCCAGTTCTTGGTAATCGTAGCCGCCTGTCTCAGGGATTAACTCCAAAAACGCCTTAAGAGCCAGGATCGTATGGGGCTCGCCTGTCCCGTAGCCGAACCCGAACGCGTCGCTCTCCCAATCCCTGAAGTAGTCGTCTAAGGATCGAAGATGCTCGGTATCCTCTGTTGTGCTAATCTCTGTCATGCCTCGTCTCTGGTTTGAACCGGTTGATATCTGGATCTCTGACAGCACGCGACGAACGGTCACGAGCGTGGAAGAAGCGGCACGGATGTTGATGGAGAAATGGCCTGAGGAATTCGCGACCTCCAAGAAACACCTCGCGGCTCGCAAGGCCTGCCTTGCGGCCCTTGCTGATCCGTCGCCTGCATCCGCCGCCAAAGCTCGCGCAGCCCTTATCAAGGCTGCTGAGGAAGCGGGGATGGGGTGAGCACGGGATCAATGTCGTCATTCCCACATCCATCGCAGTCAGGGCACACGGCGACCGCCTCGTCGCCAATGTCACCAGGCGATGGATCGAGGTATCGATCCCAATCCGTAACTATCTCGCCGTTGCCACAGCATCTCTCGCATTGGATCCGGTGGCTCATCTCACTCTCCCTTGAGGGCGGCGCGGTTGCGGATCTCAGCGAGTAGATCCTTGTAGGCCGCGTACCATTTGGTCTCGTGCTCTGGATCGAGGCTGATCTCCGCGTCCCAGAGCGCCTTCTCTGCCTTATCGGCGCGGGCTCTCGCTGCAATATAGCGCTCGCATTGCCAGTTGGCATTGCGCTGCGTTTCCGATTGGAACATCATCGCTTCGTTGAGTTGTTCCTTCATCCTGTCGGCGCGGGCTTTCTCTGCCGCCGCGGCGCGACGGGAGACCAGCAACTCAACCGCCATATCGTGCGTCTCATCCGAGGATGGTGTGCCGCGACAGATCAATTCTTCAAGGCGGGCATCTGTTACCAGCCGGTATCCGGGCGCGGTCATGGGCGGGGCTCCTTTGCGCGTGTGCGCTTGTTCCATTCCCGCGTCGCATTGCGTTCGCCGCGATGGTTCTCGGAGCTCGGATCGCAACCGTCGCCTTCGCCCGAGGGACCACGCGCCAAGCATGAGTTGCAAATGACGGCGAAGTCGCCGTAGTCCATGCACTCAACGAAACTGTCAGATGTTCCGCAGAACGGGCACGGCTTGCGTTTCGCGATCCGGGCCATTACTTCCCCTCCGGCTTGCTAAGGGCGGCGATAGATTTAGAGACGGTTTCTTGCCAACCACGATCAAGTGCGGCTGACGCATTTGTACGAATGACAGAGAGAACACCAGGATAGTCATTCTTGGTTTGTGCCAAGATATATTCGAGCGTTCCGCGTAGCTGTCTATTCTCTGCCTCCACATCCGGCGACGGATCGGGCTTGTTCTTGTACAGCGGGACGATATGCCGAGGATCAAACTCATCAGCTTCGTGCTTGTCCATAGTAACGCTAGACATGCGCCCTGTGTTGCTAGCGATTATCCCCCAAGCAATCGGCTCCGCATCCGTCACAGCCTCGGCGCGTTCCGTCTCGCGGCCGGCCTTGAACCAATATTCAGCGCGGTCCTTGTCCGATGTGGGCTTGAGCAGCCAAGGCCGCTCTTTCCACGCTGCCTCAAAATCAGCGCGCTCCTTGTCTGTGTTGGTCATGGCTTAACCTCGCGATTTGGCTTGAGGGTGCGCGGCAACGGATACGGCTCACTGCTGTTTTTGCTCGGGTTCCAGCATGTCGTCTCGCCCACGCTGGCGCGTTCGGCGCCACCCAGGAAAATTGCCGTGTCAGGGTATTTCGCTTGCAAGTCTTCCGGCAGCGTAGACCCGGACCAGAGATCAAAGGTCGTGATCCGCTGGCCTGCATAAATCGACGGCTCGATGTACTCGATATCGAACCTTCGACCGGCCATGCCTCGGAACGATCCGCTTGTACGATCGCCGGGGCGGTAGACGTGCCCCTCTATAATCGTCATTTGGCGATGCTCTTTTGCAAGCCGTTCAGCGAAGTCGCGCCAGTAGTCGCAGCCAAAGCAAAGGCGTCGTTCCAACATGTTCGTGCGATGCGGTTCGCAATATGTATTCCGAGCTTCTTTCCCGCATTGGACGCACGTGAACTCGTGATAGACGACATCAGTCTTAAAGGTCGGCGTGATAACCCTCGGCTCGCTCATGGCTTCTTCTCCGCGAGGGCTTCGATGCCAGCGAATGGCGGAAGTTTCTTCTCGATATTGTCCATCACCAAGCGCATCAGTTCGCCATACGCCTCGCGCTTTGCCTGTTCGCAGAGACGGGTGAAGGCCCACAGAAGAATAGGGCGAAGCTCTTCAGCGGTGACGCCCATCTGTTCCGGGTCGTCATCAGGGCTGGTTCTGTCCGAAAGCTCAGCTATCTCGCGGATAACCTCATCAGCAAGTTTCTCATCCCCCACATCAGGAGCGGCGGGAAGGGCGCGGGAGGCGAGGGCTCTTTCTACTTCGGCGGCAATCGTGCTGACCTTGAAAGGCGCTGTGATATCGTCGCGGTAACATTGCCGCTTTATCCATTGGAGTGCTTCCACCACGCGCCGCAACTCCGCGATCTCATCGGGGGTCATCTGGATTTTCCTTGTATGGGGAGGCGGCGAGCACTGCGTCATACGACGCATGGTCGATCGCGACCTGATAAGGGTCAGCCACGCGCTGGCGGGATAGCAAATCGGCATCCCCGTCAGAACCGCCGCGTGATTTGTATTGGACGAACCAACTCACGTAGCGGACATCGTCCGTTAGATCCTTCGGCACCACCACCCCCTCACCATCCATCAGCGCAAGTGCTGCGGCGTCGGTGAGGTGGAGGGCTTTGAGGATGGCGTCGGCCTTTCGCAAGGCGTCCGCTTTGCTTTGCGCAACAATGTCGGACGCCCATACATCATCCGAGCTTCCATCACCGACATAGGGAATGAATGAATGCGGGTCGATAAGCCTCGCCAGCCGCTCACGCGCTTCCATGGCTGGCCTCCAGCTTGGAGAGGAGGGCGCGGGCCTCGTCGCGTGTCCGCTCTATGTCCGCTCGCCCGCAAACGTGCCCGCCCTCACACTCGCATTCGTTGCTGTCGAGCCAGAAAGTTAGGTGCTTATCCACACGATGGAGGAAGGCGGCACCAACGGAAAGCTGGGGCTTTTTGGCACGCCTCGGCGTGGCCTCGCGTGTGTCAGTCGGCATGCTCAGCCTCCATCTGATCGATGTTGCAGCGGTGCGCGGAGAAGGTGTAGGCGGCAACCCAGGGGTTGGCTTCCCATGAGCCAGGACCGTTGATCTCGGTCCAAAGCGCGGCATAGGCCATTCGTGGCGTGGGGTATCGCCAACCTTCGCGGCGCCACGTCCATGTGTCGTGCATGGGGTCATCGCCGATCGCCGATCGTTCAAAGATCCCCTCCGCGATCGCGTCTTCCTCGCTGATGTCCTGGAGACGTTGGACGCGGACGTCCGTGGCGACCAGTGTCAGGCGCGATGCCCAGCGGGGCATGTGGATAGATGGCTTCCACCTGGCCTTGCCAAATTCTGGATGCTCATGGGCGTTGGTCGCGGCATAGACAATGCCGTCGCCAACCGGGCAGGCGAAACCGCCATTGGCCGCGCAGCATTCATCGACTGTTCTGCCCAACGTCTCGCCAGGAGCCAGATCCTTGATGAACGTCCAGTTCCAGCTCTCGCGGACATAGAGCCGGTCGCCCTCGTTGATCCGCTGCCGGACCTTGAAAGGCCCGATCGGCGTGTTGAAGAAGTGGCTATCCGGCTCGTCCGAGGCGTAGTGGATGCCCGCGTACCGCGCACCCTCGGGCGGCTGCGGCTTAATAATCCGCCGCGTCTGCGTCTTCCGGCCTTCAAGCAGAGCGCGGACCATCGGCCCGCTGAACAGGATAGGACGATCAGCCATCCGCCTTCTCCATCTGCGCTATCAAAGCCCTGAAGAGTGCGGTGAGGAGGGCGAGGGGTTCGGTTTTACTGGTGGCTGTTACCTTGTTGCTTTTAGAGCCGTGCCATCCCTCGCGGTCGCACTCCCACAAGGATGCCCGCGCAAGGTTGCCCCATAACGAGACCTCACGCGCCCAACCCGGCAACACCCGCTCCACGAGCGCAATGGCGGCGTCGAGGGATGAGGTGTATGGAAACGCCTTCTCTTGCTCTATCGACTTCCCGGCCTCGTCGTATCCCCATCCGCGCCAATCCACGGACCAGTCCCAAGGCTGATCCAAGGCAATGGATACGGCCCTATCGAGCCAAATATCCGCCCCGCCCGCCTTCTCAAGATCCGCGAGGACAGAGCGGTAGGCGATCAGCTTTTCTTTGACTTCGGCGCTCATCTGCTGCTGCCTCTTATAAGTTAACAATTTTACGTCAGCCGTTAACTTTCCTGTGGAAAGCAAATTTGGCTTTGCTACACTCCCGCCACGGGCGCTGGGAGCGCCTTTTCTCTTGGGGGAGAGAGATGATCTGCAATGCGGATGGACCTATTACAGTTACAACGTGGGAAATAGTTTCCGAGATTGACGGAAGCGTTGCTTTGTTTCTGCTTTCATCACGCGGAAAGTGTATTCTGAGGCCCAACAGCCCGACCGGTATCGAATGGTCGATGACCAGGGAACAAGCCTTGCGGCTTAGCGCTGATCTTGAAGCGGCGGCATCCCGCGATCCGATTGCCCTGCTTGATTGGGCTGAGGCAAGCTGATCCGGCGCTGCTTTTGTTCTTTGCGACATAGGTGTTCCTCTTTGTCGAGGATGTCCGCCTGTTCTTTGATCTTCGCCGCTATGTAAAGATCCTCAGATTTCTCGGGGTCCTGTGATTTCTTGGCGCGGTTCCAAAAGAACTTAGCGGCGTAGTGTAGGTGGTATGCCCTTGTTCCGGAGGGGCGTTTCATGACGATCTCCGAACTGGCAAGTCTGTATCCCGATGGACCAGCTGCCCGTTGACTTTCCGCTTGGTTGGGGAGTTCCTGCCATTTGGCATGGAACGCGACGATTTTTTCCACGCGCCTGTATGCTTGTCGCGCTGTCTATCGGCCTTGCGTGTGCGGCGGATATCGTCCGCAGTCTTTGCACGATGGCAGACTCGGCAGAGGAGCTGGGCGTTCTCGATAGTCGGTTCGCCTCCAAGGACGTCGGGGAGGATGTGGTCCACCTCTCCTTCGCCCGCCTTGAGTTTCGCTCTACAGCCTTCGCAGCAACCATTGGCTCGTAGGAAGACTGCGGCGCGGGTTTTCCGGCTGAACTCGGCTCGGCTCATCCCACGCCTCCAGCCTTTTTCAGCGCATCCCACACCGCCCGCTTCTCATCTTTAGGAAGCCCGGACAGGATCGCCTTATTGATCTCTATGAACTCGCGCATGGATGGCTCGTCCTTGACGAAATGTCTGATTGCCGCGGTGATGAAGCGGGCTTCGGGGGTCACGCGGCTTGGGCATCGTCACGGAAGACCACGCCGTGCTTTGCGCCGAACGCGAAGATCAGTTCGATTAGGTCCGTCATCTCGTTCTTGCTGAGATCCGACGACGAACGCCCAAGGCTCACGATCCCGTTGCCATCCAGGTTGGGCACCATCCGAACCTCTCGCTTAAGGGCGTCGAGGAACAGGAGCTTCCAGTCATCCGGTGATAACTTGATGCCGTGGTGCTTTGTCTGTGCCGCCACGTCCGTCAGCATCGCCCACATACGATCGTTCTGGGGCAGCGATCGCTTGGCTTCCTTGAACTCGATGCGGCAGCCGTAGGGGGCTTTCGTTGCCCAATTGGCGGCCTTCCTGCGATCGATGTCGCTGTGGATGACGACTAGAGCGCGGCTCATATCACACCCCTCAGAACGGAATTTCTTGGTCTGCGAAGTCATCGCGTGCAGGTGCTGAACGCTCTGTTACGCGCTCGCGAGGCTGATCGCTGGCGCCGTCGGACTTCCTGCTTTCGAGAATGACCAGATCGCCACGGAACTTCTGCAGCACGATCTCGGTAATATACCGGTCATTGCCGTCGCGATCCTGGTACTTTCTGCTCTGGATCGCACCTTCGATGTGGACAAGATCGCCCTTGTGAAGATACGCCTGAGCAACTTTCGCCAAGTTTTCATTGTAGATGACGATATTATGCCAGAACGTATTCTCCTTGCGCTCGCCCGTAGCTTTGTCTTTCCATACATCGGACGTGGCGACGTTCAGATTGGCGACGATATCGCCGTTCTGCTTGTGCTTGATCTCTGGATCGCGACCGAGGCGGCCTGTAATGAGCGCTTTATTCACTGAGCCAGCCATCTAAGCGGCCTCCCTTGTCACGGATCCATAGGAGCGGATGCGCTCGACTATGGTGTTGAGTTCGTCGTTGAATGCATCGACCGCGGCAGACATCTCAGCGATGTAGGCCTCGTCTCGATATGCTCGCTTGATCAGCGGCGGCATCTTGGGCCAGTAGACGCAGATATCGATCCACTCGCGTTCTGCTACCCATAGCGCGCCTTGGCATTGGGCCTTGTGCTCTGGTGGGAAATCGTCGCGGATCAGCGCTTCCACCATAAGCGCGGGCAGCTTGGTTTTGATCTCCAGCATGCCGCTCTCCCCGATTAAGCTGTCGGGGCTGCAGCCTTTCTGCCCGTTGCGTATGAATCCGACTTGTACCGGGTCCGCATCCTTCATGAAGGCGTACAAGTCACGAGCCTCCGGTTCCATGACCTTCCCACGTTCTGTATGGATATTCGAAATAGAGTCCGCCGGGTCTCCAGTGATTATCTCGCCGGCGAGCCTACAAAGATAGGATTTCCGGGTCTTTCCCTCGCCCTTGGCGAGGATGGCGTGGAACATGCTGGCGGTCGGGATACCGCAACGTACAGCATGCCACTCAGGAGTTCCTTGCTGAATGTCTGTGTATACGATCATTGGCCGCTCCTTATACGTGGACATGACGCCATGTTGCGCGCCGCAGAATCATGGAAACGTTTGCTGACGTAATATCCAGTTCGAGCGCGATATCCTTCAAAAGGGCGCCAGCGCGCCGCATCGAGAACGCGCGGCGGATGTCTGACTCGGTAAGCTTCGCGAGGGCATTCTTCTCGCCGACAAGCAGCGTCCCATGGCGGGATTTGTCGGCATGATTCCCCTTACGGGTATCCCACCGGAGGTTGCTAACCCTGTTGTCGGATGGGTCGCCGTTGTTATGGGCGCACTCCATGCTCGGGGGACATGGCCCAACAAACGCCTCGATAACCAGGCGGTGTACAGAAAAATACAAGTGGCGACCGTTTCGGCACAGGCGAACTCTCTTGTGGCCGCTCTTGCTCGTGGATTGGGCGAGAACCGCGCCGCGCCAGACGCGGCCATCCGTTAGCGTTCGCGTGACACCGCGAACTCGACCTTGGTCCGACACCTCGTAGAACCCTTCTAGCCCGACAACAGGCGCCCATAGCTCGGTCACGGGCGCGCCCTCTTTGCGATGAGCAGCCCACGAGCGCGGTCGAAATCGCGAGCCTTGAGATCCGACACGCTTTCGGCCTTGAAGTAGGCTAGGAACTTGTTGATGTCGGCGCCGGTATCGGAAATGAGCTTGTGGATCTGCTCGGCTTGATCGTCGGTGATCAGAACTGGGGCGCCCGCAGATGCGCCGTCGTCATCCCGATCGGCCTTCGCGCGGCTAGTAATGTTGAGTAGCGCCTTAGCCGTATAGCGCTGGCCGTAGCTCGTCGTGGAGCCAACGGCCTGAACGGCATTCTTGCTCCCGCTGGTGTCGATCGGCAGGTGGATGCTCGTTTCCTCGCTGTGGCCCTCCCGATGACTGAGGATCCCCGTGACGACGATCTTTCCGGCGTCCTGTCCGATGCGAAATCGCAGGGAAAAGCCATGCTGGGCGAGGACCGGCTTTATGGCCTCGTTGATATCTTCCCACTTGGCGTACGTGCTTTGGACCTTATCGTCCTTGTTCTTGATCCCCCCGTTCTCGTTGATGATCGGTAATTCCGGCTGCATCTGCGAAAACGCGGCATCAAATGAGGCCTTCGCCTCGCGAGCCAAGATGCGCTCCTGCATGTCCAAGAGGCGCTGCATCTTGTCGATATCGACGTTGGGGTTGAGCGCGGCACGCTCGATCACTTGGATGATTGCGGCTGGCTCGCGCTGAACCTGCCGAGGTTCAATCTCGTGCGGAGCCTGGTATGTCTCAACTGCTGTGCTCATCGGCTGATGCTCCGTTCAAGAGCGGCATTGGTAACGCGCTGTTTCTCGCGTTCGATTGGTCTGGTGGCCTTATGGCGGGCTCGCTGGGCTTGGATCTGAGCGTCCAAGGCCACGATCTTAGGCCGCTTCGGTGGTGGTGCCCACTCACGCTTGAAGAGCTGGAGTAGGGCGCATTGAACGCGAGATACGAAGCTCATGGCTGACGATCTCGACGGTAGGAGGAGGCTTCGCCGTAGGGCTCGTCATCTTCCTCGGAGAAGGGAGGCGCTGAGATAAGCCCGTGCCACGCCCACAATCCCAAGGCCACTGAGCCCCAGACTGGCGAGTACTTCAGGATGAAATAGAGGATATCCATCACGCGGCCTCGGCAACGTCTTGGATCTGATCAAGACGGCGAACGGCCGAGATGTGCTGCTGGCAGGTGCCGTCTGCGCCCCGATCAAGCCAGAGCATTTCGCCGTGCATGGCGATAACGGTGGCTTCTTCGGTTTCCGTTGCGAATGAAATCCTGACGCGTTCCCCCGGCTGAAAATTGGGGCGAACCATCTTCATCTCATCGGACGAGAAGAATAGAGGGGAACCGCCGACGCGAACGATGTAACGCTCGAACCCGATTGAAGGAGTCTGCTCAATCGTTCCGATAATGGATACATAATCTCCGCAACGAAACGTGCTCATCACGCAGCCCTCTCCTGTCCCTCGGAAAGCTCACGGGCGTAAGCCATGGCGTCGTCGAGGTATCGATCTATTTCGGAATGTGAGTGGCCAAGTTCTCGTAAGATACCCCAGCACTCTTGCCAGTCGGATAGGTTGGCGAAGTTGCTTTTCAGCTCATCAGCCATAGACGCCACAGGCGTATCGAGCTTGTTCATGCGTCTGCCTCTGCTACATTTATAAGCGCCGTGACAACGCGGTCGTAACTGGCATCGCATCTGTCCATTGTTATTGAGATCAGAAATTCAGTCGATATGTCGTCCCCGAATTCCTCCCACGCGTCTTGAAATTCTCTCTCGATTTCGCGGTCGCGTTTTGATACACGTGCCATCACGCAGCCTCCCGGCTCAGACGATCGTCACGGGCGAAGTCCGCCGCTGTCGCCGCATGAAATTCTTCCGGCTCCATGCCGTCGTACGCGTCGATCTTGTTGTCTTTCCAGAGCAATTCGATCGCTCGGCGGCACAGGCAATACCAGTCATCTTTTTGACGGAGTTCGGCGCGATTGCCTTCCTCGTCGTCGATCTCGATCTCCACGTCGTAGATCTCGGGCTCGTCGTACATCGTTGTGATGTGGATCTGCGCCTTGCCATCGACACGTGCGATCACACGCCCGTCTGTCGTAAGAAGCTTCAGTTCTTCAAAGTCGTAGATGATTGAGTGGGACATGATGTCCTCCACATAGGCCACCTACTGCAGCACTGGTTTGGGGACAGTGCTGGGGTAGGGGGTCAGACAGTTTTCCCGCCGCTCGCGATGTGTTGCTTGATCAATCCATCAAGCTCTCTCTGAGCGAATATCCCTCGCGACTTCTGAATTTCGTAGTTCAGACGGCTCTCAGCCGCGACGATTGAGTCTGTCGGTGTCCTCGACACCAAGTAGCAGCGGACGTAAGTGTCGCACTCTGTGATAGTCGCGGAGAGTTCTTTCATCCGCTCCGTGCGCTCTACCGACATCTCATCTCTCCGTTACTGGGTATGGTCAGGATTTCTTGGAGCGCTCTGCGAGCATGGCCTGCCAAGACGCGGCGATACGCTTCTCAATGGCGTCGTAGAGCGAGGCGCGGTACTTCTTTGCCAACGCGTACAGCCGCGCCATAGGCTCGCTCACCCATGGCTGAAACTCTGCGGCCGGAACTCCAGGCCCGCTCCACACTCTCAGAACAAGCCCGTGCTGGGCGTACACTGCATACGCCCCCGCCGGGTGAGAGGCGGCATAAGCATCCAGTTCGTCAAGGAAGACCTGAAGGGGCTTGGCCATCTCGTCTCTCCATCAAGCAGTGGCTGATGCATTACGTATATGCGGCGGCGCATAATCAGTCAATACGGTATTATGCGTCGGTGCATAATTTTTTATGCGTGGTGATTCGCGCCCATTGACTCTCAGGCTGCGATGTTCTTCATTTGTTCATCATATGTGGGGAGGACGTGGGGCCATGCTGGACTACAAGCAATCGCGAGCGATAGCGGTCCATGTGCTGGGGCTTATGGCGCGCGATAAGGAGGCGCTGACGCGCTTCTTCAACGTGACGGGCGCCAGTCCCGAGACCATCAGTGCCTGCGCGCAGTCACCCGGATTTTTTGAAGCGGTCCTGGATTTTTCAGTCTCGGACGCCGCTTTCCTCAATCACATTGAGGCGCAGCTGCGCTTGCCTGCGTCCGCGATAGACAGCGCCAGGGCGTGCTTTAAGGCCGAGTCAGAGGCCGATACGCGCGTGGTATCCATATCCGGATGGGCTGATCGGCAAGAGCCGCCTCGCAAGAGCCGCAAGGCTGCCCTGCCGTCTCTCCCTCCTCGGGCGCTATACGCTAGGGCGTGAAGATGGATCCGACGACGACGTGAACGCTCTCAACCTGGTCGCGGTCGAACTCGAACCTGCGTGGCGGGTTGAACTGTTCCACGATAAGGGCTTGCGGTGTCCAAGCGACGAAGCGTTTGATAAAGCCGTCTGGCGGGTCTCCGAGCCCATCCCCCTTCAACTGCACAACCACGTCATTGCCAGCATGTGGCGGGCGGCTCGGGTGAACCCACACCTGCTCACCGGGATTGAATCGCGGCATCATACTGGTGCCGGACACGAACACCCCGTAGGCGTTGGGTACTCCCTGCAGTTGCGGCGGCATGGCTACATACTCGATGACTTCCCCATTGAAGACGAACCGGCCGTCCTCTCCTCCGACCGCCCGGCCCAAAATAGGTAGCGTCTTTTCGCCGAATGTTGGAGGGGGAATCGTTACCGATGCATTTGGTTCCGGCCGAGGTGGCGCTGGTATCGGGATGTTGCCCCGCACAATAGCTTCCAGCTTCGCTTGCGCGGCCGGATCTGGCGTCTGACCACCAAGCCAGCGCGACACAGTCGACTGTTTCACTCCGACCCGACCGGCTAGGTCGGACTGGGTCCAAGAGTGTGCCGCCATGAGCGCGCGGATTTCGTCACTTGTAATCATGGTAACGATCATACGCATACGCATAAAAAAAGCACGCATATGCATCTTGACGAGATAATGCGTCTGCGCATATGATGCATGCATGTCTCCAATGGCGCATATCCGCAAGTCGGTTTTCGGTGTCTCGCAAGCGCACTTCGCTGCGATAGCCGGGGTGTCTCAAGCGACCGTTTCCCGTTGGGAGCGGTTCGAGTGGGAACCAAACCGCGATGAGCTGGCTCGCATCCGCGAGGAAGCCATGCGGCGCGGCATCAAGTGGAGCGATGCCCTTTTCTTCCAGAATGCTCTGAGGGACGAAGCAGCATGACCGCCCTCATATCCTTCTCACTCGCATGCCTAGCCATATGGCTATCCACTTACAACGCAATTGCGGGCGACCTCGTGACAGCCGCCTTTGGCTACACGTTGGCCGCCCTGCTGGTAGCGATTGAGATTGTCGCCGCGCTCCAATCGGAGGCGCAGGCTTGATCTCAGAGCCTTCTATTCCCCTTCGTCGCAGTGCGCCCCCTCGAGCTGTGACGATTGGTGCCCGGAGCATGGTTCCCCCCGAGTGCTCCGGGCACCTTCCCCCGATCGCGTGCGGTTCCTCCCGGACACATTGCCGCGCGCCACTTGCCGGGGGCCTCTTTGGTCCTCGGTCCTTTATTCCCCCGTCCGCCAATTCGAGTTCGCACCTCGATATCGCGGATTATCTCACTGGTGACGTCTCCAAGCGTTCTGAAAGTAAAGACGTCATCCCCGTCCATTCGTAACCCTCGTCTCTGCCCTGTTGCCTCAACAGAGGACAACGGAATGACGAGACCGTTCATCCACAAATCGTGGATAAATCATCCATCTGAGGCGACGATGACCACCGTCACTCTTATCGACAGAGCAAGGCAGGTAGCGGACGACCTTGAGGCGCGTGAACAGCGTCGCAACGGCGGGTCGCGATCAGAAGCAAGGGCGCGCTTAGCGCGTCGCCTGCGGGTCCTGCCCGGGACGCTCTACAACTTGGCGCGCAACCGCCTCAAGAAGCTGGACGCAGAACTACGCGACCGGCTGACGGCCGCAGCTGTGCGTGACCTGCAATCGGAAATTGCGAGTCTGAACAATGCCTTGGACGTGGCTCATCAAATGGGGCTGGCGGAAGATCATCCGAATATTTCGAAGATCAAAGGCCATCTTGCGTCTGCTCAGGCGCTCTTCGGCGAAGCTTATGAGAAGGGACGCGCATGAGTGCCATACCTGATGATTTGGCTCGCGAGGTCGCGGACCTTATTGATGCCTATGACCAGCAAATCGATGATGCGAATTCCGGCAAGCGCGATGCCTTTCAACGTATCCGCGAAGCACTAGAGACCTCAGGTCTTCGAAAAGCGGAGATTGCAATTGAAATGGCCGCGTTCAAGGACGCGATCAAAGAGCGCCGTGTGCGTCGGCAGGACCCAGAGAAGGCGGACGCACTAGACCAGCGCGAGGCTTCGGCAGCGGAATATCTCGACGTGATCCAGTCTCGCACGCGTAGCGCGCGACACGCGCGCGAGGAAAGGCAGCGCCGCAGAACCTCCGAGTCGATGGCAGATCACAAGGAATTCTCGGCAGAGCTAGCAGCGGCTGGGCTGATCAGCCCCCAAGCCCATGCAGAAAACGTACAGATAGCCGATGCAGTGGCCGCTCGTTACGGGAACGGCCCGAAGAATACACCCCAGCCCGCACAACCACCCTCAGTGCAGGACGAAGCAGAGGGCAACCAAGGCTTGGATCAGGCAGCGCAAAAAGCAGAGAGCGTACACTCTCTGTCGGCTGGGGCCGCGCAGGCGGGCTCGAAGAAGCCAGATCCGAGCAATTTCGTCACGGACACCGGGGAGGGGGAGGAGGCGCTTGCCTCCGTTGATCCCGCCCCGGTACCGGACGCAACCAAGCCAGTGCAGCCGCTCGAGGATGACCCGTGGCTGCGGAAGCGCTTCCCCGAAAAATACCAAGAGGCAACGCCATGAGCGAACCACGGTACATCGACAATGACGAGGCCGCTCGCTTGTTTCGCGTGCGCCTTCCAGCGATCCCCATGTCCGGCATCGACGCCCACCCGCTGAGTGAAGACATTCGCTATCGCAGCCTGGTCGCAGCCGCCCAGCTCGTCATCTGGGATCTACTCGCGGCAGGACACCACTACGGTCAGGGAGAGCTTGCCTTGCCTGATGGACGTCTCCCTATCCGGATCGATAGCGATGTTGTCCGAAGCTCCTCGGGATCGCCAGCGATGATGTGCGCTGAGCACGGCCGTGGCGCGGGGTCTGGAGGCTCAAGCTCTCCTTCTCGCCGGTCGGTGTCGCTCCCGCATGTCTCGATACTTGCGGAGGTTCAGCCGTGAACGTCCATGCTACCGGGTTCGCCAACGACAAGGCGATATGGTCCGACGCGACGGTTGAAGTGCTGATCTCGATGCTCGCTGCCGGTCGATCATCTCGGGATATCGCCTCCGCTATCGGTACGACGCGAAACGCTGTCATCGGCAAGGCCAACCGTCTACGCGCGCAAGGTCTTGTGCCCACCTACGAGCGCTCTCCGGCTCAGAAGCCGGGGGGAGTGGCGTCGCCTCGATCTCGAGAAAAGAAGAAGGCTGCGGTTGTTGTAGCCTCTGTGCCAAGGGTGACGCAAGGGATCCAGATCCGCCCTCTGTTGGGTTCATCCGAAATCACGACTGTCGGCATGCCGGTCGCTGAAGTGATGGGCCGGGCAGGGCGCTGCAAATATGGATTGTGGGGCGTGCGCGACTATCCAGAGCTTGAAAACAAGCTCGTCTGCGCGCAGCCGGCCATCCCCGGCAAGTCGTGGTGCCGGCACTGTTACAAGCTGGTTTATTCGCCGCGGGAACAGCGCGCTCGTCGGAGGGCTGCTTGACCGATACTGTCGTCATACAGCTCCCTGTTCCGCCCTCGGCTAATCGCATCTGGCGCATTGCCGGAACGCGTTTGACGAAAAGCGGCAAGCGCGCCCCGAACGTGATTAAGAGCCCAGCCTATCGGGCTTGGCAGGACGAGGCGGGATGGATTCTCCGGTCGCAAAGGCCGGGGCACATTTCCGGGGCTTATGACCTGACGATCACCCTTCCCAAGGTTCGCATCGATCCCGACAACGCGGTCAAGGGCGCCAGCGACATCCTCGTGAAGCACAATGTCATCGATGACGACAAGTTAGCCCGCCGGATCACGATCGAGCGTGATGACGCAGCCGAGGCGATGGTCGTAACTGTGAGGTCCGCAGCATGACAACACAGCTGCTCAATCCCGATTCCCTCGTAACGATCCCTGTCTACCAGCCTGACAAGCGTATCGTGTCGGTGCATGTTCTTCGCTCTGAAGCCGAGGCTCTTGGGCGTATCCGCGTCTTCGCGGCGTCAAGGCCTCTGGAGGAGAATTGCCCCAAGCCCATCATCCTCCCGCCGCACGAAGGGGCTATCACCCGACGCCGCTGCATCCAGATCGCAGCATGGGCGAGCCAGATTGACCGTGAGACGATCTTAAGCCCCGTGCGAAAAGGCGGTGCGGCAAAGGCTCGTCAGATTGCCTATTGGCTCATCCGCCGGTTCTGCGGCTCCACGCTCAATGAGATTGGCCAAGCCTTCGGCGGCAAGGACCACACAGCCGTTCTGCATGGTGTTCGGCGGGTCAATGCCGTTATCGCCCACATGGATCTCGACGGGCTGTCTCCAGAAGACATTGCGCGGGCTCTATGGACCGCAGACTGGAGTACCGCACGATGAACGATTGCGGTCATTCCAACGTCATCGATCTTGAGGCAGAGCGGCGCCGCCGCGAGGAACGCCCTCTGTCCCAAGACAAGGAAGATCCTCTCCCGCTAGGGGATATAGCCCGTATCGTCGTCGATCGGGCTCGTCGAGCCATGGCAGCCAAGCGCAATGCGGAGGCCAGCCGATGAATATGGCTGCTCCCGCGCCGCTCGCTTCCGACAACCAGGCTCTTGACGCTGAGCAAGCCCTTTTGGGCGCGATCCTGATGGACACATCAGCCCTGGAAAAGGCCAGATCCATCGTTGAGGCCAGCGACTTTTCAGAAGAGGTACACGCAAAGATTTTCGAAGCGATGTGCCATCAGCAGGACGAAGGCGGCGTCATCACCGCCGGGCTCGTCAGAATGGTCACGGGCAATGCCGATCTCGGCGGCGTCACAATCACCGAATACCTGACGAAGCTCTACGAAAACGCATCCTCGGTAGCGAACGCAGGGCAATACGCCAAGGCTATCAAGCGGGCGTCTCTCTTCCGTAAGATGGCAGCAGCTGGCGCCGATCTCCTCGAGAGGGCTCGCGTAGCATCCGTCATCGACGACCCGGCGGAAGTTGCTTCCGACACGATCGATATTCTTGATGGGGTAGCGTCGGCTTCCATGCCGGATTCCCTCAGGCGCGTTTCCCTTGGCGAGGCGGCCGTAGAGGCCATCGACGCTGCATGGGACGCACGAAGCGGAAAGGTTGTTCGCGGCGCTCCCTACGGCATTCCAAGCCTTGATCGCAAGACTATGGGCATGAGGCCCGGACAGTTGATCATTGTCGCAGCAAGGCCCGGCATGGGCAAGACAACCGCTGGCGTTGCCTTCGCCCTCAATTCTGCGAAGGTCGGGCACGGCGTGTTCTTCTTCAGCCTCGAGATGGTCGCCAAAGAGCTAGGCGAGCGGGCCTTGGCTGCCATGTGCTATTCGCCACAACGTGAGATGATCACCTATCGCGGCATAGCAGAGGGCTCCAGTCTTTCCGAGGAAGCCTTTAGCCGCCTCAAGAGTGCTGCGGAGCGATACAGCAAGCTTCCATTCATCATCGAACAGGAGGCAGGCCTCACCGTCTCTCAGATAGCCGCCAGAGCGCGTAGGGCGAAGGCCCAGATGGCCCAGAAGGGGCAGAAGCTATCTGTGCTCGTCGTGGACCATATCGGGCTTCTACGGGCCTCTACGCGCTATGCCGGCAACAAGGTGCAGGAAGTCACCGAGATAACCGGAGCGCTGAAGGTGCTCGCCAAGGAGCTTGGCGTGGCAGTCGTGGCATTGTCGCAGCTCTCCCGCGAGGTGGAGAAGCGCAACGGCAACGACAAGCGTCCGCAGCTTTCTGATCTCAGGGATAGCGGCTCTATCGAGCAGGACGCTGACATGGTGATGGCCCTCTATCGAGAGGCCTACTACCTGGAGCGCAAGCCGAACCTTTCTGAAGAGGAAACGCTGCGCCTGCGTGAATCTCTGGATGTGATGGAGGTGGAGATCCTGAAGCAGCGGCAGGGGCCCACGGGGCGCATTCGCCTCTATTGCAACATCTCGTGCAACGCTATTGCGGAGCTTCATCAATGACGGATTGGTTTCGCTCGTGGCACGGTGCCCCGACGGACAACAAGTGGATACTGATTGGTCGACGCGCTGGCGTAGCCCCTGGTGTCGTTTCTGCAATCTTCTGGGCGTTACTGGACCATGCTTCGCAACATGTAACGCGTGGTAACGCAGACGATTTCGACGTGGAAACCTACGCCGCTTTTTCCGGCTTCTCGGAAGAAGACATCCAGTCCGTTCTGCGAGAGCTGCGAGCAAAGGACGTCATCGTTGATGACAAGCTGGCCGGCTGGGAGAAAAGGCAGCCGAGACGCGAAGACGTTTCTAATCAACGCGTTAGGGAGCATCGCGAGAAAAAGAGAGCGCAACATGTAACGCAGTGTAACGCAGATGTATCCGGCGACACAGACGACGATCGTTCTCGACTACTACGCCAAGGTCCCGGCTCTGAGCGCATCAAATCCGACGAATTGGCTGCTCTCCAAGGCGCCGAATGCCTATCTGTACGGCTCACTGCTGGAATCAGCCTCCATGTCCGGCCCTGATGGCAGAATTCAGATCTGGGGCACGCAGTTTGACAGGGCTATGGCAGGCCTGCGCAACCAGGATCGTGGCGCACGGTATGCCCGAGGCAATGCTCGTATCATGGGGCCGACTCCATGAGTGTCACAAACTATACCGAACTCCAGGCACGTGTGGCGAACGAACTGGACAGGGACGACCTCGCCTCGCGTATCCCCGAATGGATCGTTGAGTGTGAAGCGCGGCTCAATCGCGAACTGCGCTGCCCTGAAATGGAGACGACCTCCTCTCTGACGCAGACGGCGGGCGTCTGCCCATTGCCGGCGAACTATCTCGAATATCTGTCGGTGACGATCGCGGGCAAAGGGGAGCTAAAGCCCCTATCGGCCGGGCAGGCGAACTCATTCTTCGGCGGATCGCCTCCCAGTGGAACGCCGCGGTATTTCTCGGCTGACAAGGCCACCTCGACACTGAGGGTTTACCCGACCAGTTCCGACGCCGTTGATGTCAGGATGTATGTGGCGCTCCCTCCGTTGGCGTCGAGCACGACCAACTGGCTGCTCACGAAATATCCCGAGGTCTACATCTACGGGTCGCTCCTGCCGAGTGCTTCATATCTGCTCGATGACGCGCGCATTGCGACTTGGGGCACCCTTCTGGACAAGTCGCTCTCAGAGATAGCGGGCAAGATGACGGGGTCGCGTTGGGGTGTTGCGTCCCGGACAGAGAAGCGGGTGGAGCCGTCGTGATCGCCCGCCCGATTGTAGTCGATGCCAGCGCTCCAGAATGGGTGAGCGGGGTGATCGTGGCGGTTGAGGCCGGCGACGTCGCGACAGCGCCTGCAGGTGCGCCTGATTGGGCGCAAAGCCTTGTTGATCAGATCAATAGAGACGGAAACGTGATCGCGGACGGCAGTGCCCCGCTGTGGGCCCATGATCTCGCCCTCCAGATTACCCTGTCTCGCGCCGAAGGGGCCTGATATGGCGGACGAATACTTCTCTCGGCCGGGTATGCCTGTCGACAACAAATATCGCCCTGAGAACATTCCCGGCTATCTGCGTTACAGCGACCCGCTAACGCTCGAAAAGCTGCCAGGTGGGCAGCTCGTGCCTACCGCGGACATAAGGTTTTCGAGCAACAGCGCGATCGACCAGAACATCCGCAAGAGGTTCGGGCAGAACCTTGGGGCGGCGCTTGGGCCGAAGCTGAACACTGATATTTTCGAGCGATATGATTGGGCCAATCAGCCGCGCCAGGATAGGATGAACATCGACGGGACCTACGGTTCCACGCCGATCCTGACCGAGAAAGAGAAAGAAAGCCTGCAGAAGCAGCAGCAGGCGATGCTCATCAACCAGTTCCGGGCGCAGACCTCGTTTGCTGATGCTTATGCGGAAATTGCTCGCGATCTGTTCGGGGATCAGGGTGGTGAGGGGTACGACCCGACGTATGCGGATCTTGCCTCTGTTGATCCGATGTCAATCAAGGCGTTGATGCAAGACCCGACGCAATCCAACGGGCTGCGCCAGGAAACCCTCGATCTCATCAGCCGCGTCCAGCCCTTTTTAGATCCTGCACGGTCCGCTGACATCGGGATGAATTTCTCGGATGCCTACTACAAGATCAACCCTCTCGGCTTCGTCTCGTCCGGCCTCGACCCGAACTGGAATACGACCAGCAACTACATGTTCCCCGAATATGGCCAGGCGTCCAGCAACATGGGCGATTTCTTCATGGCTGATCGGAGCGCGCAGCTTGAGGCGGATGCACGCAATCAGCAGGCCTATGACGCCTATACCATGTCCAGCGATTATGCCGGCGGATTGATGCCTGAAGGGGGCTACAAGGGTTATTCCACGGCCGCGCCCTATGAGGGGACGAATCCCTTCACCTGGGGCAATGCGCCGGAAATGCCGGCCCAAAGCACGCCCTATCAGGTCCCAGGCCAGCATCATTGGCAGAATTTCTGGCAGGGCAGTGGGCCCGGGTGGAACGGCACCGGCGGGCGCAATGCGGCCGGTGTCAAGAACGCGACCCTCAATTGGGGTGGGCCCTTCGACTTCAAAAACCCGTGGTCAGCAGCATGATTTCTTCCCCCCTCATGACCGATGACGAGATGGTCGCTGCATTCAACGCTTGGCTTGCATCCCAGGTATTCGAGGGAACGGAGGAGGAGCAGGCCGCGTCACGAGACGCGCTGATCGCGAAGCACGAGGCCGAAATGCAAGCGCGTCGGGAAGCGAGGGCCGCGGCGCAGCGCGACTACGACCGCAGGAACGGCCTCCGCTAGATGGATCAGAAAAAGATCGACTTCAGGCCGGGCGTCGTCAAGGACGATTCCCCGCTCGCCAGCGAAGGGACATACAGCGACAGCAACTGGATCCGCTCGCGCCGGGGACGGCCCGAGAATGTGAAGGGCTTCGCGAAATACATCCCGACGCAATTCACCGGCAAGGCGCGCGGGGTCAAGGCGTGGTCAACCCTGGATGGCGTCCCTTGGTTCGCGTTCGGCACGTCATCGAAGCTCTATGCCGTGCGGGATACGGCGCTGATCGATATCACGCCGCGGCGGGCGGAAGGGTCGCTTGATAACCCGTTCAAGACCACAAGCGGCTCTCCGATCGTCAAGGTCCGGCACTATGGCCATGGCCTGAAAGCCGGGCAGAGCATCACGTTTTCCAACGCGATGCCGAGCGGTGGCATCACCATCAATGGCGCGTATACGGTCACGACGGTCCTCAGCAACGACTATTACACGATCACACATTCCGCGAACGCGTCGAGCACGAACGACTACCCGGCGCCCGATCCGCTTGACCCACCCGAGGATCAGGTGTGGCCGAACTACACGCCCGTGTCTGCCGGTGGCCGTGTGGACTATGTGGTTCCCTTCGTTGCGGGCGCTGAAAACGGCTCATCCTCGACGCCTGCCACCACATGGGACCTCGACAATATCGGCGAAGTCTTGTTCGCGAACAGGACCGGCGATCCGATCTATATGTTCCAGCCGGCGCCGAACTATAACGAGATCCTGATCGACACTGGTTTCACGAGCATCGGCAGCACCGGGACGACCAGTTGGGCGACCGGCGGAACAGCCTGGACCAGCCAATCAGGCGGGGTAGCGCGCTTCGTTCGTGTCTCCGGCAACAACCCGAGCAACCTGTCCCAGAATATCCAGGGCAAGTGCAAGCCTGGCTACGTCTATGAATTCAGCGTCCAGGTAAGCACATTTACCGGCCCTGGTGAGTTTGACCTGCGGACGAGCCTGAAGATCCGCATCAATGCGGGCGATCCGGTCCCGTCGCTGATCGAGGTGGGGTCGGCGAGCCTCCCGATCACGAAGGCCGGGACATACAGCATGTTGTTCGTGTGCCCGGATAACCCGATCGATATCGTGATCACGGGCAGGGCTGGGGAGGACACGACACAGGTCAACCTCACAGCGCCAAGCCTGAAGCTTCTTGGCCGCGCGACCTACATCTCACAGGCTCCGCAGACTGTGGACCACATGTTTGCATCCCCACATGGGGATCAACCCCGCGTACACCGAGCTGTGGTGGTTCTACCCCGATGCGCGGGATTCTGGCGGGGCGAACACGGAATGCTCCCGCGCTTATGCCTATAACTGGGCGGAAAACCATTTCCATCCGCATCTGATCGGGCGATCGTCCTGGTTGCCTGATGGGATCTTCGCCAATCCGATCGCCTTTGGCACGGACGGCTATATCTATCGGCATGAATATGGCGGGACCTTCGACGGGACCGCGATGTCCGGGTTTCTCGAGACGGCCTATTTCGACATCGAGGACGGCGCCAATCTTATGCGTCTTGACCGTTACGTGGCCGATTTCACAACGCGAAAGGGCTCGGCGCCATTCGTCGGAACGGTCACGTTGAAGGGCAAGCGCAAGATGCGCCCGCACGGGTCTGAGACGACCGACACGCTTGGCACCATCACGTCATCTACGCAGAAGAACGACTTTATCTTCAAGGAATGCCGACAGATGAAGTTGCGCTGGGAATTCGCCGGGACGGTCAGCAACTGTGATCTTCGCTGGGGTGTCATGTCGGTGAGTATCAAGAAAAGCGGATCGCAGCGGTAGCTCTGCTCCACACCAATTCTATTCTATCATCCTGAGAGGCCGCGATGGCGACGACATCACAGTCCACTTATTACTATCCGTGGATGAACCAGGCGACCCAGGACGTCTACAACTGGGGCAAGGGCATGGTCAGCCCGTGGCTCCAGAACGCCCCGTCCAACGTTGTCGCCGGCATCAACCCCGACATGGAGATGGCCTATGGCTTGACCCGTGACCTTGCCCAGTCGGCTTTCGGGCGGCCGGGCGGCAGCCCCTTCGACTTCAGGACCGATAGCCAAACGACGTTCAATCCACAGGCCAGCTTGGGGCAAGCCGCGCTCGCGAGCGCAGCGACCACCAGCATGGACGATATCACTGGCATGATGTCGCCCTATATGAAGGCAGTGACGGACGTTGCCCTCGGCCGGCTGAAGGACAACAGGGCGGATGCGAATGCCGAGATCGGCGCCCGTTCCGCCGCGGAAAGCCCTTTCGGCGGGACGGGAGAGGTTCTGCGCAAGGCACAGCTCGATAAGAACTATCTGAAGCAGGTCGCGGAAACGACGGCTCAGGGGCGGCAGGATGCGTTCAACGCAGCGCAGAGCGTAGCGACCCAGAATACCGCCAACGAGCAGCAGACGAACCTGTCGAACGCCAATTCGCAGAATGCCATGACGACTGCGAATATGGGCGCTGCAAATTCAATGGAGCAGCTACGGGCCAACATGGCGGGCGATAATGTGTCCCGTCTCCTCCAGGCGTTCGGTCTGCAGAGCTCCTCTGATACCGCCTCGCAGAACCGCCAACTGCAGGCCCTGCAGGCTTTGATCGGCATCGGCAACCAGCAGCGCGGCATTTCTCAAGAGGCGCTGAATATCCCGTGGTCCATGCTTGAACGCCTCATGGCCCTTACGCCCAAGACTTACGACTCGCTCACGACGCAGACGGGAAGCGGCAACACTGCATCGACCGGGCAGCAGGCGCTCGGCGGCCTTCTTTCCGTTCTTGGGCTGGGGACCGGCGGCGGAAGCACGCTTGGTGGCTCGCTTATCACGGGGCTCGGGTCTGTGCTCGGGTTGTCCGACGAGCGGGAGAAGACCGACATCAAAAAGCTCGGCAAAGACGACGAAACGGGCCTCGATCTCTATGCCTATCGCTACAAAGACGACCCGAAGACGTATCCGAAGGTCGTGGGACCGATGGCACAGGATATCGAGAAGAAGTTCCCGCGCGCGGTGTCTGAGGTCGGCGGCAAGAAAGTCGTCAACACCAGCGGCAACAGCAATCTTGCCCGACTTCTGAAGGTGGCGTGATGGCGACATTGCTCGATCAAACCGTGCTCGGACCACAGGCGGCGCAGACCTCCACCTCTCCGCTCGCCGGGATCCTTGGCGTCAATCCAGGGGAAACGATCGGCAGCGTCCTTGGCGCTATCGGTCAGTCCCTGCTGACATCGCCATCCAAGAACCCGCTCCAGAACCTTCCTGTTGCGCTCAACAATGCGAACGCGCAGCGCCAGCAACAGGAACAACAGGTAAAGCAGAAGGCCGCGCTGAAGGCTGCCATTCTGGCTACAGGTGAGGTTAATGAGGCCATGGCCGAAACCATGGCGCAATCACCGCAGGCCGCGCAGATCTGGCTAGAAGAGCAGCGCCGGAAGCAACAGCAGGCAAACGCAGATCGTGATTATAATCTCCGAGTTCGCCAGCTTGATACGCAACAAGAGAGTATCAATCGAACCGACACCTATAAGGATCTCGTGAACGAAGGGCTTCAGCCCGGCACGCCTCAATTCCAGGAGGAATACAAGAAGCGCATCAATGGCGGCGCGGGCGGCAAGTTTGGTCTCAACCCCGTGTACGGCACTGATGCTCAGGGCAACACAGTTCTGATGCAAATCGGCCCGAATGGCCAAGCCACGCAGACGAAACTGCCGGATGGTGTCAAGGTATCCAGCGGCGTCGAGAAGATCGACCTCGGCACGCAGTGGGGTCTGCTCGATAAGCGCTCCGGCCAAATGGTTGGTTTTCAGCCAAAGGACCTTGCTGGGGCGGCACGGGAAACTGCGGTCGGGAAGGCTCAAGGCGAGGCTGTTGTTGATCTCCCGAAGGCGCAAGGGCAAGCGGACCGGGCCCTAGCCCTTATCGACGACATCGAGAAGGACCCGAACCTCTCTTGGGGAACGGGCAAGACCTCCTGGACAACTGCTATTCCTGGAACCGGGATGTACGACTTCGGCCAGAAGGTTGCGCAGCTCCAGGGTCAGACCTTCATGGAAGCTTATCAGTCGCTCAAGGGCGGTGGACAGATCACCGAGGTTGAAGGTCAGAAGGCAGAGGCCGCTATAGCACGGCTGAACACGGCTCAGACCGAAGCGGGCTTCCGCAAGGCGCTCGCAGATCTCCGAGAGGTCATAATTGCCGGCCGTGCTCGTGCAGAAGCGCGCGCTGGCAAAACGGCGGGCCCGGGTGCGCTCCCTGCAGCGGCAGGGGCGGCCTCGGGCGGGGCGCCGGCCAAGCGCCTACGCTTCAATGCCCAGACGGGAGACTTTGAATGATCGAAGTCGAGGCACCAGATGGCACGATCGTCGAGTTTCCGGATGGGACCTCGATAGATGTCATGCGCGCTGCAATGCAGAAGCGTTTTGGGGCACCGAACAACGAGCCGGTCCCGCAAGCGATTCAGGATTACGCCTCTGACGTGCTTTCAGGGGATAAGGGCCGCGCGCGGCCTGCCATCATCCGGGATCAGTTTGAGCGTATGCCCGCGGCGCAGAAGGCGCTGGTCGCTGCTGATGATATTGCGCGGCTTGCCGCTGACGGGTTGTCTCAGGGGTTCGTGGACAACGTCGGAGGCAAGATCAGCGAAGCCATCGGGATTGGGCCCACAACAGATGAGCGGCGCCAGAACACCGAGGATGCAAGATCACGGGCTGAAGCAGCCGGAACGATCGCTGAAATTGGCGGGGCTGTGTTGCCCGCCGCTAGCCTTGCCAAGGCAGGGCTTTCGACGATGCGTTTAGCGCCACAGGCCACTGCAGCCGCGAGTGCATTGCTTCCTGGCGGCTTGGCCGGTGCTGGGGGGCTCGCGGCTCGGTCTGGGCTCATGGCTGCCGAGGGTGCCGGTTGGGGCGCTCTGAATGCCCTTGGTCACGGCGAAGATGTATCAGACGGCGCCCGAACAGGCGCCATCGCAGGAGCGGCTGGCAACGTGCTCGGCGAAGGCGCGTCGAAGGCATTGGGCGCAATCGCCGGACGATTCAACAAGACACCCGACGTGCCCTCGCTTGATGCGCTGCGTGCCGGGGCCGATGATGCATATAGGGCATCGGAGAAGGCGGGCGTCGTCGTGAAGCCCGAAGCAGTGCAGCGCCTGTCTAGCGAGATCAAAGGCGCGCTGGCAGAGAAGGGCTATCTGCCGCGGCTCCAGCCTAAGGTCGCGGCCGTTCTCGACGAGTTGGATAAGGTTGCCGAGGGCAACGTAACCCTGAAGGGCGTTGACGTCCTGCGCCGCGTAGCCAATGCGGCTAAGACAGACGTGGACCCGAGCACTAAGATGCTGGGTGGCGATATCGTAGCGAAGATCGACGGGTTTCTGGACAATCTCAACCTCAACGACGTCCTCACCGGAAACAGGACCGAGGGCGTGAAGGCGCTTCAGGAAGGGCGCAAGCTCTGGTCGCAGGTTCGCAAGTCGGAGATGATCGACGAAGCCATGGAGAAGGCCGCACTTCAGGCGGCATCGAGCGGATCAGGCGCCAATGTGGACAACGCCATTCGTCAGCAGTTCAAGTCCATCCTGAACTCAAAGAAGGGTCGCAATCTGACCGCGGACGAGCGCGCCGCGATGATGGAAGTCGTCAAGGGCGGATCCATGCAGAACCTGCTGCGCTTGTTCGGCAAGCTTGCGCCCACGGGTGTTGTCTCGACGGGCCTTTCGACCGGCATTGGGTCGTTGCTTGGTGGGGCCATCGGTGCTGCTGCGGTGCCGGTTGCCGGCATGGCAGCAAAGACAGCGGCCGACGCGATCACGCCGCGGAATGTGGATCAGCTATCGCGCATCGTTCGCTCAGGGGGAAGCGCTGCGGCGACCCAAGCTGCGCCAAATGCCGTTCAACGCCTTGCCAGCTCGGAACGCGAGGCTCTTTCGCGTCTGCTCACGCAGATCGGCATCCGTGTCCCCGACATGCTTGCGCTTCCGTGAGATCCACCAAAGCATCAGCAGCAGCGTTGGGAACGCTACGTAGTCCCATCCACCGATATCCGGCATCCCGTTGGCACCAATCTTGATGCCGGCCATCATGACAATGGTGGCAATCCACCATGCCGGGCTCAGTGAGTTTGGTTCGTTGGATATGGTGTCCCCCGTGGTTGGCTGAACCATACCACAATTGATAGGAGTTCACATGCGCATAGCTATCGTAGACCTTGTGGCCAAGATCCTTCGGATCACCGTCTACATCGGCGGAGTTCGTCGGGGCGCAAAATACGGCGCTCGCGGAGGAGACTCTATGCCTCAGGAGGATTTTTCTCCATCCAAGCATTAGTACCGGAAATAGCGTTGCCGTAGTCATATTGCCCCCGGCGAATTCTTGTTACCCAAATTCTGTCATCGCTATCTACAAGTTTCTGAAAGTGTTCCCGAATTTCCTTTGCAGTGTTGTTCACGTTAAGTAAATACAGCGAGTATTGGGTCTTCTGCGCCCCCAGTTTATCCATCGCATCCCACAGCGGCTGATAATCGTGGGTGCCCTTGCCTTCGTTCACGAGGTCGTACGAAACTAAGAAAACAGCCATATCCCCCTCCCGTAGCACTTCAGCTACAGCCTAGCAGGGCAAGGGAGAGAGTCTAGGGCTCGGTCATCTCAATGGGCCAATGCTGATTTTCGTAGGCCTCGATAATGTCCGTAAGCGCCGAAAAACGTTCCGCCTCTGCGCTACCGGGCTCAGGCTCATTTATAAAATAGCGCTCTACCTCGACGAGGGCCTTATCGTAATCGGCCTCGGTGGTGATAGCTTTTATATCCATGCGTATCAGCCCCTGCGGGGGCCTATTTTTTTTGGAGCGATTTCTCCAACGCAGGGGCGTTGAACCGCTAAGAGCTGTTCTTCGGCGCGAAAACCGTGGAATTCGAGGACGCGCGCATAATATCTACGGAATACCGACAGTTTTGCTTGCTCGTGTAGCTTTCGCTGCTGACAGCGATCTCCTCGCCGTTTTTGGCGTAATAAACCCACCGCCATTCGCCGCGGTTGTCTTTGTACATGTAGTAACACGGATAGGTCAGATCAGAAGGACGAACGACCATGGATAGCTCCCCCCATTCCCTGTACGGAGTTCGCTATCGCCACAACGGCAAGACCTTTTTGGTCGCGTTCCCCGCCGAGTCCAAAGAAGACGCGGAGTCACGTCTTGAGTCAATTGCGGAAGGCGAATGCCTCGGTGAAATGATCCCGGAGGTGTCCGATTCGGAGCAGGAGAGAGTCTAGGGCCGCGACGTCGTGGAAAACTGATCGTCACCGCCCAGGCCGTACGTGATTGTATAGGCGCCGTTCGCAAGGCCGATATCGTGCGTCGAAGTCCCTCTAAACTCGGTAAGATTGATCGTAGCCATTTCCCCCTCCCAAAAGCCCTAGATCTGCCTCGATCTTAGGCATAAAGCGGGGGTCGAGGGAATGCTGTATGTTGAGAGCCGCTGCTATGCCGCAGACGATCAGATACCAAGCGATCGTGGCCTCAGTGCCCGGTAGGAGGTACCAGGAAAACGCTAACGTTAGGGCCCAAGGCCACGGGCTTGGGGAGTAACGCAATTACCAGCAGGTTCTGGCATATCCGGTGCCGATACAGCCCCTACCGTTGCTGTTCATGTAGCTACCGGTGTTGTGGTTTCCGGAAAAAGAATTCCCGCTTGAATCGAAGCCATTGTACGACCCGTCATGGTTCTGTTGGACGTTCCAAGATGATCCGGTGTTCAAGTTGTTCCCATAGACATGGGTGCCGCCGGAATTTCTCTGAACGCTGTAGCTGTTGCCTGACCGGTAATCGTAGTGGTAGCTCGATTGAGCGAGAGCGGTTCCAGCTAGGCAGCCGAGAACGGCTGATAATGCGACGGCCCTGATCATTTGTGTCCCCCTTAGAAAGGTAACCCAAGGTACACCCCGCCTCTATTGCGGGGCAAGAGGACTCGCTGTACCGCTTATCGTATCCTCGGCCCCATCACCATCGCCAAGCCAGTGTTATAGGCGTTGTTCGGGTTCGCCATGTACGCCGCGCCGTACTGGGCATTCGTCACTTCGCGCGTTGATGAGACCTGCACGCGGCAATTTATGTAGGCGTCGGTGCCTGGAACAGCGCCATAGCGGCGGCATGCGGCGTCGTCCTGAGCATCGACCTTGGCTGTAGCGGCTGCTTGCTGTCGGGCACGGTATTCCGGGTTCAAGCCGCAACCGGCAATCGCAGCGCAGGTCATCAACAATATGGCTAGGCGCATCATTCCCCCCTTGGCACCGCCGGAACCTTAAGCCTAAACTGGAGTAGGGGGAACACTGTATGGCAAAAATCTATGGTTCCGTATGGTTGGCTGGGCTGGTCGCTATCGGCTTCGCAAGCAGCGCTGCCGCGGCAGATTGCAAGTCACTCCACCAGCTCACTGATAGCGCGTGTGGGAAGTTCTCATCTCTCAATGATGCGAGCCGAACCATGAGGCCGGTACCAAAGCCGCATGTGTGCGCTACGTACAAGGCTCTCCTGGACTGCATGCATATCCAAAGTGGCTACTTCGCTCAGTGCGCGGCTGCTCATACTACGACGACTCGGGCGCGACAGGCGGAAGACTCTAAGGGTCTACAGGCGAAGTATCAGGCGACCTGCGGGGCTAAGTGGGGTCCGCCTAAGATCTGATCACTTGCTGCAAGCAGCGAGGCGCCATTCACCGGAAGCGCCCTCGGCATCAACAAGGCGGAACCAGTCAAGGCCTTCGCCGTTGCTGGTCCATTTAACGGATGGGAGCTTGTCCATATCGGCCACGTAGAAGTACGAGGCCGTTGATCCTACTGCTGCGAGCTTCTGCGCCTTCCCTTGGAAGACTAGCGCTGTGAATGGCACGCCATCCTTTGAGAAGGTTCCGATCTTCTCGCCCTTGATCTCTGTCCCGGTAGTTTCGTGACGATAGACAGCCTTGTCCTGCGGGCAGGCTGCTAGCGCCGCTACGGGCGTCGCCAAGAACCCCAGAACGAAAGCTAATCTAAACATGACCCAGGTCTCTCTTTCGGATCGGGACATAGATGCTATTGCGCGGACTGTTCAGAGTGAAGTCGGGCATTGGGCATCTGCTGATCCGAGGGGCGTTGCGGCTGTCGTCGACACTATCGTAAACCGCGCAGCTTCTCCAGCGTTCCCCGATACCATCCCTGGCGTTGTTAATCAGCGTGGCCAGTTCTCCGCCATATCAGGCAATAGGAATGCAGCGGGATCGTGGCAGAACCTGCCGGCAGCCTCGCCTGCTATTCAGAATATCGTCGAGCAGCATCTAACCGCCCGGTCGCTTGGCGCACCTAGCGTTGTGGGGACAAACCTCAACTTCGCCAACCCGAACTATTCGAGCCGAAACGCCCTATCCGGGTGGCTCGGGCAGATGATAACTGACCCTCTCTCGACGGTGTTCGGACGTCGGGGAACGGATGATGTCCACTACCACGGTACGCCGTTTGCCTTGCAGGGTGCGCGGCCGGAATCCGTCGAGATCGGTGTTCCGCAAGATGTTCTTACGGCTTGGGCCGGTCAGATTGCGCTCGGCAACACGGCCATTCCTTATGGCAACCTATTCGACACGCCACGCGAAACAATAGACCAAGAGCAGCGAAACGCTCTCTACGAGACGCTGACAAACCGAACGCAGCCAAATGTCCTCGGACAAAACCTAGCCCCGGAATTGACCGGGGCTTTTTCATTTATGGGGGATCCGGCGCTTGCTGGTTATGACTTCATGCCGGCGCCTTCGTTTGTCGATCCGGTGGAATTTGGCGGCTTCCTCCCTGACATCACGCCTTATGACGTGCCTGCAAACCTCGGACTTGCAGCGCCCGCACAGACACCGGGCACGCTTGCCGGATTTGAAGGGCTGATCAGCAGCCTTGGCCTTGCTGCCCCAGAAGTGCCGGGAGCGCTCTATGGCCTCGATGCCCCTCAAGGCTTCCAGCCGAACATGGATTACGGCGTCGGGTTCAACTTCGGCGTCCCGTCCTTCGACTGGAGCGACGTGACCTCACTGACGGCGCCTCCCTCCAACCTTGGGGTGAGCATCCCTGAAGCTCCGGCTGCGCTCAGCATGAATGATTTCGGGGGAACGGGAATCGACTGGGGAGGTCTTCTGGCGGATTCGTCCCTCGGCAATTATTCCATTGATGGCTTTGACATGTCCGGTGCTGTCCAAGATCTCGGATTGGGTGTGCCGGATGCGCCATCAGCGCTGACCGCTGCGGACTTCGGTGGGGGCACGTCGTCCTATGACTGGGGCGGCATGCTGGCTGATGCGTCGCTTGGCGACTATAGCGCCGACTTCGGCGGATATTCTGCGCCGGCATCGTCTTCTGGGCGGGGGGCGTCCACCTCAACGGCGCCCGGCTATGGTGATGTTGGCGCGAATATCTCTGCGGCGCAGGCCGCGGCGAACAACAATCTCGGGCTGTCGGCCCCGGAGGCGCCGGGCGCTCTTACGGGTCTTGATGTTGCGGCGCCCAGCGTGTCGCTCGGCTATGGCCCGCAAACGGGTGCGAGCACAGCCACGTCACCCGGTAAGGGAGACATGACGATCGGCGCGGTGAATACGGCCGCGTCTCCTGGCATGACAACGTTTGGAGCGATGAGCCCCGCGCTGTCTGGGGTTGTGACCGATGCGCCGCTGGAGTCGCGGGACTATAACAAGGATCCCCGCGCCGCTGTCGAAGCCTCAATAGCCAAGACGGCCGCTGTTGAACCGCCATCGGTCGCCAAGGCCCCGACCTTTGCGGCTATGACACCCGTTGCGCCCGCGCCAGTTGCTCCCACGCCAGCGCCTTCCATCGCGAAGGCACCGACACCCGCCCCGACAGTGACAAGGGCACCAACGGTTGCCCCGGTCACTCCGGTTGTAACCCCGGTCGTTGCACCATCTCTCGCGGCACCGATCAGCGTCCCGACCATCGACTATCCGGGAGTGACATCCTTCGATCCGGCATGGGGTGTGACGGGCCTTGCGCCTTCGGTGATGGACAACCTGTCTGCTCTTGGCGTTGGCGCGCCTCCGGATGGCTACAGCTATGGCTACAGCCCGTTCGGAGACTACTCACTCGTTCATGCGGGGGCGCCAGAATACGCGCAAATCGCGGCGTCGGGTCCAGGTCTGTTCGGTCCTCGCGGCGCGCTTCAAGCCCTCATGGATGAGATCGCCGGCCGCACGTCGGGATCCGGTGGTGGCTTCGACTATTCCGGCCCCTTCGGCTCCCAGTACGGCGGGGGCTGGTCAAGCAATGACCTAAGCGACGCGATCCAGTCCGGTGACTACGGCGGATGGGGTGGTGATAGCGGCGGGTACGGAGGAGGGGGCTACGGAGGTGGCTACGGCGACTCCGGCGGATATGGCGGGGCAGACCCCGCTGGCAACAACGGCAACTAAGACGATGCGGCGCCTAAGGGGCGCTTTTTTTATGAGGTAGCGATGGCTGGCCTTTCAGATTTTGGCGACGGAACAGAAATCCCGCCGCAGTACGGCCCTGTGCCCGGCCATCAGTGGGATGGGACCAAGCTGCGGTTGCTCAACCCGGACGGAACGCCGGGCGTGTGGACCGATCTTGAGGGACCCGAAGGGCCTGAAGGTGGAGTGGGGCCTGCTGGTCCATCCGGAGAGACAGGCCCAAAGGGTGACAAGGGCGACAAAGGCGATCCGGGTGCGACAGGCGCGACGGGCGCAAAAGGAGACACTGGCGATACCGGGCCGAAGGGCGATAAAGGCGACAAGGGAGACCAGGGCAACCAAGGCATTCAGGGCACTGCTGGCAACAAAGGCTGGTCTCCGGTCTTTGCCGGTGTCAGCGACGGCGCGCGCCGCGTCCTCCAAGTATATGATTGGACTGGTGGAGAAGGAACAAAGCCGGCGACGGGCAGCTATGTCGGGGCATCCGGCCTCACAAACACGATTGGCGATGCCGTCGATATCCGGGGCCCGCAGGGAGCGGGCGCGGGTGACGTCACAACGTCAGGGGCTGTTACGGCCGGGCATATCGCCGTCTATGCGGATACGAGCGGTGATGTCATTCAGGATGGCGGTGCGCCGTTCTCCGGCGACTACGACGATCTCTCGAATAAGCCTAGCCTCGCTCCTGTGGCGACATCTGGCGATTATGCAGATCTAGCGGGAGCGCCGTCGCTTGCGCCGGTTGCCACTTCGGGCTCCTACGGCGACCTTTCCGGGAGGCCAACGCTGGCACCCGTCGCTACTAGCGGTGCTTATTCCGATTTGTCCGGAACACCTACGCTTGGCTCCTTGGCCGCCAAATCGGCCGTCAACAACGCGGATTGGTCCGGCACCGATCTCTCTGTTGCCAACGGCGGGACGGGCGGGTCGGATGCCGCTACCGCGAGGACAAATCTCGGTCTGGTCATCGGCACCAACGTCCAAGCCTATGACGCAGACACTGCCAAAACCGACGTTGCGCAGACATGGAGTGCCGCGCAGCAGTTCGGTCAAATCGCAGGCACCACGACGGCGGTGGCTGCTTCTGCCATTGACTGCTCCCTCGGAAACGTCTTCACCAAGACGACATCCAGCAATACGACCTTCACCGTGTCGAATGTGCCGTCTTCAAAGGCTTACGGCTTCACACTGGTCCTGACCTATACCTCAGGAACGATCACGTGGTTCACGGGCGTCCAGTGGCGCGATGGGACGGCACCGACGTTCACAGGCGGCAAGGTCTATTTCGTCATCTTCGAAACTACGAATGGCGGCTCGACCTGGCGCGGTGCAGCGCTCGAATTCAATGGGTGAGCCATGGATCCGATGACGCGCTCACTGTTCATGGCGGCTGCGAGAAAAAAGCCGCCGGTGATTGTTGCTGGCGCTCCAAGCAACTACATCGTCCGCTCCGAGGATGGCGTTAATTGGAGCGCCGTCTATAATTCGGGAAGCTCTGGCCAGTACATCCAGCAGATTATTTGGGCCGGCGGGATGTTCGTTGCTGTTAGTTACGGCGGCGGCATTATCACGTCCCCCGACGGCACCAACTGGACCCAAAGGATCGGCGGTAACTTCTACAGCGTGGCCTACGGCAACGGCATGTTTATTGCCATGGGCGAGGTCTATTATTCGTCGCCCGACGGGATAACCTGGACCTCACGCAATCTGTCTACGCTGACGGGAACTCAAGGGCCGGACTTCGTGACCGCGGTGGCCTTCAACGGCAACACCTGGGTCTGCATGGGCGTTACCGGCGCGACAAGCCGCCCCTACACGAAGACGGGTTCGCCCATTTCCGGGGGCTGGACAGCGCAAGCCACCCTGACGGGGACCGATAATTTTGGGCGCATGAAGTATACGGCCGGCGCATACTACATGCTGAGGCAAAGCTCGAGCGGTGTACTGTATCGCTCGACCAATGACGGCGTGAATTTCAGCAACGCGGGCATCTCGACCGCTAGCAACTGCGGTGCGGACTGGGCATATAATGGAAGTCTGTGGGCGGCGGTCGGCACGAACGGCACGACGCCTCAACTCAAGACTTCCTCCGATATCAGCGCCTCGTGGACGACGGTCAATACATCATTCTTCACCAGCGCCGCGATCGCTGCCGTCGAGTGGGTCCCTGGCCTCGACCTTTGGATAATCGGCGGAACAGATGGCCTGATGGCCTACTCGCCTGACGGGATCAACTGGACCCTCGGCAGCGTCACAGGGCTCGGCACGCGAGCCATCCAAGCCATTGCATATGGATACATCTGATGCACGCACTCATCCAAGCAGGCGAGGTTGTCGCCTATCCCTACACAGACTGGCAATTACGGCAGGACAACCCCAACACCAGCTTTCCCTCTGCAATGGATGACACGGTGCGGGCTGGCTTTGGGATGTACCCCGTCACGGCAACTCCAGTTCCTGCTGGCAAACGTGCGATCGGCACGACGGCCGGCTATGTCGAAGGTGAGCTTGTCGAGATCCACACGCTCGAGGACATCCCGCTTGCGGAACTGAAAGCGGAGAAGCTAGCCGCACTGGCGCAACGCCGCTGGGAAGCGGAAACAGGTGGCGTCACGGTCGAGGGAGCAGTCATCCGCACAGACGCAACCAGCCAGGCCAAGATCACAGGCGCCGTCTCGCTGTTTCAAGCTGACCAGACGCTGACCTCCATGGACTGGGAGGCGCAACCGGGCGTGTACGTCGAGGTTGACGCAGCAGACATGACCGCAATCGGCATTGCCGTTGGGCGCCATGTCCAGGCGTGCTTCAGCCATGCACGCAGCTTCGCGGAAGCGATCAACGCGGCGCAAGACTTCGCCACCTTGGACAGCATCGACATCCACTCTGGCTGGCCTTCGTAGGCCTCACACAACATCACAGCAAGAAGCCGCCTCCGGGCGGCATTTTTATTTGGAGGCCAGGAATGGCAATCGCTTACGTTGAATTCGGTCAGGCAGCCTCATCGGGCATATCTAGCGGCCTTCACCTTGGTCTGCCCACATCATCCGAGAAAATCACGATCTCTGCTTCAAACGCTGTCTCGACCGGCGCGGTGGCCAATGACGCCAAGGGCGCGGGCGTCGTTCGCGTCACGGTCGATGTCGATGTGTGGATTGCGAGCGGCCTTTCTCCAGATGCTGGGGCGGCTCCGCGTCGTGTGCTCTTGGCCGGCAGTTCGATCGACCTCCTTGTACCGGCTGGCCACAAGATCGCAGTGAAGGCGCTCGACTAATGCCGGGCCTTTCGCTCTCGCTTGGCTTGGGCGTCGGGAAGCCAGGGCGATCCGGTGGGCCCAGCTATGACGCTCGCGCGAAGGCAGTCTTCGACTTCTGGGAGAGTGTTGGGGCGGCCCCGTCCGCCGGCGTGAAGTCGCTCCTCAACGAGACGATCGTTGCCCTGCAGGACTTCGGTCTCTGGTCGGAAGCCGATCTCCTCGCCTTCACCGCTGCGACCAACATGATCCATGGCGTGACGGATTTGAAGAACCCAGACGCTTCAAAGATCTTCTCTCTGTCGAACTCACCGACATGGACGGATCGGTATGGGTGGACCGGCAATGGGACTTCCAGCTACGTCGGCACGTGGCTTAATCCGGCGAGCAACGGTGTGCGCTGGACGGTCAACGATGCCGGTGTCTGGTCGTACACGGACACCGATTTGGCGGTATCAGTGCCGGATGTCGGGGCTGGCGAAACCTACGCGGCGTTCTGTATCTCGCGTGGTTCGACGGGCTCCATGGGCGGTCAGATCAATCGCGTCAGCGGTGCAACCACGCTCGCGACTGTTGCGTCGTCTGCCGGTGTGACGGGGATCTCCCGCATCGACGCGAATACCGAACGGATTTGGCGTGATGGCGTCCAACAAGCGGAGGCCACCGTCTCTGCTGTCGGACGGCCTACAGGGCAGTTCCGCATCTGCGGTCGATCACCTTCCACCTTCAGCACGCGACGGGTGGGCTTCGTGATGGCTGGCGCGTCCTGCGTCGGTAAGGAAGCGAACCTCAACACCGTGGTCCAGAACTACATCACCAAAATCAAGGTCGTTGCAGCATGAGCGTCGAGAACAAATTCATCATCACCGCCGCGCAGAAAGTTGCCCTCGAAGCGCTGAGCAACCCGACGAGCATACCCCCCGTGTACATCGCGCCTCGCGCCATCGACACGGCGTCACCGGGCGTCGGGATCAACCTGAACCCGGATGCGATCGAATTCGAGGCGGGCGCCGTCGTCGATCTCGTCGGCAAGTTCGTGGCGCCGAAGCGCATCATCGACGATCCGGCTTACATCGCCAATGCGGCGGCGATGGTGGCCTACCTGCGCGATCTGCCTTTCGCCCTCCTGGAAGACGAGACGGTACACGCGCCTGAACCGCCGATCGATATCTAAGCCCGCCCCCGGCTGCTGGCCTGAGCCGGGGAAAATGGCAGCCGAGGACGGTACCTCATCGCCGGGGGAGCGGTTTTGAGGTCGCCCCATCGGAACACGGCCTAGACCGCGCCGCAAGCTGATCTGATCTTCGGAGACACCCAAATGAAACTTTTGCTGATCGTGGCGCTAGTCGCCGCGGCCGTGAGCGCGTGCGCGTCTCGTGAGAGCAGCTACTGGGCTGGTGTTGCTCAAGGCGCAAAGCACGTCGTTGAAGGCGGGAACCGGTGAGGCTCGTCCCGAACTGGAGACGAGTGCTCCGGTACGCGTGGTCTGTCCGGCTGCTGACGATCGCGTTCTTTCTATCAGGCCTTGAGGCGGCAGTTCCGTTCCTTGATGGCGTCCTTCCCATTCCGCGCGGTGCCTTTGCGTTGCTCGCCTTCGTGGCGACCGGCGGGGCGTTCGTTGCGCGCTTGATTGCTCAGCAGAGCGTTTCCGGAGCAAATGAATGAACAGCCGTCTTAAGAAGGCGGGCGCTGGCGTCGGTGTCGTCACCGCTGCTGGCTTGCTCGCTATTCAAGTCGTGGGGGGCTTGGAAGGCCTTCGCCTCTACGCCTACCGAGATGTGATAGGTGTGTTAACAGCGTGCTATGGCGAGACGAAGGGCATTAAGCCCGGCATGAGATTCAGCAAGGCGACTTGCGACAATATGCTGATCGATAGCCTTGTCGAGCACGAGGCGGGAATGCGGCGCTGCCTCAGGGATCCTGACAGCCTGCCCACTGAAGTCTACGTCGCGAACCTCTCTCTTGCCTACAACATCGGGGTTGGCGGCTTCTGCAAATCGACGCTGGTCCGCAGGCAGAATGCGGGTGACATCCGGGGCTCCTGCGATGAATTCCGCAAGTTCGTCTATGCCGGCGGCAAGGTTGTAAAGGGTCTGCAGAACCGTCGTGAGACCGAGCGCAACCTTTGCCTGAAGGGTGCGGCATGAACGCTATCGCCTCAGCCCTCGGCATCCCCCCGATAGCCGTCTATGCCGTCCTTGCGATCCTCGCGGCTGGTGGGTTTTGGGGCTACGGCGCTCTCAAATATCACGACGGCTATGTCGCCGGAAAAGCCGAGGCATCAAATGCCGCGGAGGCCGCTCGTCTCGTCGAGCGTGAACGGCAAGACAGGATCAATGCGGACGCTCGTGAAGCCGCCCGCAAGCGCGAGGAATGGCTCGCCAAAGAAAACACCCGCCTCCAATCCCTCCTCGACGAGAACGCCAATGCGGCTGATCAAGATCCTCGCCGCGACGAGCCTGCTTTGTCCTCTGATGGCGTGCAGCGCCTCAACAAGGTTCGTCGCCTCTCCCCCAAGCCTATCTCCCCCACCGGGGAGCTTTGAAATGGATTGCCCGGATCCGGTCCAGCTTCCGAGCGGCCCGATGAAGCAACGGGACGTTGAGCGCTACTGGAGCCGGGATCGTGTCTCGCTGATTGAATGCGGCGATCGGCATGCAGCATTGCGTGACTTCTACCGGCAGCGCGACGGCGGCCTGAGGGCGAAGCCATGAGTGACGCCATCACAATCAGCAAGGATGAGCTGCGGGCAATCGTGCAGGAGGCCGTCAAGGACGCTCTCCATGACATGGGCCTTCGCGCCGATGAGCCCGCTCATATCGATGAAGCCCGTGAGGACTTCCGTTTTATTCGTCGGTTGCGCAAGGCGATCGACAGTGCTGCCGGCAAGATCGGGATGGCCATCATCCTAGCGATAATGGGCGGCCTCGGCTGGCTCATCATCTCCGGCGGCAAAGCCTTCCTCGGCAAATAATTCCCCCTCCCACATAAAGGACATCTCATGTCCCGCTGGATCGCAGCGGCGCTGGCCACTATCGGCTTTGCGCTGGCAGCTGCTTATTGCCTCGCGTCTTACGCAACGGCTACTCCCGCCCCCAAGGCCGGCTCAGTCGTCAAAGTCATCAATGGTCCCGGCCATGGTTCGGGCACCCACATTGGAAATGGATACATCCTCACAGCAGCCCATGTCATACGGGAGGCTGATTCCGTCGACATCCTTTCAGACCAGGGGCTGACGACGAAAGCCGAGGTTCTTTGGGTCAACAAGGCTTATGATGTTGCGCTAATCCGCGATGAGGCGATGCAGGCTGCGATATCCCCGCTTGCTTGCAAGCCATTGGCGGAAGGCGCTTCCGTCACGCTGATCGGTAATCCCGCAGACGTTGAATTCGTGAAGGTTCAGGCCTCGATAGCAGGCAAGTCTAGGCCATACGCCAGATGGCGTAACGTCTCTGTCGTAAGCGGGCCAATCGTGCCGGGCATGTCTGGCGGTGGGATGTTCGATAGGGCAGGGAATCTCAGGGGAATTGTTGTCGGCGTGATGCTGGCACCCACAGGAATGTTTGCCTCATCCATGGTTGGGATTGGCTATGCCGTGCCATCCTCTGCGGTATGCGCTCTGATGGGCCGGGCGGTGCCGGCATGAATCCGGGTCTGTCCGCCGCACAGATGAAAGAAGCCCTCGCGGCATACGCTGCCCATGGCAACAATATGGTTGCGGCAGCTCGATCGCTTGGCCTTCCGAGAGGAACACTCGCCAACCGCATTCGACGGGCACGCGACCTGATCAGCAACAATCCAGATATGACGGATAAACCGCCCGAAGTGGTCAGACGTGAAGTCCACGATGCTGCATTCTGGCGCAAGCGATGGAATGAAACATCCAAGGATCTGGCCAAGGCCGAAAGGCTGGTTGCGGAGATGGGTGGGATTGCAGGGCGTCCCGTCGAATCGGTGCCTTGGCTTGCCCCTTCTCGTGAAAAAACGGGGAGGGCGGCTGGCCTGATCCATATTTCAGATCTCCACCTTGGCGAGGTTGTCGACCCTGACGAAATCCTTGGTCTCAATGCCTATGACACGAGCATCGCCAAGCGACGGCTGCAGCGCCTGTTCGACGCGGCGATAGAGATCCTGCCGAGGTGGTCGACAGATTGCCAGATGGCCGGGGTTGTGGTCGCACTCAATGGCGATCTGATATCAGGCGATATCCACGACGAGCTTCGCCGGACGAACGCCCTTACGAGCCAAGAGCAAGTCTGGATGGCGACTGATTTGCTGGCAGCCGGCCTCACCAAGCTCGCGGGTGAATTCGGCGCCGTGTTCGTCGCGGTGACCCCAGGAAACCACGGAAGGACCACGCACAAGCCGGAAGCCAAGCAGGTCACGAAGCTTTCCTATGACATGATGATCGGAGAGTGCCTCCGGCGTCATTTCGAGGGGGATGGCCGCGTGACGGTTCATCTCGCGACGGGGCGCGATGCGGTCTATCCGATTTTCGCTTGGACAGTCTTCCAATCCCATGGCGATGCCATCGGGACAAAAGGCGGAATGGGCTTCGCCGGCCCCATGCTCCCGATCGTACGCGGCACGAAGCTGGTGGAGCTCCAGGGCGCCCGGGCGTCCCGGCAGTACGATCTCATTCTCACCGGGCATTATCACACGTCTGGAAACCCGGGACGAACGCTCGCGAATGGTTCGGTCGTCGGTTACGCCGAATACCCGAACGGACTTCGCTGCGCCCTCGAACCTCCCCAGCAGTGGCTTGCCCTAATGACCGAGAGATGGGGCCTGAGAGAACGCTGCGAGATCAAGCTGGAAGATCCAGTCCCGCCGCCTCTCCCTCGGGTCCGCGTTCCCGCAACCATGGCGAGGTCGGCATGATCGTCACTCGCTATGCCAAACCCACTTTAACAGCGGCCAACGCTAATAAAGCCTCAGGCGATTCGTTTTACCAAGTGGCCCCGAAACTCGACGATCTCCGCGATCTGCCGGGGTTCGTCTATCTAGGCCAGCCATTCACGATGTATCAGCATGGTCACCGAGCCGCCGCCTATGACGGGTCGCGTGCCGCCGCGAAGCTAATCGAACGGGGGTTCCGTGTCTTTGCCCCCATACCGCATTCCCACCGGATCGCAGAGGTCGGCAACCTCTCCCAGACCGATCAAACCCTGTGGGAATACCAGGACAAGCCGTTTGTCGACGCGGCCTCCTCACTGATTGTTCTGATGCTTCCCGGCTGGGACAGGTCCAAGGGCCTCGCTCATGAGATCGATCAGTTTGAGAAAGCCGGGAAACCCGTAGTTTACCTCAGCCTTTCGGATCTGGATTAAACCGATGAAAGCAGGATGCATCGCATCAACCGCTGCCGAGCTTGTGTCTGGAGACAGGGACAGACAGCACGGACAGAAGCGGGATAATTTCGAGAGGATCGCCACCCTCTGGAACGGCTATCTTCAGATCCGCCGCGATCCGGAGGCGCCGCTTGATCCGGTGGACGTTGGGCACCTTATGGTGCTGATGAAGCTGGCACGGACGCAGAGCGGTTCGTACAACCTAGACGATCACCTCGATATGGTTGGCTATGCGAGCTGCGCCGGGGAGATCGCCTCGGAACCCTTCACGCCTATCGCGTGAACCGTACCATTTAGGAACCGGCTTGACTCATCCGTTCTTATTTTGTTCCATAGCGGCGGGGCTATGGAGATCGAGCCATGAAGATCACATTAACCATGGACGTGCCTGGCGCCACCAAAGAAGAAGTCAGGCGCGGCCTGCACGCTGCGGCTGCGGTGTTCCAAAAGCACAATGTGTCACCGCTGGACTCGCTGGACGGCTTCTTTGCGCTAGAAGGATGGACAGATACCCACGGGCTTATCCCTTATAGTGAGGAAGACGACCGGGCTATTGATGTCTGGCATGAAGCGGATCGAGCCGCAATCGAGGCGATATGCGCAAACTGGCCAGCCGATCGAGAACGTCCGGAGACGTCCGGAATGGATGTCGTGAAGCCCGAAGGTGGCTGGCCCGATCAAGGTCCTGAGGGTGAGGATGACCCTGACGACGACGGGCAAAGCCAGTATGACTACGAGAGCCACCGCCGCTTCAAAGAACAGTACGACGAGGCCGTCAAAGAGACGGAAGCGCCTCGTCGGTCTTGACGCCTCGCGCCACGATTTGCAGCGAGCCGTCCGGGAGCGGGCGCTGTAGGTCCTTGGCCTCGCTCCACGGCGCCCGCATCCAGATTTCCCGCTCCGCCTCGGTGGTGAGGATGACGGGCATGGCCTTCGGGTGGACCGCTCCGACCTCAGCATTCGGGTCCGTGGTCAGGAAGGCGTAGAGGTCGGCAACCTCCATCCCGGTCTTGACCTTGCGGACGCTCGGCCAACGCTCCGTCCAGATACCGGCGAAGAAGGCGAGAGGGCGCTCATCATTGAACGCGAACCAGATGTCGCCGCCGGCCTCTCTGTTGAACTCGCTGAATGAGGTGAAGGGCACGAGGCACCGATTGTCTGGCCCAAGCCAGCGCTGCCAGTGCTTGCTATCCGTATTGCGGACATTGGTCGTGCCGCTGTCCGGCTCCATCTTCAGCAATTCCTTGAAGTCGACCGCCAGGCCCTTGGCCTCGAGCTTCTCGGCGCGCTTCTTCGCGGCTTGCATCAGTGCGAACTGGGACGACGGCATCCCCCATCGTGCTAGAGCCAAGGCCCGCCCGTTTGGCCCATGGCGCACGATCGGCGCTGAATAGTCGGGGAAGACGCCCGGCATGCGCTGCAGGTTGCCCGTGTAATCCTCGAACGCCTTCGCCAGCTCGCGGATAGCCTGCTGGCCTTTGGTCACGGAATAAAGATTGCACACATCAGCCTCGCCGCTTTGGTTTTGCCGTTCCCTTCTTCCACTGCGCCCATGCGTGCCCCCGGCCACGTTCGCGAGGGTCGCAAATCTCGCCCCCGAACCTGTGCGCGAACACAAGAGCATGGGCCTCATCTGCGAAGCAAAAGACATTGTACCACTCGTCTTGATAGCAGACGGAATGGCCGCGCGGTGGGCAATTTTTATCCTCGCGGAAGGCCTGGATTTCATTGTAGCGGCGACGCGTCACGAGATGATGCAAGGCCACCTGATGGGGCCAATCCCGGTCGATCGTGCTCGCCGACAGTTCGCCTTTACGCTTAGTCATCCTGGCCCTCGTCACCGATCATTTTCATCATCGGCGAGATACGGTGAAACTGCCGTGTCCGGCGCAGATGCCAGACCCACGGCTTGGTCTCGGCGCTGACGCTCATCCCGCCGCGACGCAGGCACGTCTGACAGCGAAAGCGGCTCGTTAGCTCCTTGATGTCGAGACTGTCAGGGCCGGGCACTCTGGTCGGGTCGACACTAGCGCGGTGGCTGCACAGGGGGCAGCTGACGGAAAGGGGGACGCTCGCCTTTCGTAGTTCGCCAAGTCTCACGGGCGGGAGGTCGACCATTTCTACACCGGGTTTCGCGACCCCATGGCCGCCTCTCGGCGCAGTCTCGCGGAGGTGGAGCGCTCTGTCTGTGCGGAGAGTCACACCGTGAACGGAACGGGAACGTGCAGCGCCTCAGGTCAGCA
The DNA here is from genome assembly GCF_018398315.1 of Chelatococcus sp. YT9. Taxonomy (NCBI): domain Bacteria; kingdom Pseudomonadati; phylum Pseudomonadota; class Alphaproteobacteria; order Hyphomicrobiales; family Chelatococcaceae; genus Chelatococcus; species Chelatococcus sp. YT9. Next base: position 3,326,550 of record NZ_JAHBRW010000001.1, read on the forward strand.
AACTGTGGCGCAAACTGTGGCGGACCCAATTTGCTGATTCGGGGGTGCCGTCTTAACGAATTGAAATCATTGGGAAAATAATGGTGGGTGCGACAGGGATTGAACCTGTGACCCCTGCCGTGTGAAGGCAGTGCTCTCCCGCTGAGCTACGCACCCATCAATAGGCGACACCAAAAGCATAGGCGCTGGCTGAAGGCAAGCCCTATGGTCCCTTCACGTCAAAAAAGGTGGGGACGCTCACGCCGCTGTGAGGTGCGATAGAGTGGCTGGCGCCTGCAACCTTGCGGGCGCGGCATAGGCAATGAGAATTGTCTGCATCACTTGCCAGCCAAGCGATCTTTGTAGCATTGAGGCAGAGCGTTTGCGCGGGGTAGCTAGGACTGTATCCCTACTTTCAAAGGATGCACCGTGGTTGTTGATGAGACCGTTCGAAAAATGGGGCGTTTCGGCGGGGCAATATTTCAAGATGCCAAGCGGATGGATCTCGCCGTTTTCATTTCCACGGCAATAGCAACCATTCTCATTTATCTCAGCGCTTATCGCCACAGTCCGATAAAGCCGCGCGCGGCCATGGAAGGGAGTGGCTGGTGGGCCTGGCATGATCAGTGGAAGTATCTGCAGTCTACGCTCGCCTTTTCGCAGGGGAATCTGGAAGCTGGGCATCATTGGTATCTGCCGGGTTATTCTCTCGTGGGCGTGCCTTTTGTCCATCTGACGCCCGCAAATCCTTTCCTGGTCCCCAATCTGCTCTGCCTGCTTGCGGCGCTTTGGCTGTCGGGGGCGTTGCTCGCCGCCATTCTGCCAAGCTGGCGTTGGGCGCGTATCACCGGATGGCTGACGTTTTTTGCGACGACTGTCCTGTACCCCATCAGCCTGAACGCCTGGGTGATCCCTTGGACGACGACGCTTGCGGTGCCGTTGGTGTTGTTGTGCCTTTGGGCCCTCGTAAGGGTAGCGAGCGGAGGACGCCCCGCGGTCCTCGGTGCCATCGCTGGCGTATCCGGGTCCCTGATCGCCGCCGCGCGTCCTGTCGATGCGCTCGTGGTGCTGGGTGTGGCCGGCACCGTGACCTGCATGAGCCTCCTGTGGCAACGTGCTCCTATTCGGTCGGGGGCCGCTTTTATCCTTGGCGGCATTGCCGGAAGCGTGGTTGGCGCTGTGCTTCTCGCGGTTCCCTATCTGCTGATCTATGGTTTCCGGCTGAGCGACTATGTGGCGATGAGTGATCGCATCGGCTTTGAATGGCGCCTCCTGCCGGTGCGCTGGGTGACCTTGGTCATCAGCCCGTATCCGCTCTTTCCCGACGCTCTCGGAAAGGGGCTGGCGGAGCGTTTCCCCTGGATCATCTCAGGTTTTGCCGGAATGATTGCGTGCATCATAGTCACGCCTGGAGCGGCTGCACGCTTCCGCCATCTCATCGTCATTGGAGCGACTGTCGCGTACTTTCTCCTGTATTTGACATATAGAGATCTTCTTCCGGGCGGGATATGGCATTATGGGAATTATCACTATTTCAAATGGACACTCGTTATACTTGGGATATACAGCGTAGTACTAGTTCGCGAACTTTTTGCGCGACCATTGCGGCAGGGGCTCACCGTCGGAGTGATCGCCCTGATCTCGGTCGTGCTCCTGTTCGGTTGGCGCGCTTCGATCAAAACCATCGGCAATTTTGAGACTTCGATCAAAGAGCCGCGTTGGATCGACTTTCCCAAGGGCCTCGTGAGCGTTCACGAGGGGCTTGCTATTCCGGCCGTCGGCACCTGGCTCAGCTTCTACAACGGGCCTCATGCGATCTATCAGGGAGATCGCCATTGGCTGTTCGGCGACTATAAGGCGATGCCTTATCCGGGTGGCTTCGTAATCCTGCCACTGCGTCCATTGCCCCTGGAGCCAGCCTTCCTGCATTTTGGCGTGGATGTCACCTTGCTCAAGCGCGCAGCTGTCAAAGTGTGTCAGCGCTTAACCTTTGGTCTGCCGTGCTGGTTCGGCCGGTGGTCGCGCGCTTGTGCGGTTGCGTTGCCCCTCGTGCCCGATACCGCGCGAATTGGCGAGACACTCTCTGTCGTTGATTCCAGGGCAAGTGTCTTCACGTTCGATTCCTGGGATGAGCCCGAGGCCGCCGGCCGATGGACGAACGGCGGAGAGGCGTCCCTTGTCTTCAATGTGGATGTGCCGGAGGGACAGGGTCTCAAGATCGAGATGGAAAGCCAGGCTTTCGTGCCTGAGGGGCAACCCCCAACATCCGTTGCGGTGGCAGTCAACGGCAAAGCGTTGACGGACTGGGCGATCGATCGCGGCGAACCGGAGTGGTTTTCAGTGGATGTACCGGCGCATCTTCTAAGGCAAGACGGCATTGTCATCGTCCGTTTGACGATTGCCAATCCGCGCATACCCCTGGTCTTTGACCGCACGAGCGCCGACACCCGTGAGCTCGGCATGTTCTTGCGCAACGTGCGATTCAAGCCGCTGCCGCCGGAGGCGCTTGCCCGAACCCGCGAATAGCGAATGCGTCCTCGTTCGCCCAATCAGCCGGCGGCACGACCCAGTGTCAGACGCACTAGGACGCGGTCACCTGGATGGGCAGGCTGGCGACTGCGTCCCAGAGTTCGTCGAAATGATGGATGATGCGATCGGGCCCGAGCTGGTCCACAGGCACCTCCGTGTAGCCGAAAGGAACGGCAATGACGGGAATACCTGCGGCCTTCGCGGTCTTGATGTCGGTAAGCGAGTCGCCCACCATCACCGCCGTCGCGGGATCGCCACCAGCCCGCGCGATGGTTGCAGTCAGATGGCGGGGGTCTGGCTTGTAGACGTCAAACGTATCCCGTCCGCAGATGGCCGCGAAACGATCGGCGACGCCGAGCAGCTCCAGAAGCTTGATGGACTGTGCTTCGAACTTGTTCGTGCACACCGCGAGCGCCCAGCCTGCGTCCGAGAACCGCTTCAGGGAAGCTTCGACGCCGGGAAACAGCTGGCTCATGTCGGCGAGGTGATCGCTGTAATGGACGATGAAATCGGAGAAAAGCCGCTCGAGCTCTTCGGGACTCGCTGTGCGGCCGCTGGCTGCGAGGCCGCGCTCGAGCAGCGCGCGGGCGCCGGCGCCAATCAGATCGCGGGCCTGCTCGAGGGGCAGGGGCGGCAAGTCCTCCCGGGCGAGGATGACGTTGAGCGTCCCGATGAGATCGGGCGCGGTGTCGGCCAACGTGCCGTCGAGGTCGAAAGCCAGAACGCGGGGCGTGAGCTTGTGCATGCCGCGCAGCTAGCCGAAACAGGAGGTTCGCGCAAGGGTGCATATGCGCGAGTATGGACGCCGATACGCCCTTCAGTGAGCGGCTATCCCAATGAGGCCATGGTCATGGGAATGGTGCGGGGGAGGATGGTAGAGTGAGGCGAAGCGATTCGGCGCCGGAGCAGGCGGCCGAACCGTCATGGTCTTCAACGGAATTGAACTGCACGCGTCAGGAAGCGCCTATGATCACATCACCGTTCTTGCTAGCGAAGCGCATCGGCATCGGCCTTTTTGCCGGGGTCGCCCTAGCGGGCGCGGCTCCCTTCGAATTCGTCCCGGCTCCGCAAACCGATCTCAACCGCGTCTATCGGATCGACCGTGTTACGGGGGAAGTGGGAGCGTGCCAGTATGGCCTGAAGGAGGGCACCATCGGCGTCACCTTCTGCTATGCTCCCGGTGAAGGGGCGGGGAAGCAGGTGCCAGGCGAGTACGGTCTGGTTGCATCGCGTCACGAGCGTGAAGGCGGCGTCTTCCGCGTGAACCTCCGCACCGGAGAAATGAGCGTCTGCTACGTGTTCAACGATCAGGTGGTCTGCACGCCGCAGGCAACAACCACGAGCGGTCCGGCGGTTGTTCCCCCGTCCTCTCAGTCCGAGGGGCAGAGCCCGCGCTGATCGCGCGGGTTCTCGGGTGCTCGGCAAGATCAGATTTTTATAGCCATATCAACGCCAGCTGAGCGGGGATCACAGGTCCCTCGCTCCACCTCGTCCATGATGATACGGCGGGTCATTTCCTTGAATGCGCCCCATTCGCCCAGTTCGGCGCCGCAGCCGGAACATCTGACAGAGCTGTGATCGGTGAGGGTTTCGGGAAGCATGATCGCTGAACAATTGCAGGTTTCGCAGGCGTAGTTTGACGTCAGGGCAAAGCCGCTCATCGCTCAGGTCCGTTTTGTGCTGGTCCGTAGTCACTGATGCCACGGTAACCTGCCAAGTCCGCGATGGTTCCCGCAGAGGGCGAGATAACAAGGGCCGCCGGAACGCCTTCTGATTTCTGATGTCCGCTGGAGAAGCAACAGCGGCGCTTTGCGTGCCGGACAGCGCATGCTAGAGGACGGGCTCGTTTATTGAAGACCAGGGAGGCTTCGTCATGCAGCTCAAAGATTCATCCCTACTTGTCGAAGCCTGTTTCGTGAATGGAGCCTGGATCGGCGAGGCGCAGACCCCCGTTACCAATCCCGTGAACGGCTCTGTCATTGCCAAGGTCCCGCATTTCGGTGCCGAGGAGACCACACGGGCCGTCGAGGCGGCCGGCGCGGCGCAGGCTGGATGGGCAAAGCGCACGGCGAAGGAACGGGCTGCCATCCTGCGCCGGTGGTTCGATCTGATCATCGCCAACCGTGACGATCTTGCGCTGATTATGACCTCCGAGCAGGGCAAGCCTCTTGCCGAGGCCCGCGGCGAGATCGACTATGCCGCGGCTTTCATCGAGTTCTATGCCGAAGAGGCCAAGCGCCTCTATGGCGAAACAATCCCCTCGCCATGGCCGAACGCCCGCATGGTCGTTATCCGCCAGCCGGTCGGCGTCATCGCGGCGATCACGCCCTGGAACTTCCCTGCCGCCATGATTACCCGCAAGGTCGGCCCGGCGCTGGCCGCCGGCTGCACGGCCGTGGTCAAGCCTGCCGGCGAGACGCCGCTGACGGCCCTGGCACTTGGGGTCCTCGCCGAACGTGCGGGTCTGCCGGCCGGCGTTCTCAACATCGTTACGGGTTCCGCGCGGGACATCGGCAAGGTGATGACCGAGCATCCGCTGGTCAAACTCATCAGCTTCACTGGTTCCACGGAGGTCGGGAAGCTCCTGATGCGGCAAGCGGCTTCCACCGTGAAGAAGGTGGGCCTCGAACTCGGCGGCAACGCGCCCTTCATCGTGTTCGACGATGCGGATGTCGATGCTGCCGTTGAAGGCGCCATGGCGTCGAAGTTCCGCAACATGGGCCAGACCTGCGTCTGCGCGAACCGCCTCTATGTGCAGGCGGGCATCCATGATGCTTTCGTCGAGAAGCTCACCGCGCGTGTTGGCGCTCTGAAGGTGGGCGACGGCACTCAGGCCGGTATCGAGCAAGGTCCGCTCATCACTGCGGCGGCCGTGTCGAAAGTCGAGGAGCATATCGCCGATGCGTTGTCTAAGGGCGCGGAGGTTCGCGTCGGCGGCAAGCGCCACGCCCTCGGACAAACCTTCTTCGAGCCGACGGTGCTCACTAACGTCAAGAAGGACATGATGATCGCGCGCGAGGAGACCTTCGGACCGCTCGCGCCAGTCTTCCGTTTCGAGACCGAGGCGGACGTCATCGCCCAGTCCAACGACACCGAGTTCGGCCTCGCAGCCTATTTCTTCTCGCGCGACATCGGGCGCATCTTCCGCGTCGCGGAGGCATTGGAATACGGCATTGTCGGCGTCAACTCGGGTCTCATCTCGACTGAGGTCGCACCGTTCGGCGGCATCAAGGAATCCGGGATCGGCCGCGAGGGCTCTCGTCACGGTATCGAGGAGTTCACGGAGCTGAAATACATGCTGCTCGCGGGGCTCGACAAGTGAGCAACGAGGACGCCAAGCGCCAGGCTGCGGCACAGGCCGTCGCCCTTGTGGAAGATGGCATGCGCCTGGGCCTTGGCACAGGATCCACGGCGAAGCACTTTGTCGCTCTCTTGGGAGAGCGCGTGCGTGGCGGCCTCAAGGTGATCGGCGTGCCGACGTCGGAGCGCACGCGCGCTCAGGCCGAGTCCGAGGGTATCCCCTTGTCGGATCTCGATGCGACGCCGGAGCTCGACCTGACGGTCGATGGAGCTGACGAGATCGACGAGGATCTGCGCCTCATCAAGGGCGGGGGCGGCGCTCTCCTGCGTGAGAAGATCGTGGCGGCCGCAAGCGCGCGCATGATCGTCATAGCCGACGACAGCAAGCGCGTGGCCGTGCTCGGCCGCTTTCCACTGCCGGTTGAGGTTGTGCCCTTTGGCCTCGCTGCAACGACGCTCGCCGTGCGCGATGCTGCGGCCGCCGCCGGATGCCGTGGCGATCTCCGGCTCCGCAAGCAGGCAGATGGCACTCCGTTCATCACCGACGGCGGGCATTATATTCTCGATGGATCATTCGGTGCGATCACCGAGCCGGAGCGGCTTAGCCAAGCTCTGCTTTCAGTTCCCGGCGTCGTGGATCACGGGTTGTTCATCCGCCTGGCGACCGGCGCGATCGTTGCGTCGCCCCACGGCGTCTCCACTTATGGGGATCTTACAAAAACGCGCATGGTGCCAAGGAGTTAGAAAGTCATGATACGCGCTTTCAGCCGCATTTCGTTCGCCGCGCTGGCCTTGGCGCTGACAACCGCTACAGCGGCCATCGCACAGCAGCCGGCACCGCAGGCCCCCGCCCAGGCGGCCCCGCAGGTGACGCAGAGCCATATTGCCGTCGCGCGCGACGTCATTATCGGATCAGGCATGGCGCGCTCGTTCGAAGCGCTCGTCCCGACCTTTGGTGAGCAGATCAAGCAGCTGTTCGTAACGCGGCCAGAGCTGGCCAAGGATATCGATGCAGCGCTTGTGCAGATCCGGCCGGAGATCGAGGCTCGCAAGCAGGAGCTGATCACGAATTCCGCACGCATGCTGGCCACACACCTTAGCGAGGCGGACCTGCAGCAAATCAATACGTTCTTCAGTTCGCCGGCGGGCAAGAAGTATGTTGAAGTGCAGCCGCTGCTGTTGAACGATATTTTCGATGCGATGCGCGAATGGGCCAACGAGACCGCCGACTTCGCCTTGCAGCGCGTCCGTGCGGAGCTGCAGAAGAAGGGCCACACGCTCTAAAGTGCTTTCCCTCGGATCGCGCGGCCGGCCCGGCGCCCGGATTGGGGTAATCACAGAGATTTGCGGCATGTTCGGCGGATACCGCTGACCCGCGTGCTCCAGGCCCGTTACGGGTTGTGTACGCCACGTGCAACGCGCCCGGGGCGTCGCCCTTAGGTGCTGATGGATCCATCGTGACAGAATAAAATCTATAACAGCCGCGCCCCTGCGCGGCTGTTCGCGTTTCATGCATTGATCATCTGCGCCATTTGCCAGTCTTTTGCTGCATTCGGAAGCGCGCTATGTGAAGACGCGATGGTAGATATATTTTGCGTATCGCGCAGATATATCCTATCAGTTTCACCGAGGTTAGCGTGAGTTCACAAGTATATTCTCAAAATTATGTTGGCAAAGGTGGTCGATTGGTCTCGGTCATCACCAGTGATCCGTCCCGGTATTCCGTGCCCGTGTCTTGCTTGGCTGGCGTATTTGAAGAGGCTCAGGTTCATCTGCCATACGGCTTCGTCAAGCCTACCATTTCTGGATGCAAGGATGTCGGCGTCGCCGGCACGGGTCGTGAGCAGAGCACAGGCCGACCTCTATTTTGGGCGCTCTCGGGAGACCGGCCCTTTTTCTGGGCCACGCCAGCCACAAAATCGACGACCTTCGATCTTGGAGCAAGCGCAGGGGTGGAAATACTCAAGGTCGGGCATTACCCGGGTGAGTTGATCCTCCGAAACATGCCGACCTCGACGCGTCTGGGAATTGTCGGCACCACGCATCGCCTGGAAGTACAAGTAAAGCCGGAAGATACGGACAATATGCTCGACGTCGTCATTGCGGGTATCAATCAAACCGTTGCCCTGAGCGGTATCAGCAACGTCCATATGCTGGTATGGTCTGCCTCCAAGGTGACGTTGGACAGTCGCAGCTTGAAATTCCTGTCGATCGAGGGAGCGCGGGACCTCGATCTCTCCATTCCCCAAGGTGGAATGGAGCGTCTTGAAGATATCTCGGCCGCGCGCGCCACGGGGCAACTCAAGTTCTCCGCGGAGCAGACGCGACCCCTGACGATGGCAGGTTCTCAAGGTCCGAACGTGATCAAGCTCGGTGGGGAGGGGGATGTCATTCTGGTCACCGGAGATGTCGATGATGTGGTCTATACGGGTGCCGGTAATGACTATGTCCGGACCGGCAAAGGCGACGACGTCATCTCACCCGGCGCGGGCCGCAATTTTGTTGAGACTGGGACGGGTCACGATGTCGTGGTGATCGCACGCGCCGAACATTCTGTGCTCCCCAGCGTCAAGGAGAAAATGCTCACGACGATCACAGATTTTGATCCGGCAAATGACATCCTCCGCTTCGCCTTCTTACGCGAAGGGCGGCTTCTCGACCATGATCGGACTTTGACATTAGAGCAAGAAGTAGCCACCAGTAACGCGACAACTCTCGAAGACGCTGCTGCGACGATGCGAGCCCACATGAATACAAATGAAGTCGCTGCGCTTCATTGGGATGGAATAACCTATGTGCTCGTCGACAACGCGGAACAAACGACCGTTCGGCTCCATGGTGTCGTAGACATACAACCTGACTCGATCACGTTTGGTTAGAAGCTGAAGCTTGGCAAAGGCCGCTAACGGCGCGAACGCCACCTTTGCTGTGATGTGAGGCTTCTGCCTTATAGAGGCGCTTGCAAGTTTTGCGCCTCCGCGAAGCTCGGTGGAGTCCGGCTCACATCGCAGCTTCAGTCCTCATCAGCCTTGAAGCG